>NZ_JAEUMN010000083.1 GCF_016793225.1 Phenylobacterium sp.
TGAGCAAGGCGCCGTCGCCCAGGCGCTCGGCCTGCGGCAGGGCGTCGGCGATCAGGTCCAGGATCGCGTCGGCTTCGCGCTGGAACGCTTCCAGGGCCGCGCGCCAGTCGCGGTCGCCCCGGGCCAGGCCGTCGAACATCATGCGCGCGATGCGCCGCGTGTCGTCGGCCGGCGGCAGCCAGGTCAGACCCAGGCGGAAGTCGGTCTCGAACGCCGGCTCGGCGGTCTCGAAGACCGCGCGGCGCTCGGCGTCGAGGAGCCAGGCGGCCGACACCGGCGGCTCGCTGTCGGGGTATGGGTCGGCCGGGCGGCGGCGGGCCTCGACGTGCAGGCACCAGCCGGTGCCTAGGCGCTTCAGGGCGTTGTTGAGCCGTGCGCGGACCGCCATCAGCTCGTCTTCCGTGGAGGACTCCAGATCGGGTCCCCGGAAGCTCATGGCGGTCAGGAAAGAGCCGTCCTTGTTGAGGACCACCCCTGGGGCGACCAGCGCCGCCCAGGGCAGGTGGTCGGCGAGGCTGGCGGGTCGGCGGAGGGCTTCGTCGAGGAAACGCATGGCGGCCTCACGCGTCCAGATGCCCGGCTCGCCCGAGATGGCGGCGCAGGACGTCGAAGAAGCGCTTGTCGGTGCGGGCGACGTAGAGCCCGAGCGCATGGGCCGCGGCCCACCAGAGCAGGCCCAGCCACCAGATGCGCAGCGCCAGTCCGAGGACCAGGGCCACCGTGCCCATGACGATCGCATAGTCACGCGGCATGCCGGCGAGCAGGACGGGCTCGGCGAGCCCCTGAGCCACCGGCACGTCCCAGCCTTCCCGATGCAGCGCGCCCGACATCACCCGATCTCCGCGCCGCCGGCGAAGCCGAAGAAGTCCAGAAAGAAGGTCGAGGCGGCGAAGGCGATCGACAGACCGAAGAGGATGCCGAGGCCGCGGCGCATGCCCGACCCGCTCTCGCTCATGGCGATCCCGGCGCCGAAGATGACCACCGCCACAACCGCGGCGGCCTGGACCACCGGTCCGGTGACCGACTCGACGATCTGCTGCAGCGGCCCTTCCCAGGGCATACCGGCGCCGCCCGCCAGAGCCGGACCCGCGATCGCCAGGCCGCAAGCCGCCGTCGCGACCGAAAGGCCGCGTGAGAATATCTTGCGCATTCGTGCAATCCTCAGCGCGTTGTCGCGCTATAGTTGCAATCCAAGCGCATCTTGATTCGGGTTGTCAACAGGGTTGTAGAATACAATATCCGAATGTCTTGAACAACTTAATCGCATGTTTCGCGCAACCTTCCGGCACGTCTCGATGAGTTGCTGCCACGTCTTGGACGACTTGCGCCACGAGGCGAGAAACTGGCAAATGGCGCGCGCCGGATGCTTTCAGGCCTCTTCCACAACCTTTGGTCTGTTCGGGGCCTAGGTCGCGCCACAAAGCACGTAGCCCGTGGCGTCTAGCCCCTTGAGCTCCAGCACGGCCTCGACGGATCGACCTGTCCGGGTTCGGGCGATGTGCACGAGGATGTCCACGGCCTGAGCGACCATCCGCGGCGACGGCGAGGCCACCACTTCCTGCAGCAGGTCTTCGAGACGGCTCAGCGCCTCGCGGGCCGAATTCGCATGGATCGTCGAGACCCCGCCGGGGTGGCCGGTATTCCAGGCCTTGAGGGTTTCCAGAGCGGCGGACCCCTCGCGCATTTCCCCGACCACGATGCGGTCGGGCCGCATGCGC
>NZ_JAEUMN010000100.1 GCF_016793225.1 Phenylobacterium sp.
GCGCACGGTGTCGGTGCGGCTCAGGAGATCGGCCGGGAAGTCGTAGCTGGCGAAGAACCGCACCTTGATCCGCGGACCCGAGGTGGCGAACGTCTCCTTGCGCCGCAGCGCCGCGTAGATCGCGTCGCGGCTGTTCTCCTCCGCCCAGACACCCGCCAGGCCCGAGGCGCCCCACGTCTGGAACACCGGCGGGTTGGCCGCCGCCTCGCCCGTGAGCGCCGACCAGTCCTTCGCGCCGCCCGGCGGGACCGAGCCGCGCAGCTCCGGCATGCCGTCCCGGCGTCCCGTCTTGGAGAAGTAGTTGGGCTCCTCGACGCTGCCTGGGGCGGCGTTGTGGGTGTCGGACGAGCCGATGAAGCCGAACTTGAACGGGTTCGCGCCGATCTTCTCGCGGAAGATGATCCCGTCCTGCAGCGCGCGGCGCACATAGCCGCCGGCGAACTTCGTCACGGCGATGTTGGAGCCGATGTACTTCTCCATGATCTCGAAGTTCGCCCACTCGTCGTTGGGCGACAGCGAGGGGTGCGTGTCGGAGGTCCCCTTGATCTGGGTGATCTCGACCAGCGGCTCGTTGCGCATGCGCAGCTCGGCGTAGGCCTTGTCGACGCGCTGGCCGTTCAGCCGCACGCTGTCGAACATCAGGCCGTCCGAGCCGTTCGAATTGTGCGGGATCGCCAGGGCCTCGACGCCTCGGGCGCGCCAGCCGTCCATGGCCTTCCAGAGGTTCTCCGGATCGTTAGAGTCGCTGGCGGAGTAGGGCGCCGCGGGGACGTTCGAGCTCTTGAAGATGACGTTGCGGTGCAGGTTCCGCCGCTGCGGCGCCGAGGTGTACTCGTAGCCGATGAAGGTGGTGAAGCGACCGGGCTGATAGTGCCGCGCGGCCGCATCCTGGGTCTCGCGCCAGGCCCGCGAGATGATCGACGGATCCGCGAACTCCTTGGGCAGGGTGCCGTCGCGCCGCGCCTGATTGAAGGCGTCGAACGCCTTCTGGATCTGCGCCGGGTCGGGGCTCATCAGGCCCTGGCTGAACGGGAGCTTGGAGAGCGGGCTCTGGGGATTCCCCGCCTCGCGGATCGCCGACATGAACTCGGCGTGGTCGGTGACGCCGACGAAGTCCAGCGGGCCGCCGGCCAGGCGGACCAGGTAGCCGGACGCATGGCCGATCGTCTCGCCGCGGGCGAAGCGGTAGGCGTCGTCGGGCGTCCTGCGGACGTTGAAGATGTAGGCGTCGTTCGAGATGTGGGTGTGGACGTGCAGGTCGCCGAAATAGGCGTTCCGGTCCGGGTTGTGGCCGGGCAGGCGCACGGCCGGAGACCCCGCCGCGGCGGCCGCAGCGGGCTTCGCCGCCTGGATCGCCGACGGGGCGGCTTCACCGCGCAGGGCCTGGGCGGCGATGGCGCCGCCGCCCACGAGCAGCCCGACCGCGGCGGCCGGGATCACGTATCGGGCGAGTTCCCGCCTCTTGTGCGTCGTCATCGGCAATCGTCTCCCCACGAAATCGATATCCCGGTTCCGGTTCTGGGCGCCAGAAGCTGGAGGGCTATGGCGCTGTCGACCCGAGGCATGGGTCGCGCGGCGCCGTCAGCGGTACTCGGGCTCCTGCCACTCGGGCCACAGGTCCGGGAGGCCGTTCGAGACCCTGTCGGGGAAGGCCGGCGCCCGCTTCTCCAGGAAGGCCGCGATCCCCTCGCGCGCGTCGTCGGAGGCGCCCCGCATCCGCATCGACCGGCTGTCGGCGCGGTGAGCCTCCATCGGATGGTCGGCCACGAGCCCCCGCCAGATGAGCTGTCGGGTGACGGCCATGGACATGGGCGCCGCGTTCTCGGTGAAGCTCCTGGCCAGGGCGCGGGCGGCCGGGAGGAGGTCGTCGGGCGCGTGCAGGCTCTGCACCAGTCCCTTGGCGTGCGCCTCCTCGGCGGTGAACACCCGCCCCGAGTAGCACCACTCCAGCGCGGTCGGCGCGCCCACGAGGCGCGGCAGGAACCAGGAGGAGCAGGCCTCCATCGCGATGCCGCGCCGGGCGAAGACGAAGCCGAACTTTGCGTCCGTCGAGGCCAGCCGCATGTCCATCGGCAGCTGCATGGTCACGCCCACGCCGACCGCCGCGCCGTTCACGGCCGCGATGACCGGCTTCAGGCTCTGGAAGATGCGCAGCGAGACGCGGCCGCCGCCGTCGCGGGTCACGTCGCCGGTGTCGCCGGCCGCGCGCCGCTCGGCCTCCCGCGCGCCCTGGTCGAAGGTGCCGCCGCCGGCGCCCAGGTCGGCCCCGGCGCAGAACCCGCGCCCGGCGCCGGTGACGATCACCGCCTTCACCGCGTCGTCGGCGTCGGTGGCGTCGAAGGCGGCGATCATGTCCAGCATCATCTTCGGCGTGAAGGCGTTCAGCCGGTCGGGCCGGTTCAGGGTGATCGTCGCGATCCCGTCTTCCACGTCGTAGAGCAGGGTCTCGAAAGTCGGCTGGGACACGGGGCAGGCTCCTAGGGCGCGGTGATCTCGAACCAGAGGTCGAACCGGTCGAGCAGGGAAACGAGGCGGGCGAGCTCGGCGGCACCGTCGCCGGCGACGCCGGCCTCCGCGACGGTCTTCGCGCCGGTGACCAGGTCCACGAGGTCGCCTCGCGAAAGCTCGGCTGCCGGGCCGCCTTCGCCCGCACGGTGGTGCAGCACGGCGTTCTCGACGCGCACGGCGAACCGCTCGCCGGTATCGGTGAAGGCGACCGTGAGGCCGATCGTCTCCGCCCCGGCCGCGAGCCCGTTCAGCCGCACCGACAGGGCGTCCAGCAGGTTGTCCGCGGGCAGGGTCCGCAGCTGGCCGGCCGAGGCCTGGCGCGGCGTGTCCGACTTCGGTCGCGGCTTCCGAAGCTCCTGGGCGCCGGTGAGGTAGAAGTCCCGCCACGGCCCGGACTCGGCCTGGTACCCCATCTGCTCCAGCGCGTCGGCCTGCAGCGCGCGCGCGGCCTCATGCGCGGGGTCGGCGAAGACCAGGTGTCCCACGATCTCGGCGGTCCAGCGGTAGTCGCCCGCCTCGAAGGCGCGTCGCCCCTCGGCGAGCACGCGGTCCGGGCCGCCCATCGCGTCCACGTAGCGCCGGCCCGCGGCCTCGGGCGGGTGCTTGTTCAGGTTGGCCGGGTTGCCGTCGAACCAGCCGAGGTACTTCTGGTACACGGCCTTGGCGTTGTGGCTGAGCGTTCCGTAGTAGCTGCGCGTATGCCACTCGGCCTCCAGCGTCGGGGGCAGCCTCAGCACCTCGGCGATCTCGGGCCCGTTCATCCCGTGGTTCGCCATCCGCAGCGTCTGGTCGTGGATGTACTTGTAGAGGTCCCGCTGCTTGGCCAGGAACGCCCGGATCGGGTCCTCGCCCCAGCGCGGCCAGTGATGGCTCGCGAACATCACGTCCGACGCGCCTGCGAACATGTCCAGCGCCTCGTCGATGTAGAAGCTCCACGCCTTGGCGTCGCGCACCTGGGCGCCGCGGGGGGTGTAGAGGTTGTGCAGATGGCAGGTGCAGTTCTCGGCCATGCAGAGCGCGCCGAACTGCGGGAAGTGGAAGTTCATCTCCGCCGGCGCCTCGGTGTCGGGCGTCACCTGGAAGACGATCTCGACGCCGTCCAGCGTCAGGACCTGCCCCGTGTGGGTGACCGAGACGTTGGGCGCCACCAGCGCCACCTTGCCGGTGGAGGTTCCCTTGCCGAGGCCCGAGTCCACGTGCCCCCTGGGGTCCTTGGGCAGGAGGCCGCCGTACATGTAGGTCGCCCGGCGGCTCATGACGTTGCCCGCCAGCACGTTCTCGGCGACGGCGGCCTGCAGGAAGCCCTCGGGCGCCACGATCGGCACGCCGCGGGCGATATCGTCGGGCGAGAGCACGCCCATGACCCCGCCGTAGTGGTCGACGTGGCTGTGCGTGTAGATCACCGCCGTCACCGGGCGGTCGCCCTTGGTGTCGCGCAGCAGCTGCAGCGCCGCGGCGGCGGGCTGGGCCGAGGTCAGCGGGTCGATGACGATCCAGCCCTCGCGGCCCTCGACGAAGGTGATGTTCGAGATGTCGAAGCCGCGCACCTGGTAGACGCCCGGGGTGACCTCGAAGAGGCCGTGCAGCGCGTTCAGGCGCGCCTGCCGCCAGAGGCTGGGGTTGATGGTGTCGGGGCGCTCGGCGTCCAGGAAGGCGAACGGCCGCTGGCTCCAGGCGCCTGGGACGTCGGCGTCGGGGATCGAGCCGATGAAGCCGCGGCGGGCCAGCTCGAAGGCCCCGTCGTCGGGCGGCAGGGTCCGGGCCACGGCCTCGTGGGCGGCGCGGGTCGCCGCCGTGGCGTCCTTGCGCGCATCGGCGTTCGCTTCCGACATGCCTCCCCCCGTCCGGCCGTTCATTGCGGTCTCCCCTAGACGCTAAGCGCGCGCCTTGGAGGCTTCAACTGCAAATGTTCCGGATCGGTATCAAATTGCTGCGTCCGGCGTTGACGGCGCGGGGCGTTCGGCCCACTTTTGTTACCAAGGCGGATCAAAAGCGTCGGATGGGGGAGAGCTGATGGACCTGCAGGACAAGGTCGTGGTGATCACGGGCGGGGGCAGCGGCATCGGCAAGGCGATGGCCGAGCGCTTCCGGCGTGCGGGCGCCGCCGGGGTCGTGATCGCGGACCTGGACGGCGATGCGGCCGAGGCCGTCGCGCGGTCGGTCGGGGGCGTCTCGATCCGGGTCGACGTGGCGGTCGAAGCCGACGTCCAGCGGATGGTCGGCCTGGCCGAAAAGCGCTTCGGCCGGATCGACCTGATGTGCTCCAACGCCGGCGTGTCCGTCCGCGACCCCGACTTCAACAACGCGACGTCCGCGTCGAACGACACCTGGATGCTCGGCTGGAACGTCAACGTCATGGCCCACGTCTATGCGGCGCGCGCGGCCCTGCCGGGGATGATCGCGCGCGGCGGCGGCTACTTCCTGCACACCGTGTCGGCCGCGGGCCTCCTGAGCCAGCCGGGCAGCCCCGTCTACGCCACCACCAAGCACGCGGCGGTCGGTTTCGCCGAATCGCTGGCGATCACCCACCGCAGCCAGAACATCCGCGTCTCGATCCTCTGCCCGCAGGCGGTGGACACGCCGATGATCCGCGGCGCCAGGGGCTCGCAGGCGGTGGACGGCGTCATGGCCCCGGCGGACGTGGCCGACTGCGTCGTCGACGGCCTGGCGGCCGAGACGTTCCTGATCCTGCCGCACCCGCAGGTGGCCACCTACATGCAGCGCAAGACCGGCGACTACGACCGCTGGATCGCCGGCATGGTGCGCCTGCGCGACCGCATCGCCCAGCCGTCGGCCGGCTGAACGCCATGACCGCCGCCGCCGACGCCGGCCAGGGGCATATCCACGGCTACGGGACGCGCCCGTACCGCACCTATGTGCTCACGGCGCTGCTCTTCATCTTCATCCTGAACTTCATGGACCGCACGCTGCTGTCGGTCGTGGCGCCGCAGATGAAGCCCGAGCTGGGGATCTCCGACACGGGCTTCGGGCTGCTCACCGGCTTCGGCTTCGCCCTGCTCTACACGATCGTCGGCGTCCCGCTGGCCCAACTGGCCGAGACGCGCCACCGCGTGTGGATCATGACGATCTGCATCGCCCTCTGGTCGCTCATGACCGCGATGTGCGGGCTGGCCGCCGAGATCACCATTGGCTCGATCACCATCGGCGCCTTCTGGGTGCTGCTGACCTGCCGCGTCGGCGTGGGCATCGGCGAGGCGGGCTGCACGCCGCAGGCCAATTCCCTCATCGCCGACTACTACCCGCCGCGCACGCGCTCCACCGCCCTGGGCTACTACGCCATGGGCGTCACGCTCGGCACCATGCTGGCCAACGTCATCGGCGGCCCGATCACGGATGCGCTGGGCTGGCGCTGGGCCTTCTTCATCCTGGGCGTGCCGGGCCTGCTGGTGGCGCTGGTCTTCAAGCTCACGGTGCGCGAACCGCCGCGCGGCTACACCGATCCGCCCGGCACGCCGCGGCGCGAGGTCGTGCGCTTCATGGACGGCCTGCGCGAGATCGCCTCGAAGAAGTCGTTCTGGTCGATGACCACGGCGGCCACCATCGCCGCCTTCTGCGGCTACGGGATCTCGTCGTTCCAGTCGCTGTTCATCAACCGCACCTTCGGCCTCACGGCCGGCGAGGCGGCGCTGATGATCAATGTGCCGGTGGCGATCGCCTCGTCGCTGGGCACGCTGGGGACCGGCTGGCTCGCGGAGAAGATCGGGCCGCGAAGCGTCAGCGCCATCGCCTGGCTGCCGGCCGCGGGCATGGCGATCTCGGTGCCGTTCTACGTGCTGGCGTTCACCACCCAGGACCTGTGGCTCTGCCTCGCCGGGCTCGTGATCGGCGGCGGCGCCAAGTACGGCTACCTCGCCGCCCAGTACACCATCGGCCAGGGCGTGGTGTCGGCCCAGACCCGCGCGCTGTCGACCGCCGTGCTGATGTTCATGCTGAACCTCCTGGGCTACGGCCTCGGCCCGCTGTTCATCGGCTGGCTCAGCGACGTCCTCTTCAAGTCGCAGGCGGCGGCGCTGGGCGCGGCGGACCTGGCCCGCAGCGCCTGCGAGGGGGCGGCCCGCGCCGGCCTGCCCGCCAGGCTCGAGGCCGTATGCGCCCAGGCCCACCCGCAGAGCCTGCAGCAGTCGCTGCTGGTGACGGCGAGCCTCTATGCGCTGAGCGGCGCGTTCTTCCTGCTCACCTGCCGCTGGCTGAAGCAGGACCTTGTGGCGAAGTGACGCCGGGGCGGTCCGCGGGCCGGCCTTCACGCTGATTTGACGCGCGCGCGAGGGGGCGTCGCGTCTCGCAGGACCTGCGCCAATTCCGCTCAGGTTGGAAGCTTATGCCTCCACCGCGATGCGAGGGGCATCGACACGGGTGGGTTTTGCCGCTTAAAGGCGCGCTGAAAGCACGTACGGCCGCCCCTCAGGTCGGCCGCGTTGGTTTGTGCTTGGACGAGAGAGACGATGCGACTGCCTGAGCGACAGGGCCTGTACGATCCCCGGAACGAGCACGATGCGTGCGGCGTGGGCTTCGTCGCGAATATCAAAGGCCGCAAGTCGCACGAGGTCATCCAGTCCGGCCTGCAGATTCTGCTGAACATCGACCATCGCGGCGCGGTGGGCGCGGACCCGCTCGTGGGCGACGGCGCCGGCTGCCTGATCCAGATTCCGGACCGCCTCTATCGCGACTGGGCGAAGGCCGAGGGCGTCGACCTGCCGCCGGCCGGCGAATACGCCGTGGCCATGTGCTTCCTGCCGCAGGACGCGCTGACCCGCGCGGCCGCCATGGAGCAGTTCGAGCATTTCCTGCGCGTCGAGAAGCAGCCCCTGATCGGCTGGCGCGACGTGCCGGTGGACACCACGGGCCTCGGCAAGGCCGTGCTCGCGTCGATGCCGGTGATCCGCCAGGCCTTCATCGGCCGCGGCCCCAACGTGAAGGACCAGGACGCCCACGAGCGGAAGATCCTGGCGGTCCGCAAGCAGTTCCAGAACCCCCTGGCCGAACTGGCCGAGAAGCGCGGCCTGCCGGACCTCACGCAGGTCTACATGCCGTCGTTCTCGACCCGCACGGTGGTCTACAAGGGCCTCCTCCTCGCGGGCCAGGTCGGCAGCTTCTACAAGGACCTGCAGGACGAGCGCTGCGAGAGCGCGCTCGCGCTCGTGCACCAGCGGTTCTCCACCAACACCTTCCCGTCGTGGAAGCTGGCCCACCCCTACCGGTTCATCGCCCACAACGGCGAGATCAACACCGTCCGCGGCAACGTGAACTGGATGAACGCGCGCCGGCGCACGCTGGAAAGCGACCTGCTGGGGCCTGACCTCAACAAGATGTGGCCGCTGATCCCGCACGGGCAGTCGGACACCGCGTGCCTGGACAACGCGCTGGAACTGCTGGTCGCCGGCGGCATCCCGCTGGTCCACGCCATGATGATGCTGATCCCGGAAGCCTGGGCCGGGAACCCGCTCATGGACGCCAAGCGGCGCGCCTTCTACGAGTACCACGCGGCCCTGATGGAGCCGTGGGACGGTCCGGCGGCGGTGGCGTTCACCGACGGCCGCCAGATCGGCGCGACGCTCGACCGCAACGGCCTGCGCCCGGCCCGCTTCGTCATCACCGACCAGGACCATGTGATCATGGCCTCGGAAGTCGGCGTGCTCGACGTTCCTGAGGAGCGCATCGTCAGGAAGTGGCGGCTCCAGCCCGGCAAGATGCTGCTCATCGACATGGAGCAGGGCCGCATCATCGAGGACGAGGAGATCAAGAAGACCCTCGCCGAGGCCGAGCCCTACGAGGAATGGCTGGCCGAGACCCAGTTCAAGCTGGAGGAGCTGAAGCTCGACGAGGTCCGGGGCGAGGCGCCCGCGAACGACCCGCAGGTGCTGCTCGATCGCCAGCAGGCGTTCGGCTACACCCAGGAAGACCTGCAGTTCTTCCTCGAGCCGATGGGCAAGGACGGGGACGATCCGATCGGCTCCATGGGCCACGACACGCCCATCGCCGTGCTCTCGGACCGCTCGAAGCTGCTCTACGAGTACTTCAAGCAGAACTTCGCCCAGGTCACGAACCCGCCCATCGACCCGATCCGCGAGGAACTGGTCATGAGCCTGGTGTCGATGATCGGTCCGCGCCCGAACCTGCTGGGCCGCCAGGCCGGCACGCACAAGCGCCTGGAGGTGGCCCAGCCCATCCTCACCGACGAGGACCTGGCGAAGATCCGCGCGGTCAACGAGCTGCTCGACGGCGCCTTCCGCACGGCCACGATCGACATCACCTGGCCCATGGCCGAGGGCGCGGCCGGCCTCGAGGCCGCGATCCAGCGGATCTGCCGCGAGGCGACGGACGCCGTCCTGGCCGACATGAACATCCTGATCCTCTCGGATCGGGAGGTTTCGGTGGAGCGCATCCCGATCCCGGCGGCGCTCGCCACCGCGGCCGTGCACCACCACCTGATCCGCCAGGGCCTGCGCATGCAGACGGGCCTCGTCATCGAGACGGGCGAGGCGCGCGAGGTGCACCATTTCTGCGTGCTGGCCGGCTACGGCGCCGAGGCGGTGAACCCCTACCTGGCGTTCCAGACGCTGGAACAGCTGCGGGTCAAGAACGGCCTGTCGCTGTCGGCGTACGAGGTCCGCAAGAACTACATCAAGGCCGTGGGCAAGGGCATCATGAAGGTGATGTCCAAGATGGGCATCTCCACCTACCAGTCCTACTGCGGCGCGCAGATCTTCGACGCCGTGGGCCTGTCGTCCGAGCTGATCGACAAGTACTTCACCGGCACGGCCACGACGATCGAGGGCGTGGGCCTCGCCGAGATCGCCGAGGAGACGGTCCGCCGCCACCGCGACGCGTACGGCGACAACCCAATCTACCGGTCCATGCTCGACGTGGGCGGCCAGTACGCCTGGCGCCTGCGGGGCGAGGCGCACGCCTGGACGCCCGAGTCCATCTCGGGCCTGCAGCATGCGGTGCGCGGCAACCTGCCCGCCGAGTACGAGAAGTTCGCCAACGCGATCAACGAGCAGTCCGAGCGCCTGCTCACGCTGCGCGGCCTGATGCGGCTGAAGCCCGCGGACCGGCCGGTCCCGCTCGAGGAGGTGGAGCCGGCGGCCGAGATCGTGAAGCGGTTCTCGACCGGCGCCATGTCCTTCGGCTCGATCAGCCGCGAGGCGCACACGACGCTGGCCATCGCGATGAACCGCATCGGCGGCCGTTCGAACACCGGGGAGGGGGGCGAGGAGCCCGACCGCTTCAAGCCGCTCCCCAACGGCGACTCCATGCGCTCGGCCATCAAGCAGGTGGCGTCGGGCCGGTTCGGCGTCACCACCGAGTACCTGGTCAACGCCGACGACATCCAGATCAAGATGGCCCAGGGCGCCAAGCCCGGGGAAGGCGGCCAGCTGCCCGGCCACAAGGTGGACAAGAACATCGCCCGCGTCCGCCACTCGACGCCGGGCGTGGGCCTCATCAGCCCGCCGCCGCACCACGACATCTACTCGATCGAGGATCTGGCCCAGCTGATCCACGACCTGAAGAACGTCAACCCGGTCGCCCGCATCTCGGTGAAGCTGGTCTCCGAGGTCGGCGTGGGCACCGTGGCCGCCGGCGTCGCCAAGGCGCGGGCCGACCACGTGACCATCTCGGGCTTCGAAGGCGGCACCGGCGCCTCGCCGCTGACCTCGCTGACGCATGCCGGCTCGCCCTGGGAGATCGGCCTGGCCGAGACCCAGCAGACGCTGCTGCTGAACGGCCTGCGCACGCGCATCGCGGTGCAGGTGGACGGCGGCCTGCGCACGGGCCGCGACGTGGCGGTCGGCGCGCTCCTGGGGGCCGACGAGTTCGGCTTCGCCACGGCGCCGCTGATCGCGGCCGGCTGCATCATGATGCGCAAGTGCCACCTGAACACCTGCCCCGTCGGGGTGGCGACCCAGGACCCGGTGCTGCGCGCGCGCTTCACCGGCCAGCCCGAGCACGTGATCAACTACTTCTTCTTCGTCGCCGAAGAGCTGCGCCAGATCATGGCGCAGATGGGCTTCCGCACGCTGAACGAGATGATCGGGCGCGTGGACCGCATCGACATGAAGGACGCGCTCGACCACTGGAAGGCGCGGGGCGTGGACCTCTCCCGGATCCTCTACGCCGCCCCGGCCGAGGGCGCGAAGGGTCTGTGGAACCAGGACCGCCAGGACCACGGCCTGGACAAGGCGCTGGACCACCAGTTCATCGCCGACGCGCGTCCGGCGCTCGAGAAGGGCGAACCGGTGCGGGCCGAGTACCGCATCCGCAACGTCAACCGCACCGCCGGCGCGATGCTGTCGGGCGAGGTGGCCAAGCGCTACGGCCACGCGGGCCTGCCCGAGGACACCATCGCGCTCACCCTGCGCGGCACCGCCGGGCAGAGCTTCGGGGCCTTCCTGGCGCGCGGCGTGAGCCTGACGCTGATCGGCGACGCCAACGACTATGTCGGCAAGGGCCTGTCGGGCGGCCGCGTGGTGGTGCGTCAGCCGCCGGAAGCGCGGCGTGACCCGACCCGCAACATCATCGTCGGCAACACGGTGCTCTACGGCGCCATCGCCGGCGAGGCCTACTTCGAGGGCGTGGCGGGCGAACGGTTCGCCGTGCGCAACTCGGGCGCCGTGGCGGTGGTCGAAGGCGTGGGCGACCACGGCTGCGAGTACATGACCGGCGGCGTCGTGGTGGTGCTGGGCGACACCGGCCGCAACTTCGCGGCCGGGATGAGCGGGGGCGTCGCGTACGTCTACGACCCGCGCAAGCGCTTCGAGCCGCTGTGCAACAAGGCGATGGTCGACCTGGGCCCGGTCGAGGCGGCTCCGGTCGGCGCAGACGAGGCCGGCCGCCCGAGCCAACGCTCGGTCTCGGCCGAGAACAGCGGCATGGGCGACATGCTGTCGTTCGACGCCGAGCGCCTGCGCATCCTCATCGAGCGGCACCACCTGCACACCGGCAGCCGCCGGGCGGCCGAGATCCTGGAGAACTGGGATCAGGTGCTGCCGTCGTTCGTGAAGGTGATGCCGCGCGACTACCGCCGCGCGCTCACCGATCTGGCCCGCGAACGCGCCGCCGCGGCGGCCGTCGCGGCCGAGTAAGCTTCAGGGTTCAGGGGACAACCATGGGCAAGCCGACCGGCTTTCTCGAGATCGAGCGTCACGACCGCGGCTATGCGCCGGTCGCCGAGCGCCTGAAGCACTGGCGGGAGTTCGTCGCGCCCCTGCCGCAGCCCGAGCTGCAGGCGCAGGCGTCGCGGTGCATGAGCTGCGGCATCCCGTTCTGTCACCAGGGCTGCCCGGTCAACAACCAGATCCCGGACTTCAACGAGCTGGTCTACCGGGACCAGTGGCGCGAGGCGCTGGAGAACCTCCAGTCCACGAACAACTTCCCCGAGTTCACGGGCCGCATCTGCCCCGCGCCGTGCGAGGCCAGCTGCACGCTGAACATCCCGGACACCCCGGTCACCATCAAGACGATCGAATGCCAGATCATCGATCGCGGCTGGGAGGAAGGCTGGATCGCGCCGCGGCCCAGCCCGCGCGGCACCGGCAAGCGCGTGGCGATCGTCGGCTCCGGCCCCGCCGGACTGGCCTGCGCCCAGCAGCTGGCCCGCGCCGGCCACGCCACGACCGTGTTCGAGAAGAACGACCGCGTCGGCGGCCTGCTGCGCTACGGCATCCCCGACTTCAAGATGGAGAAGCACCTCATCGACCGGCGCATCCGGCAGATGGAGGCCGAGGGCGTGATCTTCCGCACCAACTTCGAGGTGGGCTCGATGGTGTCGGTGCAGCGCCTGCTGGACGACTACGACGTCCTGGTGATGGCCTGCGGGGCCGAGGATCCCCGCAACCTGGAGGTCCCGGGCCGGGAGCTCGACGGCGTGCACTACGCCATGGAGTTCCTGACCCAGCAGAACAAGCGCAACGCCGGCGACGACGAGGCCGTGGCGGCTCCGACCGGAACCCTCTCGGCGAAGGGCAAGCACGTCGTGGTCATCGGCGGCGGCGACACCGGCTCGGACTGCATCGGCACGTCGAACCGTCAGGGCGCGGCCTCGGTCACCCAGCTCGAGATCATGCCGGCCCCGCCCGAGCACGAGAACAAGGCCCTGACCTGGCCCGACTGGCCGCTGAAGATGCGCACCTCGTCCTCGCAGGCCGAGGGCGTCGAGCGGGACTTCGCGGTGGTGACCAAGCGCGCCATCGGCAAGGACGGCAAGGTGACGGCGCTGGAGTGCGCCCGCGTCGAGTGGGTCGACGGCCGGATGCGCGAGATCGAGGGCTCGACCTTCGAGCTCAAGGCCGACCTGGTGCTGCTGGCCATGGGCTTCGTCGGACCCCGCAAGGCGGGCGTGGTGGAGCAGAGCGGCGTCGACCTGGATCCGCGCGGCAACCTCAAGGCCAACGTCGCCGACTACCGGACCTCGGACGGCCGGATCTTCGCCTGCGGCGACGCGCGTCGCGGCCAGTCCCTGGTCGTCTGGGCGATCCGCGAGGGCCGCCAGTGCGCCCGCGCCGTGGACCTGCACCTGATGGGAACCTCCACCCTCCCGCGCTGACGGAGGCGACGGGTTCTCCCCGCAGGGAAGCCGGACGGGACGCGCACGCCCCCACGCTGTCATCCCGGTTTCGCCTCAGGTGAAGACCGGGACCCATACGCGCCCGATGGCCGTGGCGGCCCGCGGGCGGGGCCGCTGCGTCTCATCCGGAACCGCGGAGTCTATGGGTCCCGGTGTTCCGCTGCGCGGAAACCGGGATGACAGGGGTTCTTGGGGACAGGGCATTGCTCGGCGCCTCGACGCTGCCACGCTGAGCCCCGCGAGGCGTGACGGGCCGCGTGGACCGTGGCTAGATGGAGTCGCGCCGTCCCATAACCAGATCAAGGCGCGCACGGGGCGGGGAGGGCCCGGGCATGTCGATCCAGGTGCGCCTGTTCGT
The DNA here is from genome assembly GCF_016793225.1 of Phenylobacterium sp. Classification (GTDB taxonomy): domain Bacteria; phylum Pseudomonadota; class Alphaproteobacteria; order Caulobacterales; family Caulobacteraceae; genus Phenylobacterium. The sequence continues at coordinate 13,452 of NZ_JAEUMN010000100.1, forward strand.
GATGATGGTGCTCCAGCTCGCCGTCTGGGGGGCCTGGGCGCCGAAGCTGTTCCCCTACATGGGCATGCTGGGGTTCGCGCCGTGGCAGCAGGCCCTGGTGGGCAGCGCCTGGGGCGTCGCCTCGCTGGCCGGGATCTTCTTCTCGAACCAGTTCGCCGACCGCAACTTCGCCGCTGAGCGGTTCCTGGCCGCGAGCCATGCGCTCTCCGGCGTCGCCCTGCTGGGCGTGGCCTTCTCGGATGCGTTCTGGCCGTTCTTCGGGGCCTACCTGCTCTACAGCCTGCTCTACGTGCCGACGCTCTCGGTCTCGAACTCCATCGCCTTCGCCAACCTCAAGGATCCGGCCCGGCAGTTCGGCACGGTGCGCATGGGCGGGACCGTCGGCTGGATGCTGGTCTCCTGGCCCTTCGTCTTCCTGCTGTCGGCGCAAGCGACGGCGGCCGAGGTGCGCTCGATCTTCTTCGTGGCCGCGGCGGTTTCGTTCGCGCTCGCGCTCTATTCGCTGACGCTGCCGCACACCCCGCCGAAGCGCGGCGGCGAAGCCGCCGATCCGCTGGCCTGGCGCGAGGCGATCGGCCTGCTGAAGGTCCCCTTCATCGCGGTCCTGTTCCTGGTCACCTTCATCGACAGCGTCATCCACAACGGCTACTTCGTGATGGCCGACGCCTTCCTGACCAACCGCGTGGGCATCGCCGGCAACCTGTCGATGGTGGTGCTCAGCCTGGGCCAGCTGGCCGAGATCCTCACCATGGTCGTGCTGGGTGCGGTGCTGGTCCGGCTGGGCTGGAAGGTCACCATGATCGTCGGGATCCTGGGCCACGCCGCGCGCTTCGCGGTGTTCGCCTTTTTCGCCGACAGCATGCCCGTGATCGTCGCCGTGCAGCTGCTGCACGGCGTCTGCTACGCGTTCTTCTTCGCCAGCGTGTACATCTTCGTGGACCACGCCTTCCCGAAGGACGTCAGGTCCAGCGGGCAGGGGCTGTTCAACCTGCTGATCCTGGGGGTCGGCAACGTCGTGGCCAGCTTCCTCTTCCCGGCGCTGATCGCCCGGCTGACCGACCCGGCGACCCAGGCGGTGGACTACCGCACGCTGTTCCTCGCGCCCACCGGCATGGCGCTCGTCGCCGTGCTCCTGCTCGCCCTCTTCTTCCGGCCGCCGGACCGCGGGCCCGCCGTCGTCGAGCACGCCGAGGAAAAGGCGCCGATGATGCCCGAGGGCGGCGTGCCGTCGCCGCCATGACCACAAGGGGACCTACATGCGACCACTTCATCGCCGGGCGCTGCTCGCCGCCGCCGCCGTCGGGCTGGGCGCGGGCGTGAGCGGCGCCGCCCAGGCCCAGGCGCGGCCGTTCTTCCGCCGCCATGGACTGCCGATCGGCATCCAGCTCTACACCCTCGGCCCCGAGGCGGCCCGCGACCTGGAGGGCACGCTCGCCGCCGTGGCGGGCATCGGCTTCCGCACCGTCGAACTCGCCGGCTTCTATGGCCGCTCGCCGCAGGACCTGCGCGCGGCGCTCGACAAGGCGGGCCTGAAGGCCACCAGCGCCCACATCCAGCCGCGCGGCGCGCCCGGCGCGTCGTTCGACGGCGACGTGGGCAAGGTCGCCGAGGCGCTGAACGTCGTCGGGGCGACCCATGCGGTGATGCCGATTCCGCGCATCCCCGAGCGGCTCGGGCTGGTCCCCGCCGCCGGCGAGGATTTCGTCGGTTACCTCCGCCGCGTCTTCAGCCAGATGACCGCCGACGACTGGCGGGCCAACGCCCAGTTCCTCAACGAGAAGGGCGCGGCGCTGGCCCGGTCCGGCATCCGCGTGGGCTATCACAACCACAACATGGAGTTCGCGCCGCTGGGCGGCGTGAGCGGCATGGAAATCCTGCTGGCCGAGACCGATCCGAAGCTCGTCACCTTCGAGGCCGACGTGGGCTGGATCGCCGCGAGCGGCCAGGACCCGGCGGAGCTGCTGACGCGCCACAAGGGCCGGTTCACGCTGATGCACGTGAAGGACCTGAAGGCGTCCACGCAGCCCAACTTCACGCTCGCCATGGACCCCTCCGACATCGGCGCCGGCCGGATGGAGTGGAAGCGGCTGCTGCCGGCGGCGCACGCCGCGGGCGTGCGGCACTTCTTCCTCGAACAGGAGCCGCCGTTCCCCGGACCCCGCATCGACTCCGCCCGCGCCGGTCACGACTTCCTGGCCGGCCTCGTCGCGTGAGCCGGCGCGTCCGCATGGCCATGGTGGGCGGCGGGCCGGGGTCGTTCATCGGCCCCGTCCACCGCATGGCGGCCGAGCTGGACGCGAGGATCGAGCTGGTGGCCGGCGCCTTCAGCCGCGACGCCGGGCGATCGGCGGCGGCCGCTGCGGCCTGGGGCGTGCGCGGCTATGACGACTGGCGCGAGATGCTGGCGGCCGAGGGCGCGCGGCCGGACGGCGCCGAGATGGTCTGCGTGGTCACGCCCAACGACCTGCACCTGGAGGTCTCGGCCGCGGCGCTGGGCGCCGGCTTCCACGTGATGAGCGACAAGCCCGCCACGCGCGACCTGGCCGAGGCGCGGACCCTCGCCGACGCCGTGGCCCGCTCGGGCCGCCTCTACGGCCTGACCCACACCTACACCGGCTATCCGATGGTGCGCGAGGCGCGCGACATCGTGGCCCGCGGCGACCTCGGAGCGGTCCGCAAGGTGGTGGTGGAGTACTCGCAGGGCTGGCTGTCGGCTCCGGTCGACAACAAGCAGGCGGCCTGGCGCGGCGACCCGGGACGGGCGGGCGTCGGCGGGTGCCTGGGCGACATCGGAACGCACGCCTTCAACCTCGCGGAGTTCGTCAGCGGCCGCCGGGTGGACCGCCTGTGCGCGGACGTGGCCACGGTCGTGCCGGGCCGGGCGCTGGACGACGACGCCAACGTCCTGCTGCGCTTCCAGGGCGGGGCGCGCGGCGTGCTGATCTCGAGCCAGATCTCGGCCGGCGCCCGCAACGGGCTGCGCATCAGCGTCTACGGCGAGAGGGGCGGCGTCTCGTGGAGCCACGAGCGGGCCGCGGAGCTGACGCTCGACTGGCTCGATCGGCCCAGCCAGGTGCTGCACGCCGGCTCCGGATACCTGGGCGGCGCGGCCCAGGCCGCGGCCCGGCTGCCCGCGGGGCATCCCGAGGGTTTCATCGAGGCGTTCGCCAACCTCTACCGCGACTTCGCCGAGGCCATTCTCGCCGGCCGCGCCGACGCGGCGCCGACGCCGGGCATAGAAGAAGGCGTGCGGGGCATGGCCTTCGTCGAGACCGCCGTCCGCGCCAGCGGGGCGGGCTGGGTCGAGCTTTCGGGAGACGACGCGTGCGTACGTTGAAGGGGCCAGGGATCTTCCTCGCCCAGTTCGTGGGGCCCGAGCCGCCCTTCGACCGGCTGGACACCATCGCGGCCTGGGCCGCGTCGCTGGGCTACGTCGGCGTGCAGTTGCCCACAGGACCGGGCGCGTTCTTCGACGTGGAGAAGGGCGCGGAGAGCCAGGCCTACTGCGACGACATCGCGGGCGTTCTGGCCGAGCACGGGCTCCAGATCACCGAGCTGTCGACCCATCTGCAGGGCCAGCTCGTGGCCGTGCATCCCGCCTACGACGCCCTGTTCGACGGGTTCGCCGCTCCGGAGGTCCGGGGCAGGCCGCAGGCCCGGCAGGCGTGGGCGGTGAGCCAGCTCAAGGCCGCGGCGAAGGCCAGCCGGCGGCTGGGCCTGGACGCGCACGCCACCTTCTCGGGCGCCCTGGCCTGGCCCTACCTCTATCCCTGGCCGCAGCGGCCGGCCGGCCTGGTGGAAGAGGCCTTCGCCGAACTCGGGCGCCGCTGGCGGCCCATCCTGGACGCCTTCGACGAGGCCGGCGTCGATGTCTGCTACGAGATCCACCCCGGCGAGGACCTGCACGACGGAGCGACCTACGAGCGCTTCCTGGACGAGGTGGGCGGCCACCCGCGCGCCTGCCTGCTCTACGATCCCAGCCACTTCGTCCTGCAGCAGCTGGACTACCTCGACTACATCGACCGCTACCACGAGCGCATCCGGGCCTTCCACGTGAAGGACGCCGAGTTCCGGCCCACCGGCCGATCGGGCGTCTACGGCGGCTACCAGGGCTGGGTCGACCGGCCGGGCCGTTTCCGCTCGCTGGGCGACGGGCAGGTCGACTTCGGCGCGATCTTCTCGAAGCTGGCCGCCTACGACTATCCCGGCTGGGCCGTGCTGGAGTGGGAGTGCGCGATCAAGCATCCCGAGGACGGCGCCCGCGAGGGCGCCCCCTTCATCCGCGATCACATCATCCGCGTCACCGAGCGCGCCTTCGACGACTTCGCCGCCTCGGGCGTCGACGCGGCGAGGAACCGCCAGATCCTGGGGCTGTAAGCGATGGCGAACCTCAACACCAAGGCCCGGGCCGAACACACCTACGACGCCATCGTGGTGGGCAGCGGCATCTCGGGCGGCTGGGCGGCCAAGGAGCTGACGGAGCGCGGCCTGAACACCCTGGTCCTCGAGCGCGGCGGGCCCGTCCCGCACATCGAGGGGTATCCGACCGCCCAGACCCACCCGTGGGAAACGAAGTACCCGCGCGGCCGCCTGCCCGCGGCCGAGATGGCGGCGCGCTACAAGGCCCAGCAGCGGACGGGCTATGCGCTGACCGAGTACACGCAGCACTTCTTCGTCCGCGACGACGAGCACCCCTACAGCGAGACCCAGCGCTTCGACTGGATCCGCGGCTATCACGTGGGCGGCCGCTCCCTACTGTGGGCGCGACAGAGCTATCGCTGGTCCGACCTCGACTTCGAGGCCAACGCCAAGGAGGGCGTCGGCGTCGACTGGCCCCTCCGCTACGCCGACCTCGCGCCCTGGTACGACTATGTGGAGCGGTTCGTGGGCGTCTCGGGCCAGGCCGAGGGGCTGCCGCACCTGCCGGACGGGGTCTTCCAGCCCCCGATGGAGATGAACTGCGTCGAGAAGGCCTTCAAGGCGAAGTCCGAGGCGCGCTTCCCCGACCGCCGCATCACCATCGGCCGCACCGCCAACCTGACCGCGCCCACCGAGGAGCAGCTCGCGCTCGGCCGCGGGAAGTGCCAGTTCCGGAACCTCTGCATCCGGGGCTGCCCCTTCGGCGCCTATTTCAGCTCCAACGCCGCGACCCTCGTGGCCGCCGAGCGCACGGGGCGGCTGAAGATCCGGCCGAACTCGATCGTCACCGAAGTCATCTTCGACGAGAAGCTGAACAAGGCCTCGGGCGTGCGTGTCCTCGATGCGCAGACGGGAGAGACCACCGAGTTCTACGCGCGGATCGTCTTCCTCAACGCCTCCGCCCTCAACTCCGCCTGGATCCTCCTGAACTCCCGGAGCCGCCGGCATCCCAACGGACTGGGCAACGGCTCGGACCAGGTGGGCCGCAACATCATGGACCACCACCTGGGCGTCGGCGCGATGGCCGAAGCGCCGGGGTACGAGGAGATGTACTACTCGGGCCGGCGTCCGAACGGCATCTACATCCCCCGCTTCCGGAACCTGGGCGACGCCGCCTCGCGCCGCGACTACCTGCGCGGGTTCGGCTACCAGGGCGGGGCCGGCCGCCCGGGTTGGGATCGCGACGTGCCGGGCGTCGGCGCCGAGCGGAAGGCGGCGCTGACGCAGCCGGGGCCGTGGATGGTCCGCATCGGCGGGTTCGGCGAGATTCTGCCCTACGCCGACAACCGCATGACGCTGAACCAGGAGGTGAAGGACAAGCACGGCCTGCCGACGCTCACCTTCGACGTCTCCATCCGCGACAACGAGCGGAAGATGCGCAAGGACATGGCCGCGGCGGGCGCCGAGATGCTCGAGGCCGCCGGCTTCCGCAACGTGCGGTCCTACGATGGCGACTACGGGCCGGGCCTGGGCATCCACGAGATGGGCACCGCCCGGATGGGCCGCGACCCCAAGACCTCGGTCCTCAATGACCGAAACCAGCTCTGGGAGTGCCGCAACGTGTTCGTGACCGACGGCGCGGCGATGACCTCGTCCAGCTGCGTGAACCCGTCGCTGACCTACATGGCGCTCACCGCGCGCGCGGCGGCCTATGCGGTCGACGCCGGCAAGAAGGGGGACCTCTGATGCTCAGGCTCACCCGCCGCGACGCCTTCCTCGGCCTGGCCGCCGCCAGCGGCTGGAGCGCCCTGGCCGTGGCGCAGACCCCGGCGTCGGCCCCTCCGGCCTGGACGCCGCGCGCGCTCACTGCGGCCCAGGCCCGCGCGCTCACCGCCGCGGCCGAGCGGATCATCCCGGCCACCGACACGCCGGGCGCGGTCGAGGCCGGCGTGCCGCAGTATGTCGACCGCGCCATCGCGACCTGGTGCGCGCCCGATCAGGCGCAGCGGCTGAAGGCTGGCCTCGACCAGCTCGACGCGGACGCAAGGTCCGCCCACGGCGCGCCCTTCGCCGCACTCGCGGCGCCGCTGCAGACCGGGATGCTGTCGACGCTCGACGCCGAGTCCCGGACGCGCCGGCCGCACTTCTTCGCCGAGCTGAAGGAACTGGTCACGGCCGGCTACTTCACCTCCGAGCCGGGGGCTACGCGCGCGCTCCGCTACGACCCGGTGCCGGGCGATTACCGCGGCTGCGTCCCCCTGTCCGAGATCGGCCGCGCCTGGGCGACCTGAGACGGGGCCCCTGCGGGTGGGGCGTGAAGATGGCTCGTCCTGCGGGCCGACGGCAGTGCTGGGCCTCCCCTGCAAGGGGAGGGGACCCTGCAAAGCAGGGTGGAGTGGTCGCTTGGCGCTGTGGATCGGCCCCCTCCACCGCCTTCGGCGGTCCCCCTCCCCCTGCGGGGGAGGACGTGAAACTCGGTCGCCTGTGGAATCCGCCAGGCCGAGCCCGCGCCCCCTCCACCGCCTTCCCCTGCGGAGGTCCGGCCCGGCGACGCCGGAGCCAGCTTAGCCCGCTGGACGTGGCCCGCCGCGCCGGGTGATCCTGCGGCGATGGACCGTCTCCTGAGCCCGCTCAACGTGGTCGAGGCCTCGCGCGGCGTGGCCGTCCGGTTCTGCGGCCGCCTGTTCGCGCAGATGGGCGCCGCGGTCGTCCGGGCGTCCGGGGGCGACGACGCGGCCATCGGCTACGGCGGCGCGGCGGGCGAGGCGTACGGCCGCTGGCTCGACGCCGGCAAGCGGTCGGAACCGCCGGGCGCCGCCGTCGACCTCGTGATCGCGGGCCAGGACGCCCAGGGCGTCGCCGAGGGCGAGGCGCTGGCGGCGCGGCTTCCGGGCCAGCCCGTGGTCCTCGCGGTCCGCTGGTTCCACGCCGACGGACCCTATGCCGACTGGCGCGGGACCGACGAGATCATCCAGGCGCTCAGCGGGCTCGCCTATTCGCTGGGGCCTCCCGAGGGGCCGCCGACCTTGGCCCAGGGCCATGGACCGCAGATCGCCGCGGGCCTGGCCGGCTTCAACGCCGCGCTGGGCGCGCTCATGGCCCGTCCCCGTCCGCGGCGGATCGAACTGAACATCCTCGAGGCCTACGCGTGCCTTGTGGAAACGGGCGCCGTTTCGGCCCTGATGGAGGGCGGGACCTCGGTCCGGCTGGGCGTGAACCGCCTCGTGCCGACCTTCCCCTGCTCCAGCTACCGGACCGCCGACGGCTGGGCGGGCGTGAGCGCGCTGACCCCCGCCCAGTGGCGCGGCCTCTGCGAGATCATCGGCCGGCCGGAACTCGGCCACGAGCCGCGCTTCGCCACCGCCGTGGGACGCCTGATGCTGGCCGACGAGGTGGACGGCCTCTGCGCGCCGCCGTTCCTGGACCGGACCACGGACGAGTGGGTGGCGCTGGGCGGGCGCGCGCGGGTGCCGATCACACCCATGCCCGACCTGGCCGAGCTCCCGGACACGCCGCACTGGCGCGAGCGCGGGGCCTTCGGGCCGTTCGACTCCAGCGGGATCGCCGCGCCGACCCGGCCCTATCGCGCGACCTTCGGCGGACCCTGCGCGCCGGTCCCCGCGGGCGACGCCCGTGCGCCGCTGCGCGGCCTCAGGGTCGTGGACTTCTCCATGGGCTGGGCCGGCCCGCTCTGCGCCCGCACCCTGGCCGACCTGGGCGCCGACGTCGTCAAGATCGAGTCCGCCGGGCACCCGGACTGGTGGCGCGGCTGGGAGGTGGAGCAGGGCGATCCGCCGCCGCACGAGACGAAGTTCAACTTCATCTGCATGAACCGCAACAAGCGCGGCGTCGCGCTCGACCTCGCGTCCACCGAGGGGCTGGCGCGGGCGAGGGCCCTCGTCGCGGGGGCCGACGTGGTCGTGGAGAACTTCGCCGCCGGCATCATGGACCGCCTCGGCCTGGGCCCCGATGTGCGGCGGGCCCTCAACCCCGGCCTGATCACCGTCTCGATGCCGGCCTTCGGCAACGGCGGGCCGCTCTCCGGGATCCGGGCCTACGGATCGACCGTCGAGCAGGCGTCGGGCCTGCCGTTCGCCAACGGCCGGCCCGAGTGGCCGCCGTCGCTGCAGCACGTGGCGTTCGGCGACCCGCTCGCCGGGCTGACCGCCGCGAACGCCGTCATGGCCTGCCTGTTCGGCCGCGAGCGGACGGGGGGCGCCGAGATCGACCTCGCCCAGGTGGCCAGCCTCTTCCAGTTCGCCGCCGACGCCATCATCGCCCAGCACTTCGTGTCCGGACCTCTTCCGCGAACGGGGAGCCGCCGGGCGCGCGCGGCCGCGTTCGTGGTGGCGGGGGCGGAACCTGACAGTTGGCTCGCCGTCGCGGCGGACACGGCGGCCGCCCTGGACGGCCTGCGCGCGCGCCTCGGTCGGCCCGACCTCTCGCGGGCGGACGAGGACGGGATCGAGGCGGCCCTCGCCGCCTGGGCCTGTACGCGGACGCCGGAGGACGCGGCGGCGGCGCTGCAGGCGGCGGGCGTCCCGGCCGCGCCGGTGCAGCGCGCGGACCAGCTCTGCTACGACCCGCAACTGACGGCGGGCGGCTTCTGGCTGGAGTCCGAGCGCCGCTACGTCGGGGCCCACCTCATCCCGGCGGCGCCCTTCGCCTACGACGGCGTCCGGCCCGCGGTGCGGTGGCCGGCCCCCACGCTCGGCGAGCACACGGACGAGGTCCTGCGCGAACTGGACGCGACGGCCTGAGGCCTCAGCGTCTCGGCCCCACGGCCTCCCGCCGCAGAAGGGAAGGCCGCCGCGGCATCGCCATCGCCTGGGCCGGCGTGGCCCGCATGTCCGCGGCGAGGACCGCGCCGTCGCCGTCCGGGTCCAGAAGTCCGAACCGGCGGTCGGCGGCCACGCGCCACTCCGTCCGCGTCACGCGGTAGTCGAGGTCGGTGTCGGCGCCCCTGACCGGGTGCGGCTCGCTGATGAGGCTGTAGGCGGCGGCGCCCTGGATGCGGGTGTTCAGCTCGTTCCGGCCGACCGCCATGCCGCGGCCGGCGCCGCCAGGTCCCACGCGCGAGACCTCGGGCACGAGATCCTCCTCCCAGCGCGTCGCCTCCGGCATGCTGAGCTGGCCGTCGCCGTCGGCGTCGAGGGCCTTGAACCAGGCGTCCGCGTCGGCCCGGAACTCCGCGCGCGTCAGGCGGCCGTCACGGTCCGCGTCGGCGGCGGCGAACCAGGCCGCGGAGGGGTAGGGCTGGCCCGGCGCGCTCCGGAAGGGCTGCCCCGACGGGCTGACGAACAGCTGCGCGCGCGGCGGCCCGCCCTCCTCGTCGTCGAAGCCGCGGGGCGGTCCCCGGCCGTCCGCCGCACAGCCGGCCAGCAGCGCCGCCGAGCAGAGAACCCCGATCCGACCCGCGACGCCCATGCTCGACCCTCGACGACTGCATGCGCCAGCTTCCACGCCGAACGGGGCTGCGCAATGTCGAAGCCGCCACAATCGGCGTCAGTACGCGCCGAAACGGACCTCCGAGCTCCCGGCCGGCAGCTCGATCGTCATGCCGTCCTTCGCCAGCCGCCAGTCCAGCTTGCCGTCGGCGTCGATGCCCCGGCCGAAGGTTTCCGGGTTGAACATCGGCAGCCCGGCCTGGGTCAGGTGGCTCAGGACCAGGGCCTTCACGCCCGCCTGGCGGGCCAGCTCGGCGGCCTCCCGGGGCTCGGTGTGGTAGGTCACGGTGTCGGCCATGACCGAGCTCATCCGCGCGTTGCCCATGCCCGCCAGCGCCTGGGACATCTGGCGCGTCATGGCGTTGTTCTGCGCCTCGTGGACGAGCACGTCGGCGCCCTTCGCCGCGACCGCCAGCGGCGGCCACTTGCGGGTGTCGCCGCTGATGACCACCGAGCGGCCCTTGTAGTCGAAGCGGTAGGCGAACGCGGGCTCGACCGGCTCGTGCGCCACGCGGATCGCGGTCACGGTGAGGTCGCCGTCCTTCCAGGCGACGGCGGTTCCGTCCGGCTTGGCGATGGCCACGGGGCGCGCCTTCAGCAGGCCGGCGGAAATGGGGAAGCGGATCCCCTCGCGCTCGTGGTGCGCGCGGCGGAACTCGTGGTCGGGCTCGTAGGCGAGATTGAAGCCGGCGGCGAGCTTCTCGACCCCGCGAGGGCCCACGACCTCCAGCGGCTGGGCCCGGCCGCCGACCCAGCTCTGCATGTTGAGCTCGCCCAGGTCGCCGATGTGGTCCGAGTGCAGGTGCGTGATGAAGACGGCCTTCACGCTCGCGAGCGGCAGGCGCCAGGTCATCAGGTTTTCGGTCGCCTCGGGGCCGATGTCGACGATGTAGAGCGAGCCGCCGGCCTGGATGGCCGTGCAGGGCTTCGCGCGGCCTGCGACGGGGAGGGGGCCCGACGTGCCGCAGAAGATGACCTTCAGTCCGTCGAACGCCTGGGCGTGGGCCGCAGCCGGCGCGAGCAGCAGAGCGACCGCCGCGAGGAGACGAAGCATGGCGAACCTCCCGAATATGACACGCATCGTGTCACTATATCAGCCGCGGGCGCCGGAAGGCCAGCGGAAGCCGGCGCTCAGGCGGCGGCGTCGGTCGCCTTCTCGGCCACGGCGGCGCGGGAGAGTTCGGCCATCGCCTTGATGAGCGGCGAGCGCCAGCGCTCGGCGGTGGTCAGCATCCAGCAGGCGTAGGTGAGGTCCAGGGTGCACGACACGACCCGCAGCGAGCCGTCCGCGAGCTGGCGGTCGAAGAGGAACCCCGCGCCCATCGCGATGGTGTCGGTGTCGAGCGCGCGCTGGATGATGAGGCCGTAGTCGTCGCTGACGAAGGCCCGCAGGTTCTCCGCCTCCTCCCGGCTCACGTCTCCGGCCCAGCGCTCGATGCCGGGCAGGACATTGGCCAGCGCGACGGGGTAGCGCAGCAGGTCCCGCGGGCCGGCCTGGGTCAGGCCCAGCGCCGGGTGCCCGGGGCGCGCGACGAGGAGGATCCGGTCCTCGAACATCTTCTTCCGGATCAGGTCGCCGTACCGGGCCGCATGTTCGGAATAGCCGAAGGCCATGTCGACCCGGCCGTCCTGCAGGGCCGTCATGACGCCGGGGCCGGTCTCCTGGACGGTCTCCACGTGCAGCTTGGGGAACCGCACGGCGACGCGGCGCAGCAGTTCCGGAAGCGGCTTCAGGCGCGAGGCGGGGCCCACCGCGATGCGGATGCGGCCCTCCTCGCCCCGCGCGAGCTGTTCGAGGTCGCGGGACAGCGCGGCCACGCCCTGCAGCAGCGCCTCGGCCCGCTGGGCCACGAACGCGCCGTACGCGGTGGGCCGCGCCGCGCCGTTCGTGCGCTCGAAGAGCTTCAGCGAGAGCTGCGCCTCGAGGCGGGCGATGCTCTTCGACAAGGTCGGCTGCGAGATCTGCAGCTTGCGCGCGGCGCCCGAGAAGCCGCCGGCGCGGCAGATCTCCAGAATCTGTTCGAGGTGACGCAACTCCATGCCTGCCGGCTATAGCATCACGACCGCGACTTTGGCAGCGGGACGGCGGGCTTGCGGCTAGCCTGAATCCACCGGAGGAGACTGGTCATGAAGCGCACGTTCCTGGCGGCCGCCGCCGCAATCGCCGCGGGCGCGGCTCCGCAGAGCTCGGCCGGCGCCGAGACGACCGCTCCAAGGCCGAACGTCATCGTCATCCTCGCCGACGACCTGGGCTACGGCGACACGAGCGCGTACGGCAGCCGGATCATCCGGACCCCGAACATCGACGCCATGGCCGCGGACGGCGTGCGCTTCACCCAGGGCTACGTCAGCCACCCCGTGTGCGCCCCGTCGCGCGCGGCGCTGCTCACGGGCCGCTACCAGACCCGCTTCGGCTACGAGTTCAACCCCGTGGGCCGCGACCGCACGGGCGGCGTCTCGCTCGACGAGACCTTCGTGGGCCAGGTCCTGCAGAAGGCCGGCTACCGCACCGCCATGGTGGGCAAGTGGCACCTGGGCGAGTCCGGCGCCTACCATCCGGTGGCCCGGGGCTTCGACGAGTACTTCGGCACCACCGCCGGGGCGAACGCCTTCATCGTCACCTCGCAGCCGGGCGACGAGTACCACACGCCCCCGGGCGCCGAGGCGACCTACGCCACCGCGGAAGGCGGCGCCGGGCTGGGCGCCGGCGGCGAGGCGGCGCAGATGGTGCGGCTCCGCGCCCGCTCGCCCATCTATCGCGGCCGCGAGCCGGTCGAGGTGAAGGACTATCTCACCGACGCCTTCACCGCCGAGGCCGTGCGGTTCATCGGCGACAACAAGGACCGCCCGTTCTTCCTGTACCTCGCGCACACCACGCCGCACACGCCGCTGCAGGCGCCCGCCAAGTACGTGGACCGCTACCGGCACATCCAGAACAAGGGCCAGCGGGTCTACGCCGCCATGGTGGCCGCGCTGGACGACAGCGTCGGCGCAATCCGCGCGAAGCTGAAGGCCGAGGGGATCGAGAAGAACACCCTGATCGTCCTGCTCTCGGACAACGGGTGCGCAGGCTACATCGGCGACGCCTGCACCAACGCCCCGCTGAACGGATACAAGGGCACCCACCTCGAGGGCGGCGTGCGCGTGCCGTTCATCATGGCCTGGCCCGGCCGCATCAAGCCCGGGCAGGTCGACCCCCGCGTGGTCTCCAGCCTCGACATCGCGCCCACCGCCGCCGCGCTGGCCGGCGCGACCCTGCCGAAGGGGTCGGACGGGGTCGACCTTACGCCGTTCGTCACGGGCAAGCGCACCGACACGCCCAACAAGACCCTCTACTGGCGGTCCGGCCTCAACTTCGCGATCCGCGACGGCGACTGGAAGATGTGGATGGTGAACCGGGCCGATCCCGGCGAGCAGGACACGACCTCCTCGCGGGTGACGCCCGACGGGGTCGAGGCGAAGCTGTCGCCGCTGGGCCGGTTCGTCATGCTCTACAATCTCAAGGACGATCCCGGCGAGCGGAAGAACCTGGCCGCGTCGCGGCCCGACGTCGTGGCGCAGCTGCAGGCGAAGCTGGAGGCCTGGGACAAGGCCAACGTGCCCGCGCAATGGACCAGCATGCGCCAGGGCGTCCGCCGCATCGAGGGCGAGCTCGTCCGGATCTACCCCTGACGTCGAAGATCCGAATGGCTGCCGGCTCGTCCCGGCGGCGTGGCGGCGCCGCCGCGGCTATGCGAGATGTGTCCTGGATGCCGAAGCCCTACGCCGCCGCCAACGACGAGCTTCCCCTGCCGCCCGCCAGCCGCGAGGCCCGCGAGGCGGAGCGCCGTGAGCAGTTCATGCGCGTGGCCGCCGCGGTCTTCCGCCGGCACGGGCTGGGGCGCGCGACCATGGACCAGGTGGCCGGCGCCGCCGGGGTCACCAAGGTGGTGCTCTACCGCCGCTTCCCGTCGAAGGACGCGCTCATCGCGGCGATCTTCGGCGAGACCCTGCGCCGGCTGAACGCCCAGGACGCCAGGCCCTGGACCGGCTACGGCGGCGGCATGCGCCGGTCGCTGGCGGCGGCGCGGTCGTTCGAGGACGGCTTCATCCTGCTGGTGCGGCACGGCGACCAGCACGCCGAGTACCGGACGTTCTACGAGGCGCTGCGGCACAGGGTCGGGGGACGTCTGCGCGGCCTGCTCTGGTATCCCGGCCGGCCGCCGCCGCGCAGCCAGCGTCCCGAGCTGCTGGACCTCTCGCTCGAGCCGATGATCTCGTTCTGCAACGACTGCCTGGCCTACTGGGTCGAGCACGGCGACCCGGCCAAGGACGAGCAGTTCCTGCGCTGGCACGGACAGATGATCCGCGCGTGGCGGCACAACGCCGCCGAGCTGCTCAACCTGGATTCGCCCGAACAGGAGTGGCCCTTCGACACCGAAGGGGGTCTGTCATGAGGAAGCGTATGATGGTCAGCCGTAGAGACGCCATGCTCGCCGCGGGCGCCGCCGCCCTAGCCGCCGGTCCGGCGGCGGGTCAGTCGGTCGCCGCGCCGCCGGTGAAGCCCGAGCACGCCAGGTTCGCCGCGGAGATCGCGGCGGCGCAGGCCTGCCTCGACGCCTTCATGACGGCCTTCAACGCCCGCGACATTCCCGCCTACGAGGCCACCTTCAACTTCCCCCACGTGCGCTTCGCGTCGGGCCAGGTGACGATCATCAACCCCGGCTACCACAAGCCCGAGATGTTCTCGCGTGGCTCGCTGGCGGAGTGGGGCCGCTCGGCCTGGGCGCGGCGGGACGTGATCCACGCCGGCGCCGACAAGGTGCACATCGACACCCGCTTCACGCGCTACCGCAAGGACGGCACGGTGCTGTCGGCGTTCGACTCCATCTACATCGTCACGAAGCAGGACGGGCGCTGGGGCATCCAGGGACGCTCCAGCTACGCCCCCTGACGACGCCGGGGGCGGCGCGGGGTCATCGGCGGATGCGGTAGATCGCGTTCTCGACGTCGGAGGCGACGTAGATGTCGCCGCCGGCGCCCACCGCCACGCCCGCGCCCAGCGGAACGGGGCCGTCGAGCAGGCCGAGCGGCAGGTCCTTCGCCACCACGGTCCGGCCGCCCGTCCGGGGGTCCACCTCCACGACCGACCGCTCGCCGAGGTCGAGCACGACCGGCTTGCCGCCGGGGCCGACGGCCACGGCCTTAGGCCGGCGGAAGCCGCTCGCCACGGGCGTGGCGGCGCCGGTCGCCAGGTCCAGGCGCGACAGCCGGTTGGCGCCAGCCTCGACCACATAGATCGCCCCGTCGGCCGCGCGCGCCAGGCTGGTCGGCGCCTTGAGGCCGGTCGCCACTGTCCGCCGCGCCTCGCCCCTGATCTCGATCGCGTCGCCGTCAGGCTCGACCACGAGGATGCCCCCGTCGGCCAGCCCGACCGCGTCCGAGGGCGCCTGCAGGCCGGCGGCGTGGGAGAGGCGGCGGCCGCTGGCGCGATCGTAGACCTCGATCGTCCCGGCGACGGCGCTGACCAGGATCACCCGGTCGCCCGCGACGGCGACCCCCGTGGGGTACTCGGCCGGATCGGCGTGGACGCGGGCGAGGTCGGTCACGGCGCCGGTCGCGCCGTCCACGCGCCGGTAGGCGAAGACGTCGGCCACGAAGAGCGTGTCCTTGCCGTCCGCGGAGCTGACGTCCAGGTCGGCCGGAAACGCCAGCCGGCCCTTCACCACCTGCCGCGTCGCGCCGGTGGCCACGTCGACTTCCTGGATGCCGTTGTCGGCCATGTTGGAGACGAACACGCGGTCGTCCGGCGAGATCGCGATGTTGTCCAGGGCGGTGCCGAGCTGCGCGGCCTTGGTCTTCGCCCCGGTTCGGACGTCGACGCGGTAGAGGACCCCGATCTTGGTGTCGATGACCCAGAGATTGCCCTTCGAGTCGAACTTGGCCGCGGCCGGCGTCTGGAAGCCCTCGGCGACCACCCTGACGGCGCCGGTGTCGGGATCGATCCGCGCGATCTGGCCCTTGAACCACAGCGGGCCGTAGAGGCCGCCGTCCGGACCGGGCGAGAAGCTGTTGAAGCCGCCCACGGGCCCGGTGATCCGGCGCGGCGGCCGCTTGCCGGCCGGGTCCAGTTCCCAGACGCCGTCGCCCGCGAAGACCTGGCCCAGGAACAACCGCTTGCCGTCGCGGCTGAAGGCGACCGAGTTCGCCCCCGGCATGTCCTTCGCCAGCACCTCGACCGGGCCGTCGCCCCGGCGCGTGTAGACCACGCCGTCCTGGATCGCGGTCCACACCACCTGGCCGCCCGGGCCGAAGGCGATGTCGTCGCTCATCCCCTTCGGCGGGCCCTCCACCGTGCGCACGGCGCCGGTCTCGACGTTCACGGCGTAGAGCGTCTGGCCCGCGACGCTGCCCGCATAGAGTTCGCCGTTCGGGGCGAAGCGGATGCCGTGGACCCCGTGGAAGTGCGACGGGGGCACAAGGGTCGTCACGGTCTGCGCCCAGGCGGGCGCGGCAAGCAGCGCCGCGGCCGCGGCGAGGTGGATCGGGCGCATGGGTTCCCCGTGGGCTCAGGTCGCGATCGGCGACAGTAGCGTGCTGGCGGCCCAGGTGTCGCGGGTCAGCAGCTGGCGTCGCCGGAACGCCGCCATGGCCTCGGTCGAGGGATCCCGCGAAGCCTCCCACACGCCGTGGTCGCCGTAGCGCGTGATCAGCAGCAGCCGCTGCACCCCGCCGGCGATGTCGCGGCTCGTCCGCTCGGCGCTGAACAGGCCGAAGATGGTGGTGTCGAAGCGCTTCTCGAAGTCGGTCCAGCCCTGGCTCGACAGCTCCAGGAACTCGGGAACGTCGGCGGTCTTCACCACGAACCAGCGGTGGACGTAGATCCCGCGGCCTTTCGGGCGATCCTCGGGCGCGGGCCGCAGGGTCGCCTCGAGCTTGCCGCGCTGCGCCTGCCGCAGGGCCTTGCCGCGCATGAGGGCCCGGATCTCGGCGTCGCGGGTCCGGGCTTCCGGCGTCCAGCGCACTAGCAGGGCGGCCTGGCGGGCGACCCAGCCGAGCTGCGGCGTGAACAGGCCCAGCACCTCGCCCCCGGCCGCCTGTATCGCGGGCAGGCGGGCCCGGACCTGTTCGACGTAGGCCTTGGCCGGCGGCTCGCCGGGCTCGCTCTCGAAGTCGAGGAACAGGTAGTCGTACATCGCGCGCGCCTCCGCCGCCCCGGCCGAGGACGCCAGGAGCGCGGCCCCGGCGCCGAAGATCCAGCGCCTGCGGTCGATGGCTGTCATGACCGCCATTCCGACGCCCGGCGCGCGCGCCGTCAAGTCGGACAGGGCGCTATGGCCCCAAGCCCTCCAGGCATTGGAAAAGCCCGCGGCGCATCGGTAGCGTCCTGTGGTGTAACTCGATGGTGACGGCGCGCTTGTCGTGCGCCGCCAGCCAGAAAAACTGCGAGCGGAAAGACTTTATTCCTATCGAAAGAATAGGATTTGAAGGCTAGCCAGGGCCCTTCTTTCAAGAGGGCCCGGATCCAGGGGGAAATGATGAACCGACATGTCCTGTCCAGCCGCGCGTCGCTCGTGGCCCTGTGCTGCGCGATCGCCGCACCGGCCATGGCTCAGACGACCTCCGGCGCGGGCGACGGCATCGCCGTCGAGGAACTCGTGGTCACGGCCCGCAAGCGTGAAGAGCGTCTGCGCGACGTCCCCGTCGCGGCCACCGCCCTGAGCTTCGAGGACATCCGCGACCAGGGCGGCCTCGCCAACGCCCAGGCCCTGCTGAGCAACTCGCCGGGGGTGAACTTCGCCAACACCTCCAACGCCCTGACGTCGGACGTGTCGATCCGGGGGTCGGGGACGTCCCGGGCCACCAACGCCGAGGCCGGGGTCGGCCTGTTCCGCAACGGAGCCTACATCGGCGGCGGCAACGTCGCGGGCCGCACCTTCAGCGGCATCGACCTGTTCGACATCCAGCGGGTCGAGGTGCTGCGCGGCGTGCAGGGCGGCCTGGGCGGCCGGAACGCCTCGGGCGGTTCGATCAACGTCGTCACCGCGCGGCCGGAGTACGAGTACGGCGGCTACCTTCTGGGCACGGTCGGAATGCACGAGCGCCGCGAGATCGAAGGCGCCGTGAACATCCCGATCAACGAGTACTTCTCGACGCGCCTGAGCGTCGCCTACGGCAAGAAGCCCGAGGGCTTCTACCACCTCTACGTCATCGACGAGTACGCCGACGCCACCGAGCGCGAGTTCTTCCGCGGCCAGCTGAGCTTCAAGAACGGCCCGTTCACGGCCAACCTGATGCTGGAACGGGCCAACGAGCGGGTGCCGGGCCTGGTCTACCAGGTCGTCACCTTCCCGAACGCCAACTTCCCGCTCGGCAACTTCAGCGACAAGTACGACACGCCCTGGAACCACCCGTCCCAGGGCAAGCAGCGCCTGAGCAACCTGGAATTCACGACCTCCACCGACCTCGGCTGGGCGACGCTGTCGACGATCGTCAACCTGCGCGACCGCCACGGGCAGAACCAGTACGACCGGGACGCCTTCTCGCGGGAATTCTACGACGCGCTGTCCGCCATTCCCGGGCGCGTGTCGCCCGCCGGCCTCACCGCCATCCGCAACGCCGACTACAACCAGGGCGGCGACCAGATCGACCACGCCCGCATCAGCTACTACGGGGCCCACATCCTGGGCGAGACGAACGGGTTCGACTGGCTGGTCGGCGGCGAGTGGTACCTGCTCAACGACACCACCTCGAACATCCTCGGCAAGTCGCCGACGCCGGCCAGCCCCAACTTCGGCACGATCACGCGGGGCAAGCTCAGGTTCTCGTCCTACGCCGTCTACGGCTCGCTGGGATATGACCTGACCGACCAGATCAACCTGTCGGGCGACCTGCGCTTCACCAACGACAACAAGGACTTCCTGTCACGGCAGTTCCTGTTCGTCACCAATACGCCCGTGACGACCGCGGCGCTGAACCCCACGGCGTCCAGCAACGACAACAACGTCTCGTACACGGCGACCATCTCGTACAAGCCGACGTCGCTGATGCTGTTCTACGCCAAGATCGGCTCGGCCTACCGGGCGGGCGGCTTCAACGGCAACCTCGGGGATCCGCGCCAGCCGATCGCCCCGCCGCCGTCTTTCGACAACGAGACGGTCACCGGCTACGAGGTGGGCTTCAAGGGCAACCTGGCGCCCAACATCTACGTCACGGCCGCCGGGTACACGAACCGCTTCAAGAACCTCGTCATCCAGGGCGACAACGGGTGCCGCGCGAACAACCCGGCCTGCCCGGTCCAGGCGACGTCGTTCGCCTTCAACGCGGGGCCCGCGACGCTCTGGGGCATCGAGGTCGAGGCCACGATGCGCGCCCAGCTGGCCGGCGGCGCGCTGCGGGTGACCGTGGGCGGTTCGCGCCAGGGCGGCCACGTGCGGGGCGGCATCTACGACGGCTTCAAGCAGCCGCAGCAGCCCAAGTGGACGCAGACCTTCACCGTCAACTACCGCCGCGAGATCGTCGACGACGTGAGCGGCTACATCAACGTCAACGGCAACGCCCGTCAGGGCGGCGTGCAGGAAGCCAACCAGACCACGTTGCTGCACGACTACGTGCTGTTCAACGTGCGGACCGGCGTCACGTGGCGGCAGTACGATCTCGCGGCCTTCGTCAACAACGCCGGGCAGGAGAACTACCTGGTCTTCCACGCCCCGTCGGCGACGGGCGACGTGCGGCGCTACAACCTGCCCCGGACCTGGGGCGTGCAGCTTCGCTACGAGTGGTGAGCCGATGAAGGCCTCCCTGCTCCTCGCGGTCATCGCCGCTCTCCTCCCCGCGGCGATCTCCTCGGCCGCCCTGGCGCAACCCGCCGGGGCGGCCGCTTCCCCGGCGGGGGTGGAGGTGCGCCTCGGCGAGTGGACCGACGCCGCGCGCGGCGGACGCGTGGTGCCGTACAAGCTCTACATGCCGCGCGGCGCGGGGCCGTTCCCGGTGGTGATCCACAGCCACGGCCTGGGCGGCAGCCGCGAGGCCTCCACCTACATCCTGCAGGCGGTGGCCGACGCCGGGTTCATCGTGGTCGCCCTGCAGCACGCGGGGTCCGACAGCGGGCTCCTGATGGGCGGCGTGCGTCCGGGGGACGAGGCCGGCCTCGTGGCGGCCGGCCGGGCCGGCATGACCCCCGAGGCGGCGCGGGCGCGCTACGGCGACGTGCCGTTCGCCATCGACCAGATCGCCAGGGACCGGCTGGGCGGCAGGGCGGACATGAGCCGCATCGGCATGTCGGGGCACTCGTTCGGAGCCCTTTCGACGCTGACGGCGGTCGGACAGCGGATCCCGCTCCTGCCCAACGACACCAGCTACATGGAGCCACGGATCAAGGCGGCCATCGCCTACAGCCCCAACAAGCCGCGGGGGGACGACCCGAGGGCGGCGCTGGCGCGGGTCAAGACGCCGATGCTCCATTTCACGGGCACCGAGGACGCCACGCCGTTCGATCAGGAGAAGACGCCGTTCGAGCGCACCACGCCCTTCCAGGCGATCCAGGGCGCGGACCAGTTCCTGGTGATCCTGGACGGGGCGGACCATGCGCTGTTCGGCGGCCGGCGCGTGCAGCTCGGACGGCTCAAGCCCATCGATCCACCGCAGATGGAGATCGTGAAGGCCGAGACGGTGCGCTTCTGGAAGGCCTACCTGCGCGGCGACGCCGCGGCGCTGAAGGAGACCTGCGACCTGCCGAAGCGGATCGCCGGGGCCGGGACCGGATACGTGAAGGCCGCGCGCTGCGGGCCTGCGACCCCCATCGCGCCGGTCGAGGGCCTGCGCTAGCCTGCCGCCATGGAGCAGCCGATGAAAGCGTCCCGCCGCGCCGTGCTGGGCGTCAGCGCCACCCTCCTGGCCGCCTCGAAGGCCGCCGCGGCGACCCCGATGGGCGACGAGGGCGAGGCCCGGCGCATCCTGGAGCGGTTCGACGGATTCGGCGTGAAGGCGTCGGGCGGGCCGGGCGACACCGCCAGCGGCGCGTGGCTCGAGAGCGAGCTGAAGGCCCTTGGCTACGCCACGGCGCGGCAGCCGTTCGACGCCCCCGCCTACGAGGGCGACGCCACCCTATCGCGCGGCGGCGCTACGGCCTCGGTGATCCCGCAGGCGATCGTCACGCCCACGTCGGCCGCCGGCCTGTCCGGCCCGCTCTACGTGGCCGGACGCGATCGCGGCCCGGGCATCGCGCTGGTCTCGCTGCCCTACGCGCGATGGTCGACGATCCTCGGCCCGGTCGAGAAGCTCGTGGCGGCGGCCATCGCCGACGGCGCCTCCGCCGTGGGGATCATCACCGACGGCCCCACGCGGGAGGCGTGCGCGCTCAACAGCCCCGACCGGCGGATGTTCGACCGGCCGGTCTTCGTGATCAGCCCCGGAGACGCCGCGAAGCTCTCGGCTCTGTCGGGGCCTGCGACGCTCGCCATGGCCGGCCGGTCCTTCCGGCGGCCGACCTACAACGTCACCGCGCGCCTGGACCGGGGCGCCGGCAGGTGGCTCGTGATCTCGACCCCGCGCTCGGGCTGGTTCCATTGCGCGGGCGAGCGGGGCACGGGGCTGGCGGCCTGGCTGCTGCTGGCGCGCTGGGCTTCGTCGGCGAAGCTTCCGGTCAACGTGGCGCTGGTGGCCACCAGCGGCCATGAATACGAGTACACCGGCGGCGAGGCCTACATCCATGCGCTGGCCCCGAAGCCGGCCGAGACGGGGCTCTGGGTCCACCTGGGCGCCAACGTCGCGGCGCGGGACTGGCACGAACGCGGGGCCACGCTCTCGCCCCTGCCCAGCGCCGACCCCCAGAGGTTCCTGCTGGCCAGCGCCCCGCTCGTGCCCGCCGCCCGGGCCGCGTTCGCCGGGCTTCCCGGCCTGGAGTCCGTCTACACCGCCGATCCGGCGCTGGCGGCGGGCGAACTCGCGAGCATCCTGAAGGGCGGCTACGGCCAGGTGGCGGGCATCTTCGGCAGTCACCGCTATCACCACACGCGGGTGGACGACCTCCGCTGCGTCTCGCCCGCGCTGGTCCCGCCGGTGGCGACGGCGATGGCGCAGGTCATCGCGTCGGCGTTCCGCGCGTAGGGTCTACGGCCCGGCGCCGCCCCTCCCGGCGGCGAGGCGGATCTCCAGCGAAATTCGGGCGCGGTCGCTGACGGCGTCGCCGCAATCGGCCTACAACGTCGCCATGACCGAGAGCGACCACCCGTCCAGCGCCCAGATGGCCTCGCCGACCTACCGCTTGGCCTCGCTGGATTCCGACTTCATCCTGCAGCACTCCATGCGCGGCGTTCGGCTCATGCTCGAGTTCGCCAAGTGCGACGAGGCGCTCCGCGCCTGGGGCGTGCGCTCGACCATCGTCGTGTTCGGCTCGGCGCGCGTCGGCGAGAACGGGTCGGACGCCCACCGTCGCTGGTACGGCGAAGCCCGGCGGTTCGGCGAGATCGCCTCGAAGGAGGGCGGGGCCTACCTGTCCGAGACGCAGGAGCGGCACAACGTGATCTGCACCGGCGGCGGGCCGGGCATCATGGAGGCGGCCAACCGGGGCGCGGCCGACGCCGGCGCGCCGTCCATCGGCCTCAACATCACCCTGCCGCACGAACAGTTCCCCAACAGCTACTCCACCCCCGAGCTGACCTTCCGGTTCCACTACTTCGCAGTCCGCAAGCTCCACCTGGCCATGCGCGCCAACGCGCTGGTGGTCTTCCCGGGCGGGTTCGGGACGCTGGACGAGCTGTTCGAGATCCTGACCCTGCGCCAGACCGACAAGAGCCCGCCGATTCCCATCGTCCTGTTCGACGAGAGCTACTGGCGCTCGATCATCAACTTCGACGCCCTGGTCGCCGAGGGGATGGTCGCGGCGTCGGACCTGGAGCTGTTCAGCTTCGCCGAAACCGCCGATGAGGTCTGGCAGTGCCTGCTGGACCGCGGCCTCAAGCCCTATCGGCAGCCAGACTGGGATCCGAACCCGCACGATCCCTGACGCCGCTTGCGTTTCGCAGGGGCGGGAGGCCAACTGCCGAGCCGTTCCGCGGGGGCAGCGAGGTCATGGAAGTCGGCGTCTTCATTCCGATCGGCAACAACGGCTGGCTGATCTCGACCACGTCGCCGCAGTACATGCCGACGTTCGAGCTGAACAAGACCATCGTCCAGAGCGCCGAGCGCCATGGCCTCGACTTCGCGCTGTCGATGATCAAGCTGCGCGGGTTCGGCGGGAAGAGCGAGTTCTGGGAGCACAACCTCGAGAGCTTCACCCTGATGGCCGGCCTGGCCGCCGTCACCTCGCGGATCAAGCTGTTCGCCACCGCCGCCACCCTGACGATCCCGCCGGCGATCGTCGCCCGCATGGCCTCGACCATCGACTCGATCGCGCCGGGGCGCTTCGGGATCAACCTCGTCACGGGCTGGCAGAAGGCCGAGTACGACCAGATGGGCCTGTGGCCGGGCGAGAGCCACTACGCCGACCGCTACAAGTACCTGGCCGAGTACGCGACGGTGCTGAAGGGGCTGATGGAGACCGGCGTCTCGGACTTCAAGGGCGACTACTTCACCATGAACGACTGCCGGGTGAGCCCCAGGCCGACCCCGGGGGTGAAGATCATCTGCGCGGGCTCGTCCGACGAGGGCCTGGCGTTCACGGCGAAGTACGCCGACTACTCGTTCGCCCTGGGCAAGGGCGCGAACACGCCCACGGCCTTCGCCGACGTGAACGACCGCCTGGCCGCGGCCAAGGCGAAGACCGGCCGCGACGTCGCCGCCTACATCCTCTTCATGATCATCGCCGACGAGACCGACGAGGCGGCGCTGGCCAAGTGGCGGCTCTATCGCGACGGGGCCGACCAGGACGCGCTGCAGTGGCTGACGAACCAGGCCGCCCCCAACGCCCAGGGAGGGACCAGCAACACCAACACCACCCAGCTCGCCGCGCCGGAGTCGGCGGTGAACCTCAACATGGGCACGCTGGTGGGCAGCTACGCGCGCGTCGCCGCCATGCTGGACGAGGTCGCCGCCGTGCCCGGGACCGCGGGCGTGCTCCTGACCTTCGACGATTTCGTGGCGGGCGTCGAAGCCTTCGGGACCCGCATCCAGCCCCTGATGAAGAGCCGCGCCCATGTCGCCGCCTAGGCCGACCCTGCCGCTCGTTGGCGCAGTGACGCTGCCGGCGCGGCCCGAGAACCTGCCGATCGATCCGCGGGCCACGGCCCT
>NZ_JAEUMN010000121.1 GCF_016793225.1 Phenylobacterium sp.
GAGAGGTCGCCCTTCACGTCCGCGGCGAACACCGGGACGCCCGCGTCGGAGAGGCCCTGCGCCAGCGCCTGCAGCGTCACGGTCTTGCCGGTGCCGGTGGCGCCGGCCACCAGGCCGTGGCGGTTGGCCCGGTGAAGCAGCAGCTTCTCGGGCTGGCCCGAGAACCCGATCAGGACGCCGTCGCTCATGGTGACTCCCCAGCTGCCTTGGCCGTTCGCCGCACCCGAAGCCCGAGCTTCGGCCCGCCTGTGTCCATCGGGGTTTTCCGCCGCCGGTTCAAGAGCCGCATCCAACGTCCCGAATCACCGCGGTTCGGCGGCCGTCCTTGCCGGAAGATGTCGTTCGGCAGGCAAATTTGCTCCCCTTCCGGCGGGAACAGGGGTAGAGCGAGCCCGATTTGACGGCGAGCCGCCCCGCGCCGACATTCGCTGAGGCCTTCCGAAAGCGCGCATGCCCGCCCCCAGAGCCCAGGTCGCCGCCGACCCCGTCTCGCGCAACGCGCTGGTGATCCTGGCCACCATCGCCGGCGGCGTGGTGCTCTACCTGCTGGCCGACATCCTGACGCCCCTCGCGCTCGCGCTCTTCCTCGCGCTGATGATCGACGGCTTCGCCCGCGTGCTCGAGAACCGGATGCCGGGGGTCTCGCGCCGCGCCGCCATGCCGCTCGCCATCGTGCTCTCGGTGGTGATCTTCGGCGGCGCCGCGTTCTTCATCGCCGACAACGCCACGGCGTTCGCGGGCCAGCTCGTCACCTACCAGCCGAAGCTGAACGGCCTCATCGCCCGCGTGGCCGGCATGATGGGCGTGGACGTGCCGCCCACCATCGTCGAGCTGATCCAGCGCGCCGATCCCGCGAGCCACCTGGGCCAGATCGCGCGGGGCCTGCAGACCTTCGTGTCCACGGCCGCCTTCGTCCTGGTCTACCTGGGCTTCATCCTCGCCTCGCGGCGCGGCTGGGAGCGCAAGGCGGTGGGCCTGTTCGAGCACCGCGAGCAGCGGCAGGAGGCCGTGGCCGCCTTCCTGCGGATCCGCAACGGCGTCGAGCAGTACCTGTGGGTGCAGACCGTCACGGGCCTGATGATCGCCGTCGGTTCGTGGGTCGCCATGATGGCGGTCGGCCTCGACAACGCGCTGTTCTGGGCGATCCTGATCTTCATCGCCTCGTACATCCCGGTGGTCGGCGGCATCGTGGCCGTCGCGCTGCCGCCGATCTTCGCCCTCGTCCAGTTCGACGGGATCTGGCAGGCCGCCGTGCTGGCGGTGGTGCTGCAGACCATCGGCATGTTCGTGGGCAACGTCGTGCAGCCCCGCATGCAGGGCCGCAGCCTCAACATGGACCCGATCGTCCTGCTGCTGGCGCTGGCGTTCTGGAGCATCGTCTGGGGCCTGCCGGGGGCGTTCCTCTCCACGCCGCTGACCACCGTGCTGATGGTGGTGCTGGTGCAGTTCCACGGGACCCGCTGGCTGGCCGTCCTGCTGTCCGCCGACGGCGACCCCGGCGAGCTCCGGCACGCGCACCCCCGGTCGACCCCCGACGAGGGGCCCGCCAGGCCCGCCCGCGGCCGCGCCAAGAAGACCTCCACGCCGAAAAACGAATCCGGGACTTAAACTGTGGCCGCCCAATTCCTATCTGAGGCCTGTCGGACGGCGCGTCCGTCCGGCGGGTGCGTCCGTTTCCCAACCCCACGGGCGCAGCGAGCACCCAGCGCTCCGCTGGTCCCCCACGGCGGAGCCATACGCCGCCGGATTCTCTCCTCCGGCGGCGTTCTCGCTTGGGTGGGGGCGGCGTCATGAGCCGCGCCCCCGCCTCCAGCGCATCCCCGAAGCCCGGCGCCGCCCTCGCCCGGGCGCTGCGCGCCGAACTGGGCGGCGCCGCCACCCCCGCCGAGAAGGCCTTCGTCGCCCAGGCGGCCGCCGACGCCCTGCCCGACGAACTGCCCGAGCTCTCCCTGCCCGACCTCGCGCGGAACCTCGCCGAGCTCTGGCGCTACGGCGAGAAGCGCCGCGGACGGGCCCCGCAGGTCCGCCTCAGCCCCGCCCTGGGCGCCGACCTCGAGCGGCTGGAGGTCGTGCAGGACGACGCGCCGTTCCTCGTGGACAGCATCATGGGCGAGATCGCCGACCAGGGGCTGTCGGTCCGGGCCATGATCCACCCCATCGTGACGGTCCAGCGCGACCGGACGGGCGTGCGCGGCGAGAGCGGCGCCCCGCGCCGCGAGTCCATGATCCAGGTGCTGATCGAGGACGCCGGCCCGGGCCGCGAGAAGGCCCTGCTGGAGGGCGTGAAGGCCACGCTGTCCGACGTGCGCGCCGCCGTCGAGGACTTCCCCGAGATGCTGGGGCTGATGGGGCGGACCATCGACGAGCTGGCGGCGTCCGGCAAGGCGCGCCCCGACGAGGTGGACTTCCTGAAGTGGCTGTCGGCCGAGCACTTCGTGTTCCTCGGCGCCCGCGTCTACGAGTACCCGCGGCTCAAGAGCGGCGAGTACGCGGCCGAGGAGCCGCTCTACCAGGCCAAGGACGGGCTGGGCGTGCTCCGCGACCCCGAGCGCACGGTGCTGCGGCGCGCCAACGAGCCGGCGGTGCTGATGAAGGCGATGAAGGACCGGATCGTCCGCGACCCGGCGCTCACCATCGCCAAGTCCAACGTCAAGAGCCGCGTCCATCGCCGCGGCTACATGGATTACGTGGGGATCAAGCGGTACGGCGACGACGGCCGGCCGTGGGGCGAGGTCCGCTTCGTGGGCCTCTTCACCGCCGAAGCCTACGACCAGCCGGCCGGGGCCGTGCCCCTGGTGCGCGAGAAGGTCGCCCGCGTGCTGCAGCGCGCCGGCGCCACGCCGGGCAGCTACAACGAGAAGCGCCTCAAGAACATCGTCGAGAACCACCCGCGCGACGAGCTCTTCCAGGTCTCGGAGGACGAACTGCTCGGGATCGCGCTGGGCGTCCTGCACCTGGCCGACCGGCCGCGCGTGAGGCTGTTCGAGCGCCGCGATCCCTTCGACCGGTTCGCCTCGGTGCTGCTGTTCGTGCCCCGCGACCGCTACGATTCCGACCTGCGGCGGCGGGCGGGCGAGATCCTGGCTGCGGCCTACGGCGGACGCCTGTCGGCCTACTATCCGGCGTTCAGCGACAGCCCGCTGGCGCGCGTGCACTTCATCATCGGCTTCACGCCCGGCCTGCACCGGACGCCCGACCTGCGCCAGGTCGAGGCCGAGATCGCCGAGGCGGCGCGCACCTGGGAGGACCGCTTCGGCGCGGCGCTGCGGGGCTCGGGCCGCGACGGCGACGCGATCGCCGCGCTCTCGGCGCGCTACGGCGAGGCGTTCCCCGCGGGCTACCGCGACCGGTTCGACGCAGGCCAGGCGCTGGAGGACGTCGACGTCATCGAGGGCTTCGGCGCCGGGGCCGCCATCTGCGCGCGCGCCTACCGCACGCCCGACGACGGCCCGCTGCAGTTCCGGGTCAAGCTCTACCGCCGCGGCGAGCCCGCGCCGCTGGCCGACGTGCTCCCCATCCTGGAGAGCATGGGCCTCAAGGCCATGGCCGAGGCCGGGTTCAGGCTGACGCCGCAGGGGCGCGAGCCGGTCTGGGTCCACGACTTCGAGATCGAGGACCCCCGCGGCGCCAACCTGGTCTTCTCCGAGGTGAAGGACGCCTTCGAGGACGCGGTGGTCGCCGTCTGGACGGGCCGCACCGAGAACGACGGCTTCAACCGCCTCGTCATGGAGCTCTCGATCCCCTGGCGCGACGCGGCCCTGATGCGGGCGCTGGCGCGCTATCGCCAGCAGTCGGGCCTGGACCCCTCGCAGCGCGTCCAGGAGCAGGCGCTCTCGAACCATCCCGGCGTGGCGCGGCTGATCCTCGACCTCTTCCGCATCAAGTTCGACCCGGCGATCGCCGCCGACGTCGAGGCGCGCCGCGCGCAGGCCGGCGCCGTCATGGAGGAGATCGTCGAGGCGCTGCAGCTCGTCGAGAGCCTGGACGATGACCGCGTGCTGCGCCGCCTGGCCCTGCTGGTGGGCGCGATCCAGCGCACCAACTTCTACCAGCGCGGCGCGGACGGCGCGCCCAAGCCCTACATCTCGTTCAAGGTCGCCTCGGGCGCCCTGGCGGACCTGCCGGCGCCCAAGCCCTTCCGCGAGATCTTCGTCTGGTCGACGCAGGTCGAGGGCGTGCACCTGCGGTTCGGGCCGGTGGCGCGCGGCGGCCTGCGCTGGAGCGACCGCCGCGACGACTTCCGCACCGAGGTGCTGGGCCTGGTGAAGGCCCAGCAGGTGAAGAACGCGGTGATCGTCCCCGTCGGGTCCAAGGGCGGATTCTATCCGAAGCAGCTGCCCAAGGGTCCGCCCGAGGCCGTGCGCGCCGAGGCCATCGCCGCCTACAGGACCTTCCTGTCGGGCCTGCTCGACCTCACCGACAACCTGGACGCCGCCGGCAAGGTGATCCCGCCGGCCGGCGTGGTCGTGCACGACGAGGACGACCCCTACCTGGTGGTGGCGGCCGACAAGGGCACCGCCACCTTCTCCGACATCGCCAACGGCGTGGCCGAGGACTACGGCTTCTGGCTGGGCGACGCCTTCGCCAGCGGCGGCTCGGTCGGCTACGACCACAAGGCCATGGGCATCACCGCCCGCGGCGCCTGGGAGGCGGTGAAACGCCACTTCCGCGAGATGGGCAAGGACATCCAGTCCGAGCCCTTCACCGTGGTCGGCTGCGGCGACATGTCGGGGGACGTGTTCGGGAACGGCATGCTGCTGAGCCGCCAGATCCGGCTGCTGGCGGCCTTCGACCACCGCGACATCTTCCTCGATCCCGATCCGGACCCCGCCAGGAGCTACGCCGAGCGCGAGCGCATGTTCGCCCTGCCCCGCTCGTCCTGGGCCGACTACGACCGCAAGGCGATCAGCAAGGGCGGCGGCGTCTTCTCGCGGTCGCTGAAGTCGATCCCGCTGACGCCCGAGGCGCGCGCCCTGCTGGGCGTCACCGCCGAGGCGCTGTCGCCCAACGAGGTCATCAACCTGATCCTGAAGGCGCCCGCCGAGCTGCTCTACCTGGGCGGCATCGGCACCTATGTGAAGGCGAAGTCCGAATCCAACGCCGACGTGGGCGACAAGGCCAACGACGCCGTGCGCGTCAACGGCGCGGACCTGCGGGTGAAGGTGGTCGGCGAGGGCGCGAACCTGGGCCTCACCCAGGCGGGCCGCATCGAGTTCGCGGAAGCCGGCGGCCGGGTCGAGACCGACGCCATCGACAACTCGGCCGGCGTCGACTCCTCGGACCACGAGGTGAACATCAAGATCACCACCGGCATCCTGGAGCGGCAGGGCAAGCTGACCCGCAAGGCGCGCAACGCGCTGCTGCCGAAGATGACCGACGACGTGGCCGCCCACGTCCTGGAGCACAACTACGACCAGACGCTGGCGCTCTCGCTGCTGGAGTTGGACTCGGTGGGCGAGCTCGCGCCGCACGCGCGGTTCATGAACGAGCTGGAGCACGCCGGCCGCCTGGACCGCGCGGTGGAGGGCCTTCCCGACCCGCTCGCCATCGCCGAACGCCTCAAGGCCGGGCGGGGACTGTCGCGGCCCGAGCTGGCCGTGCTGCTGGCGTACGGCAAGCTGGAGCTGAAGCGCGAGATGGTCGCCAGCCGGGCGCCGGACGATCCGTTCTTCGAGGCGCGGCTGCTGGCCTACTTCCCCAAGCTGCTGCGCAAGCACGAGGGCGCGATCCTGCAGCACCGGCTGCGGCGCGAGATCATCGCCACCGTGGTCGCCAACGACATGATCAACCGCTGCGGCCCCAGCTTCCCGTCGCGGATCATGAACTCCGCGGGCTGCGACGTGGTGGCGTTCACCGCCGGCTACGAGGCGGCGAAGCAGGCGCTGGATTTCGAGCCCCTGTGGGCCGGCGTCGAGGCGCTGGACCTGAAGATCCCCGCCGCCGCGCAGCTGCAGCTCTTCCGCCGGCTCTCGGCGGCGCTGCGGGGGGCGACCTTCTGGCTGGCGCGCCGGGCGGGCCGCGAGCAGATGGACGTGGCCGAACTGACGGCCCGCTATGCGCCCGGCTTCCGCAGCCTGCACGGCCTGATGCCCGAGATCCTGTCGCCGGCCGAGCAGGCGGGCGTGGCGCTGCGCCGCCGGCAGCTGGTGGACGCCGGCGCGCCGGCCGAGGCGGCCATGGCGGCCGCCGTGCTGGGCCCGCTCACCAACGCCGCCGACCTGGTGGACCTGGCCGAGGCGTCCAGCTGGCCGCTCGCCAACGTGGCGCGGCTCTACTACGCGGTGGACGAGGCCTTCGCCTTCGACCGGGTGCGCTCGGCGGCGGGCGCCTTCCGGGCGGGGGACATCTTCGAGCGGACGGCGCTGCGCCGGCTGATCGAGGACCTGCTGGCCGAGCAGGCCCAGCTCACCCGCGCGATCATGGCCTTCACCGGCAGCGCCCAGGCCGGCGACGACGCCGGCGCCGCGCGCGACGCCGTCCGCGCCTGGGCCGCGCTGCGCCGCGACCTCGCGGGCGCCGCCACCCGCACCGTGGAGGAGATCGAGGCCGGCGGCGCCGACTGGACCTTCGCCAAGCTCACCATCGCCAACGCCGCCCTCCGCGAACTGGCCGCCGAAGCGGCCGCAGGCCGCCGCCGCAAGGGCTAGGACGGAACCCCTACGCGCCCGATGCCCGAGGCGGCCCGCCGCCGCGCCCGCCGCACCCCTTCTGCGGCGAAACCGGGATGACAGCCGCTCAAGATCACAGCACCCACCCTCTCAGCTGTCATCCCGGCCGGACCCCGGCGCAGCCGGGGGGAGAGCCGGGACCCATACGCGCCCGATGCCCGAGGCGGCCCGCCACCGCCCACCGCCGCGCCCCCTCCGGACCCACGGAGTCTATGGGTCCCGGTCTTCGCCTCCGGCGAAACCGGGATGACAGTGTTTGAAGTAACGCCCCCCACCCCCTCCGCTGTCATCCCGGTTTCCGCGAAGCGGAAAACCGGGACCCATACGCGCCCAGTGGCCGTGGCGGCCCGCCGCCGCCAGCCCCCGCGCTTCTTCTGCGGCGAAACCGGGATGACAGCCGCTTGAGATCACAGCACCCCCCCTCAGCTGTCATCCCGGCCCATACGCGCCCGATGGCAGGGATCGGCCCGTCACCCCTCCAGCCGGAACGGCACCGTGCGGCGTTCGTGCTCGGGGACGTTGAGCCTCCGGTCCATGGGGGGGAAGGCGCGCTGGGCGCAGTCGTCGCGCTCGCAGATGCGGCAGCTGACGCCGATGGGCGCGGCCGGGCCCTTCAGGTCGACGCCCTCGGAGTAGACCAGCTCGTGGGCGTGGGCGATCTCGCAGCCGAAGCCCAGGACGTAGCGCCGGTCGGGCGTGAGGTAGGCGTCCGAACGCTTCACCACCGCGCGGGCGACGCAGAGATAGCGGGTCCCGTCCGGCATCGCGGCCACCTGCACTAGGAAGCGGTCGGGCGCGGCCACG
This sequence comes from Phenylobacterium sp., assembly GCF_016793225.1. GTDB lineage: Bacteria > Pseudomonadota > Alphaproteobacteria > Caulobacterales > Caulobacteraceae > Phenylobacterium. The sequence goes on from NZ_JAEUMN010000121.1 coordinate 7,473, forward strand.
GCGTCGTGGACGTTCCACAGGGGGCAGGCGCCGCCGAAGCGCGCGAACTGGAAGCGCGTGGCGCTGTGCCGCTTGGTGATGTTGCCCGCGTAGTCCAGGCGCACGAAGTAGATCGGCGTGCCCCGCTGCCCGGGCCGCTGCAGGGTCGAGAGCCGGTGGCACACCTGCTCCAGGCTCGTGCCGAAGTGGGCGGCGAGCTGCTCGACGTCGTAGCGCCGCTCGCGGGCGGCGGCGGCGAACCGGCGGTAGGGCATGAAGAGCGCGCCCGCCGCATAGTTGCCCAGCCCCACCCGGCAGACGTCCTCGGCCTCGCGGCTGCGGAACCGCGCCACCGCCAGTTCGGCGTCGATCCGGTCGGCCAGGTTCGCCACGGCGAGGTGGTAGGCCATCTGGAACGTCCGGGTGGACGAGGGCTGCGAGGCGTTCAGCCACAGCGTGTTGCTGGCCGGATCGTAGCGGCGCATCACGTCGTCCATGGCCGCGTAGCGCACGGCGACGCCCATCCGCTCGCGCAGGTACATCTCGATCAGCATGTCGGGCGGCCCCGGCTGGTCCAGGCCCACGTCGCCCGCGAGGTCCTCGGCCGCCCGGTCCAGGCCGTCGATGTAGTTGTCCTTGAAGTGGAAGAAGTCGCGCACCTCCTCGTAGGGCAGGAGCGAGCTCGCGGCCGTCGCCTCGTCCAGCGCCACCGCCTCCTCGGTCAGCTTCAGGCGTTCGGCGAGGCGGTGGTTGGCGCGGTGCAGCTCGAGGAACCGGCGGGCCAGGCCCGGCGCCTGCTGCACGGCCTGGCGCAGTTCGCTGAGCGGGATGACGTCGCCCGGCGCGCCGCTCTCCAGGACGGCTTCGCGCAGGTCGGCGATGAGGCGCTGGTCGTTGTCGGCCTCGAAGACCTCGGCCGGCGCCCGGAAGGTCTCCATGAGGCCCATGAGCACGCGGTCCGTGACCGGCCGCTGGTTGGCCTCGATCTGCGAGAGATAGCTCGCCGAGATGCCCAGGCGCTGGGCGCATGCCTCGAGCCGCCAGCCGCGCTGCACCCTCAGCGCCCGCACCTTGGGACCGACGAAGAGCTTGTATCGCATTTTACAACTTCACAAACCGGGGCCCGACCATAGCCAATTCTTCGCACGATGTCGGTTGAAACCTGTCCCGTCCCGACGTCAACCTCCCCGCCGCACGGTCCTGGCAGAGCGCCGGCAGCGCTCCGCAACTTTGCGAGCGGCCAGGGAACGGGAGCGAGACATGATGGACGACAACCTTCGCCACCTGCCGCGTCTGGGCATCGCCGGAGCCATGCGGCTCTACGGCATGACCGCGCGCGCGCTGCGCTTCTACGAGGAGCGCGGGCTCATCGAGGCGCGCCGCGACCGCCTCAACGCCCGGTTCTACGACGCCGCCGCCCGCCGGCGCCTGGAGTGGATCTCGCGCCTGCGCCGGGCCGGCGTGGGCCTGCCGCAGATCGAGGAGGTCCTCGAGGCCGAGACCGAGTCCGAGGCGCGCGCCGCCGCCGCGGCCGCCCTGGCCGCGCGCCGCAGCAAGCTCGCCGCCGAGATGGCCGCGCTGGACGCGGTGCTGGCCGAGATGGAGCGCCCCGAGGCGCCCCGGCGGATCGCCGCCCGCGCCTGACCGGGCGCGGCGCGGGTCCGCGCCGGCTCAGTGCCGGAAGACGCGGACCCCCGTGAACACCATGGCGAGGCCGCGCTCGTCCGCGGCGTCGATGACCGCCTGGTCGCCGATGGAGCCGCCCGGCTGGATCACCGCCGTGCAGCCCGCGTCGGCCGCCTGGATCAGGCCGTCCGGGAACGGGAAGAACGCCTCCGAGGCGCAGGCCGAGCCCGTGAGGTCCAGGCCGAAGTCGGCCGCGCGCAGGGCGGCGATGCGGGCGGAATCCTTCCGGTTCATCTGCCCAGCCCCGATGCCGAGCGTCTGGCCGTCCTTCGCATAGACGATGGCGTTCGACTTCACGTGCTTGGCCACGGTGAAGGCGAAGAGCATGTCGCGCACCTCGGCCTCGGTGGGCGCGCGCCGGGTGACCACCTTGAGGTCGGCCGGGGTCAGGTGCGCGGTGTCGCGGCTCTGGACCAGGAAGCCGCCGGACACCGACTTGAACGTCTTGCCGGCCGCCCGCGGGTCGGGCAGGCCGCCGGTGACGAGCAGGCGCACGTTCTTCTTCTTGCGGAAGAGGGCCACGGCCTCGTCGTCCGCCTCGGGCGCGATCACCACCTCGGTGAAGATCTCCAGGACCTGGGCCGCGGTCGCCGCGTCCAGCCGGCCGTTCAGGGCGACGATCCCGCCGAAGGCGCTGGTGGGGTCGCAGGCCAGCGCCCGCTGGTAGGCCTCCAGCATCGTCCCGCCCGTGGCCAGGCCGCAGGGGTTGGCGTGCTTGATGATCGCGCAGACCGGCCCGGCCTTGGGATCGAACTCGGACACCAGTTCGAAGGCGGCGTCGGTGTCGTTGATGTTGTTGTAGCTGAGTTCCTTGCCCTGCAGCTGGGTCGCCGTGGCGACCCCGGGCGACGCGCCGGGGAAGCGGTAGAAGGCCGCCTGCTGGTGCGGGTTCTCGCCGTAGCGCATGGTCTGGGCCAGCTGCCCGCCGATCGAGAACCGGCCGGGGGCGAACTCGCCCAGTTCGCCGGCGAACCAGGCGGCGATCGAGGCGTCGTAGGTGGCCGTGCGCGCATAGGCCCGCGCCGCCAGCTTCCGGCGCAGCGCCAGGCTGGTGGTCCCGTCCGCCGCGAACTCCGCCAGCAGCTCCTGCAGGTCGGCGATCTCGGTGCAGACGGCCACGTATCCGTGGTTCTTGGCCGCCGAGCGGATCATCGCCGGGCCGCCGATGTCGATGTTCTCGACGCAGGTCTCGAAGTCCGCGCCCGCCGCCACCGTCTGCTCGAAGGGGTAGAGGTTCACGTAGACCAGGTCGATCCCGCCGATCCCGTGCTCGTCCATCGCGGCCTTGTGCGCCGGGGCGTCGCGCACGCCCAGGAGGCCGCCGTGGACCACCGGGTGCAGGGTCTTCACCCGCCCGTCCATCATCTCGGGGAAGCCGGTGAGGTCCGAGACGTCCTTCACCGGCAGGCCGGCGTCGGCGATGGCCTTGCGCGTGCCGCCGGTGGAGACCAGCTCCACGCCCCGTTCGGCCAGCGCGCGGGCGGCGTCGATCAGGCCGGTCTTGTCCGAGACGCTCAGCAGCGCGCGGCGGATGTGGACCTTGTCTGGGGCGGGCGGTAAATCGGGCGCAGCCGGCACGGCATTCTCCTCTCAGGGGACAGGAAGAAACGCCCAGGCGCGCGGCAGGATATGGTCCACGCGCTCCCCGGTGGTCGCCCACCTCGAGTCGCCAGTCACGCGGGATGGCGGCGGGTTACGCCTCGGGCGGTCGGGGGTCAACAGGCTGGCGCGCGGGCGCGAGCTTCCACCGCACCCGGGCGCCGGAATCGGCCCGGCGCTGACCGCGCAGGACCAGCTGCGCGCCGCCGCCCGGCCGGGGTTCGAGGACGATGTCCAGGGCGTCGTTGCGCAGGATCCAGCCGTCGGCCTCGCCCTCCAGGCGCAGCAGCACGCTGCGCCGGTCCTGCGACACCAGCGCGCGGACGCCGGCGTGCAGCGGGAAGCGGATCGCGTAGGGGATGAAGTGCCGGCCGTCGGGCCCCTGGGCGCGGGCGGTGGGCGTCAGCCGGTCCTCGCCGCGCAGCTCGCCGGCGGCGACGTCCAGGTAGAGCCGGCGCTGGTGCATCAGGCCGTAGCGCGGCATCCAGCCATGGTGGGCGAGGTCGAGCCACAGCGCGCCCGGCGCCTCGTGCCGCTGCACGTCCACGGCGAAGGTCGCGTCCACGAGCCGCGGGCCCAGCACCGCGCCGGCGAACCCGTCCAGCACCCGCGCCGGCGTCTCGCCCGCCTCGGCGGTGGCGGCCGCCTCGATCCCGCGCCCCGCGCAGGCGTCGACCAGGCGGCGGCCGCCCACCAGCACCGCGAGGGCGAGCGGCGCCGCGCAGGCGTCCGCGGCCCAGGGCCCGGGCGCCGGCGGCGCGACGTCGGCGACGACCTGCAGGCGCGGCGCGTCGAGCCGCTGGTAGCCGCTCAGCTCCCCCGGCGTGGCGCGGTCGCCGGTCTCGTCCTGCGCCCGGGCGGCCGCGACATAGGCGGCGGCGCAGGCCCGCCCGCCGTGGAAGGCGGCCAGCCGGCCGTCGGCCAGGGTGAAGAACCGGACGGCGGCCGCCAGCCGGCCGATGGCGCGCTGGACCGCGTCGGGGGCCGCCAGCCCGCGCTGGACCATGGCCTCGTCCAGCGTCTGCAGGTCGAACAGCAGCTCCAGGGCCAGGTCGGGCCGGCGGGTGGCGTGGCCGCCGTCCGCGTCCACGGTCGCCGCCAGGGCGCGGGCGAGCCGCGCCAGCGCGCGCTCCAGCAGGCGCCGGCCGGCGGCGCCGCGCAGGGCCGCCCCGGCCACCGCGGCCGAGGCGGCGCGGCTCGCCGCGTCGGCCGGGTCGCCGGGAAGCAGCAGGTCCCGCGCCTGGCGGGCGAGGTCGCCGGCCAGCTGCGCGGTCTCGGCCTCGGACGCCCGGGCCGCCAGGGCCGGACCGGCGCACGCCAGGTTGAAGACCCGCCGCGCCATGACCTGCGGCGACCAGGCGAAGCCGTTCCACCGCCCGAACAGCCGCCGCCACTCCAGCACCAGCCGCAGGGCTTCCGCGGCGCCGTCGGGGCCCGCCGCCACGAGGCCCGGCAGCCAGTCGAACCGGTGCAGCGCCTCGGCGAACGCCCGGCTGGGGCTGGGACGGTCCCAGGGGTCGCCCCGCGGCCCGACGGCCAGCGTCTGGCCCGCCAGCACGAACGCGCCCGCCAGGATCGCCTTGCCGGCGTCGGCGTCGGGCGGCCGGAAGTCGCGGGGCTGGACGCCGAAGCCCTCGGGCTGGGGGCGGGCCGCGGTCCAGCGGCGCAGGCCCGACGCGCGCCACTCCTCCTGCAGGGTCCGGGCCGCGCCCACGGCCAGCGCCAGGGCGGCGTGGCGGCCCGGCAAATGGACGCCGGCCATCCGGCGGGTCCTCAGCCGCGCAGGGCGGCGATGTTGGCGGCGTACCGGTCGCGCCCGCCGCGGAAGACCGCGGTTCCCGCCACCAGCGCCGTCGCCCCCGCCGCGACGCACAGTTTCGCCGTCTCGGGCGTGACGCCCCCGTCCACCTCCAGCGGGATGTCGCGCCCCTCCGCGTCGATCATCCGGCGCAGCGTCTCGATCTTGCGAAGCTGCGAATGCATGAACGTCTGCCCGCCGAAGCCCGGATTGATCGACATGACGAGGATCAGGTCGATCTCGTCCATCATCCACTGGATCACGCTCGGGTCGGTGGAGGGGTTGAAGACCACCCCCGCCTTGGCCCCGACCTTGCGGATCAGCTTCAGCGTCCGGTTCAGGTGCGGCCCGGCCTCGGGGTGCACCGAGATGTAGTCGGCCCCGGCCTCGCGGAACGCCTCGATGTACGGGTCCGCCGGCGCGATCATCAGGTGGCAGTCGAACGGCAGCTTCGAGTGGGGCCTGAGCGCCTTCACCACGTCGGGCCCGATGGTGATGTTCGGCACGAAGTGGCCGTCCATCACGTCCACATGCACCCAGTCGGCGCCCGCGGCTTCGATCGCGGCCACCTCCTCGCCCAGGCGCGCGAAGTCGCTCGCCAGGATGGAGGGCGCGATGATCACGGGCTCGGCCATGGAGAGGGCTTAGCCTGATGCGCCCCGTCTTGTCGCCCCCTGTCGCACCGTCGCCCGCTGGTCCTCCCCTGCAAGGGGAGGGGAACCCTGCGCAGCAGGGTGGAGGGGTCCTGAGCGCCAGGGGGCAGCCCCCTCCACCGCCTTCGGCGGTCCCCCTCCCCCTGCGGGGGAGGACTGGGCCGGCGCCTCGTCCTTCCGGGCTGAGGGCCTCAGGCCCGCCGCAGCCGTGCGACGTAGAAGCCGTCGGTCCCGCCCTCGCGGTGGTGCGGCAGGATCCGCAGGGTGCCGTCGGGCCGCCGCGACGCCTGCGGCGCGCCGCCCTCGCCCGCGGCCACGGGGTCCAGCGCGAACCCGGGCGCGCGCCTCAGGAACGCCTCGACCTGGCCCTCGCCCTCCTCCGGCTCCAGCGAGCAGACGCAGTAGACCAGCCGGCCGCCCGGCTTCACGCGCCGCGCGGCGGCGTCGAGCAGCCGGGCCTGCACCGCGGCGAGCTTGGGGATCTCGGCCGGGCTCGCCATCCACAGCACGTCGGGGTGGCGGCGGAACGTCCCGGTGGCCGAGCAGGGCGCGTCCAGCAGGACGGCGTCGAAGGTGCGCCCGTCCCGCCACTCGGCGGCGTCCGCCTGCACCACCTCGGCGGAGAGCCCGGTGCGCGCCAGGTTCTCGCCCACGCGCTTCAGGCGGCCGGCCGAGCGGTCCACCGCCACCACGGCGGCCCCGGCGGCCGCCAGCTGCAGCGTCTTGCCGCCGGGCGCCGCGCAGAGGTCCAGCGCCGTCTCGCCCGGCCCAACGTGCAGCAGCCGCGCCGGCACGGCGGCCGAGGCGTCCTGCACCCACCAGTCGCCCTCGGCGAATCCGGGCCACGCCGTCACCTCGCCCTTCTGGTCCGAGCGTTCGGTGGCGCCGGTCGCCTTGATCGTGACGTCGGTGGCGGGCTCCATCGGGATCGTCGCGGCGATGGCCCGCGCGGCGTCGCGGCCGTAGGCGGCCTGCCAGCGCGCGGCCAGCCAGGACGGCAGCAGGAGGTCGGGGTCGTCCAGGTCGGGCGGCTCGCGCGTCAGCCCGCGCAGCACCGCGTTCACCAGCCCCTTGAACGCCGCCCCGCCCTTCTGGGCCGCGGCCAGGTCGACGGTCGAGCCCACGGCGGCGTGGGCGGGCGTCTTCAGCACCAGCAGCTGCGCCGCGCCCAGGCGCAGGACGTGGACGATGCGCTCGGGCGGCGGCTTCTTCAGCCGCGCCTGCAGCGCCGCGTCGATGGCGCCCAGGTGGCGCAGCGTCGCCATGGCCAGGGCGCGGGCGAAGCCGCGGTCGCGGGGGGCCAGCGCCGCCAGCGCCGGATGGCTCAGCCCCTCGTCCAGGCCGGCGCGGCGCGACAGGGCGGCGGCCAGCAGCTCGAGGGCCGCGGCGCGGGCCGGCAATCCGGCGATGTGGGGGGTCTCGCTCACCGGCGCGGCGTGCCCGCTTGGAGCGGCGCGCGCAAGGGCTTAAGTCAGGCGCATGGACGACGCCCCGCCCAACGCCGCCCCCGGCAAGGCCCTCACCCCCGCCGCCCGCCGCGCGCTGGAGGAGGCCGAGGCGCGCCGCCGGGCCGAGGTCGCCGCCGAGCGCCCGCCCGAGGACGGCGGCCCCCGCGGCCCCGAACCCACCCGCTTCGGCGACTGGGAACGCAAAGGCCTCGCCGTCGACTTCTGACCTTCCTTTCCCGCTTGCGGGAAAGGGGGACCGTCCGCCGAGGCCGGCGCAGGCCGGCCGGAGAGCGGAGGGTGGAAAGGGCAAGCGGCCGGCGCGGAGACCGGGGCGTTCCCTCGCCACCACCCGCGCTTCGGCGGGCGGTCCCCCTCTCCCGCAGGGCGGGAGAGGAAGGCGAGCCAGCGAGGCCGCCCCCGCCCCTCAGCTGTCATCCCGGTTTCCGCGAAGCGGAACACCGGGACCCATACGCGCCCGATGCCCGAGGCGGCCCGCCACTGCCCACCCCCGCGCCCCTTCTGCGGCGAAACCGGGATGACAGCCGCTTGAGATCGCAGCAGCAGCTCTCACCCCGCCCCGCCCGTCCGCGTGGTCCGTGTGGTCCGTGGTCCACCCACCGCACACGCCGCCGCCCACTCCGCCTCGAACCGCCGGTCCTCCGCGATCATGTCCCGGAAGCGCAGCGCCTCGGCGACCGTCCGGTCGAACGCCGGGTCCCGCCGGCGCCACGCCGCCACGGTGTTGCGGCTCGGCATGTCCGCGTCCCGGCACAGCGACGTCACGCTGGCGCCCATCGCCAGCCCCCGCCCGATCGCGTCGGCGAGCTCGGGCGTCGGCCCGCCGCGGCGCCGGGCGCGGGCCCGGCGGATCTGCCCGCCCCGCTTCATCTGCGCCAGCACGGCGGCGAAGCCGGGGTCCTGCGCCTTCCAGCGCCGCAGCGCGGTCGGCCCCGGCATGCCCGGCTCGCGCAGGATGTCGGCCAGCCGGTCGCCCCGGTGCACGCGCGCCAGGATGCGGTCGGCCAGGGCCGGGTCGAACGGCCGGCGCGCCCGCGCCTCGCGCGCCAGCCGGCCCAGCCGCTTGGCCTCGGCGTACCGCGCCACGAAGTCCGGGCGGCTGGCCTTCCAGGCGCGGATCGTCGCCTGGTCCGGCGCCCGGCCCGCCAGCTGCATCGCCCGCACCGGCTCGCCCGCGCGCACCACCTCCAGGAAGGCGTCCACGCGGTCGTAGTCGTAGAAGAACCGCGCCTGGTCGTGCCGCGGCCGGAACTGCCGGCCCCAGGCCGCGGCCCGCGCCAGCCGGGCCTTCAGCGCCGGATCGGCCCGCGTCCGCGCCAGCATCGCGTTGTACGACGGCGCCCAAGGCTCCCGGCAAACCTTGTGCAGCGTCCACCCGCGCTCCAGCCATT
>NZ_JAEUMN010000129.1 GCF_016793225.1 Phenylobacterium sp.
ACCGCCCAGAACCTGCGCAAACTCGCCAAGCTGATACCGGCCCCGGCTCTCCCGGCGCCCACCTGAGCGGTAACGCCGCCGCTCGCGCTTCAGCAGGCCAACCCCGCCAGCGCCCCGAACGCGGCCTTCTTCAACACAATCAGTCAAAAGCGGCCCTAGTCGAAACGCCAGAATTCCACGGGCTGAATGCGCAGTGCGTTTGCGAGAGCGAACAGCGTCTTCACGTTGGCATTTCGCTCGCCGCGTTCGATGAAGCCGACGTAGTTCCGGTGCAGCCCAGCGAGTTCGGCAAGCTTCTCCTGACTGAGCCCACTGGCCTTTCGACACGCCCGAACTCGGCGGCCCAGCCTCAACAGTTCGGGGTCAACAGGCACCCCGAGAATGTTGCCGGGGCGAGTCTTCGACTCTACACACTGACAGTGTGCAATGCTAAATTGAGTCTGGGACTTCTACCCCGCCCAGGGCGCCGCGCTTGAGCTCCTCAGATTTGCCAACCGACGTAGGGAGAAGCGCTCTTAGCTCAGCGTCCACCCGAGCATGGCTGGTCCGCTTTCTCGCGCATCGCTTCGGCATCGAGGCGGCAGAAGACCTCGTTCAGGAATCTATCGCGCGGGCGCTCGCTGCAGGATCTGTCATTCGCAGCCCCCGGGCGTTCCTCGCCAAGGTCGCGATCCGTATTGCGCTGGAGGAGGTGCGGCGGCGGCCTGAGGCGCGGTTCGTGTATGAGCCGGCGGCTGCGGTGCTTCCTGACGCCGAGGTTGCGGTCCTGCTGGAGCAGACGATTGCCGCGCTGCCAGGACCGATTCGCGACGTCTTTGTCTTGAGCCGGTTCGGTGGTCTCTCTAATGTGGAGATCGCCCAACGCTGCAACCTGTCCGTGAAGCGCGTCGAAGCCCGGCTCACGGAAGCGCGGCGGAGGTGTGCGGCCCTGATGCAGGACTGAGGCGGCAGGCCATGAGCGAGTCAGCAGATCGCGGGACCCAGGCCTCCCAGTGGTTCACGGTCATGACCGGCGGGGATATCGCGCCCAAGGAGCTCGACGCGTTCCGCGCCTGGCGACGGGATCCCGCCAACGCCGCGGCGTTCGAGAGGGTGAAGCAAGGCTGGGAAGCCGCGGGCGGGCTGGCGGAGCGGCCGGCGATCGCGGCCATGACCGAGACGGCGCTGGCGAAGTACCCGGCAAAGGTCGGCGCGGGTCAGGCGGGGCCGTCGCGCCGCTTCGTCCTGGCGCCGATCGGGCTCGGGCTGGCCAGCATCTTGGTCGCGGCCGGTGCGGTCTTCGCGTGGCGCAACTACGAACCGACCTATTCGACCCAGGTGGGCGGCCAGCGGCTCGAGGTGCTGGCCGACGGCTCGCGCGTGCGGCTCAACACTGACACTCGGGTGCGGGTCGATTTCCGGGATGGCGAGCGGCGGGTGGTGCTGGACCGGGGACAGGCCTTCTTCGATGTGGCGCACGACGCCTCGCGGCCGTTTGTGGTCGTGGCGGACGGCGTGCGCGTACGGGCGCTTGGCACGCGGTTCGACGTCCGCAACGACGGCGCCGTCGTGCGGGTGACGCTCGTGCAGGGCCGCGTGGAGGTGCGGGGCGGCGACGGCGAGCGGACGGAATTGACGCCTGGCCAAGCGGTCATCGCCGACCGACGGGGCGTCTCCCGCCCTTCGGTCGCCAACACCAGCGCCGTGGCGAGCTGGACCACCGGGCGGCTGACGTTCTCGGGCGTGCCGCTGCGCGAGGCGGTGGCCGAGGTGAACCGCTATTCGGACCGCAAAGTGGTTCTGGAGGCGCCCGAGGCGGTGGCCGGGGAGCTGGTCAGCGGCCAGTTCGTGGCCGGCGACGTGGACAACTTCGTGGCCGGCGCCCGCTCGCTCTACGGGCTGCGGGTCACCTCCGAAACACCCCGCGAGATACGGCTTTCTCCGGGGTGACGACGATTTTCTGACAGCGGCGCGAGGGTTTCGTGGCGGATCCGCCCTCTACCCCTGCAGACGAACCTCGTGGCGCCGAAGCAAGACCATTTTGGTAGCGCAAAGCCCGCGGTCGTCGCGGGGGAAACATGTTCGAAGCGTTCGAGTACCGCGTTGGTCGCCGGTGGGCCTGGCTCGCCACGGCCGCTGTCCTGGTCGCCAGCGCCGCCCAGGCGCAGACGACCTATGCGATCTCTGTCGATGCGGCGGGGCTGGAACCGGCGCTGCTGAGCCTCGCCACTCAGACCAAGCAGCAGATCATGTTCTCCAAGGGCGTGGTGGCGGGTCGCCGCGCGCCGCCGGTGAAAGGCCAGATGACGCCCGAGCAGGCGCTGACCGGCCTGCTCATCGGAACCGATCTGCGGGCCCGGCGCGTGAATGACCAGATGATCGTGGTCGAGCGCGTGACGGCTCGTCCGCAGGAGGCCGGCGACGGTCGCCCTTTCGGGGTCAGCGCCGCTGACGTTGGCGGATCGGCGTCAATTCCCGACCCGGTGGCGCTCGAGCCCACGCTGGTCGATGAGGTGCGGGTCACCGGCACCCACATCCGCGGGACGACGAAAAGCGCCTCACCGCTGATGGTGCTGGACAGGGCCGCGCTCGAACGCTCAGGGCATGCCACCGTCGCCTCGGCGCTCGCCGCTCTGCCACAGGCCTTCGCCACCGGCGCGTCCGAAGGCACGCTCACCACCGGCTCCGACCGCATCGTCCGTAATGTAAACTACGGCTCGAGCGTCAATCTGCGGGGCCTCGGGCCCGACGCCACCTTGATCCTGGTCAACGGCCGGCGGCTGTCCGGGTCAGGCTCCTTCGGCGATTTTGCCGATATCTCGTCGATCCCTTCGGCCGCGGTCGAGCGGGTGGAGCTGCTGCTGGATGGCGCCTCGGCGCTGTACGGCGCCGATGCGGTCGGCGGCGTGGTCAACATCATCCTGCGCAAGGATGTCGAAGGCGCCGAGAGCCGCGCCTACGCCGGGATCGGAACCGACGGGGAGCCTCTGCAACTGCAGCTCTCGCAGTCGCTCGGTCACCGCTGGTCCACAGGCAGCGTGTTCCTCGCCCTGGAGTACCAGAAGCGCGACGCCCTGCGAGCCGAGGACCGTCCCTACACCGCCAGCGCCGACCTGCGGCCACTCGGCGGGAGCGACAGGCGGGTGACGAACAGCTTCCCCGGCAACATCCTGGGACCTGACCCGATCACCGGCGCCCAGACGCCGCGCTGGGCGATCCCGGCCGGCCAGAACGGCGTCGGCCTGCGGGCCTCGGACTTCCAGCTGGGGACCGTCAACCTGGAGAACGGCCGGGCCGGCATCGACACCCTGCCGCGCCAGGTTCTGCAGTCCGTCTTCCTGACGGCGAACCAGGAGATCGGGCACGGCGTCGAGATCACCGCCGATGTTCGCTATGCCTTCCGAAAGTATGCGGTCAGCACGGCCGCCAATGTGACGACGCTGAGCGTCAACCGATCCAATCCCTTCTTCGTGTCGCCGAACGGATCGACCTCCCATTCGATCGCCTATTCGCTTCAGGAAGAGCTCGGCAATCCGCTGAACATCGGATCGGCCGAGACCTGGGGCGCGTCGCTGGGCGCGAAGGCGCCGTTGTTCGGCGACTGGCAGGCCGACGGCTATCTCGGATTCGGGCAGGAGATCAGCGAGTCCGACACGACGGGACTGCTCCACACACTCTACCTCAGCGAGGCGCTGGGTACGACCGCGGACCGTCCCGACACCGCCTTCAACGTGGCGCGAGACGGCTATTTCAATCCGTTCAGCGGCAGGCCCGGCGCGAACAGTCCGGCCATGCTGGCGTTTATCAGCTCAGGCTTCACGAGCAGCCGCATCAAGATCAGTTCGTACGTCGCCAGCGGCCAGGCCGATGGCACGCTGTTCGCGGGCCCGGGCGGCCCCATCAAGCTCGCGATCGGCGGCCAGGCGCGACGCGAGACCCTGCTTCGTGGCGGAACCAACTTCGCAAGCACGGCGGCGCCGACCGCGCAGATCTCTGCCGACGTCAGCCGAGAGACCTTGGCGGCGTTCGGGGAGCTGCGCGTGCCGATCGTCGGCGAGGCGAACCGCCGTGCAGGGGTCGACGCCCTCGAAGTTTCGCTCGCAGGCCGGATCGAGCGCTACAATGACGTCGGCACGACAGCCAATCCCAAGGTGGGGCTCCTGTGGCGTCCGACCGCGGATCTGACGCTCCGGGGCACCTATGGGCGGTCGTTCCGCGCACCGGCGCTGCGGGAGGTGCACGACCCGGAATCGGCGTCCTCCATCCAGCTCAACAAGGCGGACGGGACGCGCGTGCGCGTCCTGGTGCTGGGGGGCGGCAATCCCGGCCTCGAGCCTGAAACGGCGAACTCCTGGACCTTCGGCGCGGACTATCGTCCCGCGGGAATCCCAGGCCTCGCCCTCGGCTTCACCGCCTTCGACATCGCGTTTCGTCACCGCATCGACCGGCCCGTGCAGCAGAACACCGTCGCGACCCTCATCGACCCGGCCCTGACGAGTTTCGTGCAGAACATCGCACCGGCGACGAACGCGTCGGACCGCGCGCTGATCGTCGCACTGCTCGCGCGCCCCGGCACGCTGGCCACAGCGCAGGCGTTTCCGCCGGAGGCCTTCGCCGCGATCGTGGACAATCGGTACGTGAATACGACGACGCTGCGGGTGCGCGGCGTGGACGTGACGGCGTCCTACCGGTTCCAGGTCGGGGAGGACGACGTGGCGCTTGGCCTGAACGGCAGCTACCTGGCCGACTTCAAGCAGCGGATCACGCCGACGTCCGGCGCTCAGGAGCGGGTCGGCGTGGCGGGATCGCCCGTCACGTTACGCGCCCGCGCGACGGCGGACTGGACGCGCGGACGCCTGACGCTGGGCGCCGCCTTCAACTATGTCGATCGTTACCGCGACGTCCTGGGGACCCGCATCTCGGCGCAGCCCACCGTGGACCTGCAGGCCCGGCTGGCGGCGCCCGATCACGGGTTCGGTCGTGGCGTGACGGTGACGCTGAACGTGCGCAACGTCTTCGACCGGGCGCCGCCCTTCTACGACAACCCCGCGGGTATCGGCTACGACCCCACAAACGCCGACCCCATCGGCCGCTTCGCGGCCATTCAGATCACGCGCGCTTGGTGAGGTCGGGTCATGAAGCGCGTGACGGCGAGCGCCTTGCTGGCGCTCGTCCTGCTGGCCGGCGCGCCCCACGCGCCCGCCAGCGCCCGACCCTTCACCGTCGAGGACCTGCTGCAACAGGAGTCGTTCGGCGCGGTCGCCATCGGGCCCTCCGGGCGATGGGTGGTGTTCGAGAAACGCGGACCATACGCGGGCGCGCCTCGGTTCGATGACGACCAGGGCTCGCCCATCGGGACGAGCCGGCTCTTCATCGCCAAGCGCGGCGCGGCGGGACCGGCCCGACCGTTGCTGCCTGGCGAAGCGCCGGGCCAGCTGATCGGCGCTGTCGCACCGTCGGGCGAACGCCTCGCCGTCTACCAGTTCCACGACGGCGACTGGCGGCTCGGCGTGGTGGAGCTCTCGACGGGCGCGGTGCGCTGGCTGGACGTCCGCCTGCCGAAACCGCATCGCGGCCGCCTCCTACAGTGGCGATCCGACTCCGAGGTGCTCGTCGTCGACCGCGGCGCAGCGCCCCTCACGACCAGCGACCGGATCGGCCGGGTGTCCGCAGAGACGCTCCCGCGCCTCTGGGCAGCGACGGCTTCCGGCCGTGGCGCACACACCGTGGTCGGAAGCGGGGCCTATCGCAGCGCTCGGCCGCGCCCAACCCCCTGGCGACTGGTGCGGATCGATCTCACAACCGATCGCAAGACCGTGGTGGCGCGAGGCGAGATCGTGGATTTCGAGCTCGCACCCGGCGGTGCACACGTGGCCTTCCGCACACTCGGTGAGGACATCCAGTCCCGGCTTGGACGGCCGGTGCAGGGCGACTGGGGCGTGAGCCCGCAGGTCGAGACTCTGCAGATCGCAGACCTGCAGACCGGTCGGATCGTCACGCCATGCGGATCATGCGACGTGCTTCCCAGCCTGATGGCGTGGTCACCGGCGGGTGCGAAGCTCCTCTTCTTCGGCCGCGAGGGTGATACGCCCTGGAGCGCTGGGCGCCTGCGGCGTTTCGACGTCCGGGCCGCGCGCGAGACCGTCCTTGACGACGACACGGTAGCGCCGGTCGTGCTCGGTCGCCCCGAGATCGTGCGGGCCGACTGGATGGGAGAGGTCCCGATCTTTATCGGACGCAAGCGCGGATCGGGCGAGAGCCGCGCTGACTGGTTTCGATGGGACCGCGGCGGGCCCATCGACATGACCCACGAGTTGCCGGCGGCCGCAGCCAGCCTCGTGTCACTGGATGAGAGGGGCTTCAGTTTCATCGTGCAGGGCCAGGTCTGGTCCGTTACGGCCCGTGGCCAAGCGCGGCGTCTCGACGCCCCGCCAGCCGTGCTCGCCGCCTCACCACTGAAGACCCGGGACGGACGTCCGCTGACAGCGGCGCACGCCGTTGGCTGGGTCGCGACGACGCCGGCGCGAGGCGACCGACGGCTTCGGGGGGTCGGACCTGCGGTCCAGGCCGCGGACCTTGCGCTGCCTCCGGGAGTCACAATCGAGGCGGTCAGCGACGACGGGCGCGCCGCCGTTGTCCGCGTCGACCAGCAGGGCCACGAGGCTCGGCTCGAATGGCTGGGGCAGGATGGCCCATCGCGTGTGCTGGCCGAGATCAACACGGCCCTCGCCGATACCGACCCAGCGGATATCCGAGC
>NZ_JAEUMN010000142.1 GCF_016793225.1 Phenylobacterium sp.
CACTGGCCCGAGGCGCTTTGGGCGGACGACGCGCGGCGGATGGCCGAGCTGGGCATCCACTGGGTGCGCATCGGCGAGTTCGCCTGGAGCCGGATCGAGCCCGAGCCGGGCCGCTTCGACTGGGCATGGCTGGACCGCGCCGTCGAGACCCTCGCCTCCGCGGGGCTCCGGATCGTCATGTGCACGCCCACGGCCACGCCCCCCAAGTGGCTGGTCGACGCGAACCCGGACATGCTGGCGCTCGATGCGTCGGGCCGCCCGCGCGGCTTCGGCTCGCGCCGCCACTACTGCTTTTCCAGTGAGGCCTACCGCGCCGAGTGCGCGCGGATCACGGAGGCGGTGGCGGGACGCTACGGGCGGCATCCCGCGGTCGGCGCCTGGCAGACCGACAACGAGTACGGCTGTCACGACACCACGATCAGCTACTCGCCCGCGGCGGCGCGGGCGTTCCGCGAGTGGCTGGCGCAGCGCTACCAGTCGGTCGAGGCGCTCAACCGCGCGTGGGGCGCGGTGTTCTGGTCGCAGGAGTACCGCGACTTCGACGAGGTCCAGCCGCCCAACCTCACCGTGACCGAGGCCAACCCCAGCCACCGCCTGGACTACAACCGCTTCGCCTCGGACGAGGTGGCGAGGTTCAACCGGCTGCAGGTGGAGATCATCCGCCGCCTCTCTCCCGGGCGCGACGTGACCCACAACTTCATGGGCTTCTACACCGAGTTCGACCACTTCCAGGTCGGCGCTGACCTGGATGTGGCGAGCTGGGACTCCTACCCGCTGGGCTTCCTGGAGCAGTTCTGGTTTCCGGACACGGAGAAGCTTCGGTACCTGCGCCAGGGGCATCCGGACATCTCGGGCTTCCACCACGACCTCTACCGGGGCGTAGGGCGCGGACGCTGGTGGGTGATGGAGCAGCAGCCTGGGCCGGTGAACTGGGCCCGCTACAATCCCGCGCCGCTGCCGGGCGCCGTGCGGACGTGGACGTGGGAAGCGTTCGCGCACGGCGCGGAGGTCGTCAGCTACTTCCGCTGGCGGCAAGTCCCGTTCGCCCAGGAGCAGATGCACGCCGGCCTGAACCGGCCCGACAACGTGCTGGACCGCGGCGGCGAGGAAGCGCGCCAGGCGGCCCTCGAGCTGAGGGAGATCGGCGCCCTGGCGCCGTGCCGGCGGGCGCCCGTGGCGCTCGTCTTCAGCTACGAGGCCGACTGGCAGTTCGGCATCCAACCCCACGCCCAGGGCTTCCGTTGGCTGCGGCTGGCCTTCGAGATGTACTCTGCGCTTCGACGGCTGGGCCTCGATGTCGACATCGTGCCGCCCGACGCCGACCTGTCCGGTTACGGGCTTGTCGTCGCCCCGTCGCTCCCGATCCTGAGCGAAGAGACGCTGGCGGCGCTGGCCGCCTCGGGCGCCGTCGTGCTGCTGGGCCCCAGGACCGGCTCGCGCACCCGCGACGGGCACATTCCCGCGGACCTGCCGCCCGGTCCGCTGCAGGCGCGACTGGCCCTGCGCGTGGTCCGTGTGGAGAGCCTGAGGCCGGGCGCGGGCCCGCAGGTGAAGACGGGCGGCCGTGTCTGGGACGCCCGCCTGTGGCGCGAGGTCCTCGAGACGGAACTCCCCGCGCGGGCGGTGTTCGCGGACGGCGGGGCGGCCTGGGTCTCGAACGGTCCCTGGCACTATCTGGCGACCTGGCCCGAGACCGAGCTGCTGGACCATGTGATCGCCACCCTCGCGCTCGAGGCCGGACTGCCGGTGCAGGTCCTGGAGGAGGGCGTGCGGCTGCGTCGCCGCGGCGGCCTGTGCTTCGCCTTCAACCTCTCGCCGGAGATGCGGCGCACGCCGGCCCCGCCCGACGCCGCCTTCGTGCTCGGCGGGGCGAGCCTGCCCGCGGCGGGCGTCGCGGCCTGGCGCATGGCGGACCTGTGAGCGGCGCCGCGTCCGTCCCGCGCAGGCGCACCCGGCTCTCCCCCGAGATCCGCCGCCGGCAGATCCTCGACGAGGCGGCGCAGCTCATCCTGGCCGAGGGACTCTATGCGGTCAGCATGGAGCGGCTGGCGCGCGAGGTCGGGATCAGCAAGGGGCTCGTCTACAACTACTTCCCGAGCCGCGACGCCCTGCTCGCCGCGTTGCTGGGCCGCGAGCAGGGCGAACTGCGCGACCGCGGCATGGCGAGCGCCCTGCGCGCGGAGACCTTCGCGGACCTGATCGCCCAGACCACGCGCCTCTATCTCGAACAGACCCGCGACCGGGGCGCCCTGATCGCCGCGCTGTTGGCCGATCCCTCGGTGGCCGCCCTCATGCAGGCGGAAACCCGCGCCGACCGGGAACGCACCGTGCGCTTCTTCGTGCGCGCGACGCGCCGCGAGTACGGCCTGCCGCTGCCCGTCGCGATCGCCGCCGTCGAGATGACCTCGGCGGTGACGGACCGCGCCGGGCGCCTCGTGGGCGAGGGGCAGCTCGATGTGGAGACCGCCACCGGGATGTGCGTCAGCCTGATCACCGGCGGGCTGGAAAGCCTGAGCCGCCGGTTCAGGGCCTGAAGCCGCGGCCGCCGCGCGACCCTTGCCGGCGCTCCGCGTTGACGCCGTGCGGCCCCAGCGGGCCACATGGGTTCGATCGCTTGGCAGGGATGCGCCGGATGTCGCCTGAATGTGTCGTGAGCTTCGAGGACCGGTTGGGCGAGGGGCCATGCTGGTCGCCCGAGGAGGGCCGGCTCTACTGGTTCGACATCAAGGCGGGGGCCCTGAACTGGTTCGCGCCGGAAACGGGCGAGAGCCGGCGCAGGGTGCTCGGGCTCCGCGCCAGCGCCGCCGTCGTCTGCCGTGGCGGGGGCCTCGTGATGGCGACCGAGCGGGGACTGGCGCATTGGCGTCCTGACGCGGAGGACCTCCGGATCGTGCAGCCGGTCGAGCTGGACGCGGGGTTCCGCACGAACGACGGCAAGATCGATCCGAAGGGCGACTTCTGGTGGAGCACCATGGACGACGACGGCGGTCGCCGCCCGGGCCGCCTCTACCGCACCGGGCCCTCGGGCGACACCGAAGGCGTCCTCGACGGCGTCCACATCGCCAACACGGTCTGCTTCACGGCGGACGGCCGGCGGCTCTTCCTCGCCGATTCCAGCGTCCAGACGATCTACGCCTACGACACCGCCGACCTCTCGCACCGCTCCGTCTTCGCCCACACGCGCGGCGAGCCGGCCACGCCGGACGGGGGCGCCGTCGACGCCGAGGGGTTCCTGTGGAACGCGCAGTGGGGCGGCTTCCGGCTGGTCCGATATGCGCCGGACGGCCGCATCGACCGGGTCGTGCCGATGCCGGTCGGGCAGCCCACGAGCTGCGCCTTCGGCGGCGCGGACCTCGCGACCCTCTTCATCACCAGCGCCTGGGACGGCCTGCCGGACGCGGACCGCGATGCGCAGCCGCTGGCCGGCGGTCTCTTCGCCTTTAGGCCGGGCGTGGCGGGCCTGCCCCTCCCCAGCTTCCAGCCGACCTTCATCGATCCGGCTCCGGGCGCGCCCGGGGAAGAGTCGGGCCGATCGGACTAGGCGATCGGGAGCCATTCTCGTAAGGCTGAGCCATGCGGCCGACCATCAAAGACGTCTCGGACATGGCCGGCGTGTCGATGAAGACCGTCTCGCGGGTCCTCAACAAGGAGAAGTACGTCTCGGAGCGGACGCGGCTCGCGGTCGAGCGGGCCATGGCCGAGCTCAACTTCCAGCCCAGCGTGGCGGCCCGGATCCTGAAGGGCAGCCGCAGCTATCAGATCGCACTGATCTACGACAACCACAGCCCCCACTACATCCACCAGATCCAGACCGGCGTCTGGGCGCGCTGCATCGAGGAGGGCGTGCGGCTGCTGGCCCAGCCCTCGGACGTCGCCTCGCCCAACCTGGCGCGCGAGATCGGAGGGCTCGTGGACCAGACACAGGTCGACGGCGTGATCCTGTCCTCGCCGGTCACCGACGCCGCCGCCGCCCTGGCCGAGCTCGACCGGCGCGGCGTGCCGTACGTCCGCATCTCGCCGGGCACCGAGCACGACCGCAGCTCCTCCGTCTCGATGGACGACGTCCAGGCCGCCGACGACATGACCAGCCATCTCATCGCGCTGGGGCACCGCCGGATCGGGTTCATCATCGGCCACAGCAATCATGCCGCCAGCGATCTGCGGCTGTTCGGCTATCGCCGGGCGCTGGACCGGGCGGGGCTGGCGTTCGAGCCCAAGTACGTGCGGCCGGGCCAGTTCGACTTCGCCTCCGGCGAGGCGGCCGCCGACGTCTTGCTCGATCTGCCGCAGCGGCCGACGGCGATCTTCGCCAGCAACGACGACATGGCGGCCGGCGTGCTGACGGTGGCGCACCGCCGCGGACTTTCGGTGCCGGGAGACCTGTCGGTCGCCGGATTCGACGACACGGCCCTCGCCAGCCAGCTCTGGCCGCCGCTGACCACCGTGCGCCAGCCCACCCGCGAACTGGCCTACGCCGCCGCGAGCCTCCTCTTCGGGGTGGAGGACGAGGTCGTGCATCGCCGGCTGCCGCACGAGCTGGTCATCCGCGGATCCACCGCGGCGCCGGCCAAGCCAAGGTCGGTGCCTCGATCACCTGGCCCAGAAGGCGATGGTTGCGGCGAGGGCTAGGGTTGAGAGGACGGTCCCGGCGGTTCGGTCGTGGGGATGGCGTGGCGTCGCCGGTCCATGAGCCTGTCGGCATCGGCGGACGAGGCGGGCCGGCGGTCTAGGGCGGCGGCCCGAATGCGCGGCCGAAGTGGATCAGGGCCTGTTCGATCGCGGCGCGGTGGGTCTGGCTGCGCGGGACGCCGACCGCGCAGAGGTCCCTGACTGCCGCCTCTCCGGCGGGCGTGCAGCGGGACAGGAAGTCGTAGTGGCCGACGCCGGGGAGGACCTTCAGGCGGGCGCCCGGGATCATCCGTGCGGCGTAGCTGCCGTTGGTGTTCGGCGGCGCGACCTCGTCGGCGTCGCCCACCACGATGGCGACGGGGATGCGCAGGCCCTGCAGGCTGGGCAGGTCCAGCGCCTGGACGATCGCGGGGGCCATGGCGAAGGCGGCGCGGACCTCGGGCACGCTCAGGTCGCCGGCGGCGCGGTCCACGGCCGCCTTCGCTTCGGGGCTTTCGAGGAAGGCCACGGCCTGGTCGATGGTGAGGGTCGGAAGCTCCTTCTGCGGCCTGCAGACGCCGTCGTTGGGCCGTTCCCGGCAGAAGGTCTTGAAACGCGAGACGTCCACCCGCGCGCCGGCGGCGACGAGGCTCGTGAAGCCGCCGGCGGAAAAGCCCGCGACGCCCACCTTCGCCAGGTCGAGGCGGCGGCCGAGCTCCGGGTCCTGGCGGACGCGGGCGAGCGCCGCGGCCAGGTCGCCCGGCCGCTCCCAGAAGAGGGCCGCCCCGGCGACCGTCATCGGATCGACGCCATTGTTGCCGGGATGGTCGACGGCGATGACGACGTACCCCTGCGCGGCCATCACCGTCCCGAACCAGCCCATCATCCGCGCGGCGCCGCCGAACCCGTGCGAGAACAGGATGACAGGCCGCCGCCGGTCGTCGGCGAAGCCCGCGTTCGGGGCCGCCTCTCCCACGTAGAACAGCGGGTTCTCCGGCGGGCCGATGAGGATGTCCTCCTCGGGCGTCAGGTCGTTCGCCGGATACCAGACGGTGATGCGCAGGGCGTCCCTGTGCTGCGCGTCGCGCAGCGGCGCCGTCGGCTGGGTCGTCTGGAAGTGGCGCTCGCCCACCGGGTAGGCGAGGGCGGCCGTCGCCCACAGGGAGGCCAGCACGGCCAGCAGAATCGTCCTCATCGCGCCCTCCGCACGCCCTGGAGTAGCCGAGCGGAATCCCGCCGTCACGGGCGGGGCTAGGCGGCCCAGGCGGCTGCGAAGCGGCGCAGGAGCGCCATGGCGGCGCTGTCGGCCAGGCCGGGGGCGGCGGTCAGGCGGATGAACATGTGCCCCTTGGGGCGGCGGCCGCGGGCGGGGAGCCCCTCGTCCTCGAGCCGGACGAGGCCGCGCTCGGCGGCCTTGCGGTCGATCCAGACGCTGCGCGGACCGAGCGGGGTCTCCAGCGTGATGCGCCCGCCCTTCTTCAGGGTGGCGGCCGACACCTTGGCGGTGAGCCAGAGGTCGTCGCCGCGGACCAGCACGCCGTCGTGGGCGCGGACGTAGACGCAGAGCTCGGCGCCGCCGGCCAGCACCTTGTCGCCCGATCGCAGGCCCGGCGGCAGGCTGATGCGGATGATCCGTCCGTCCGGGAAGCGATGGTCCACGTCGCCGCCCTCCAGGGCGAGCCTGGGGCTGATCTCGAGGTCGGGGTCCGGGCTCGGCCGCGGGCGGACGGGCGGGGCGGTGAACGTCTCGGGATCCTGCAGGCGCTGGTAGGCGTCGACCACCTGGCGGAAGGCGCCGGCGTCGCCGCCGGCGTCGGGATGGGCGCGGCGGGCGGCCTCACGGAAGGCCTGCCGCACCTCCGCCGGCGTCGCGGCGGAGGTCACGCCCAGCACCTCGCGGGCGTCCCTCATCGACATCTCGGGCATCGGCCGAGTCATGAGCGGCGAGATTAAGGTGAACGACCTCAACGCTCCGTTAAGGCGGGTTAAGCGCTCGCAAGGGGCTTGCGCCTCGCGCTATAGGGCGAGCGTGACCGACAAGACGCTCATCCCGCCGTCGCCCAGCGAGGACGACTATGTCCGGCAGGTGACCGCCGCCGAACCGCCGCCGCTGCTCAGCGAAGCGGACCCCTTCGCGCTCTTCCAGGAGTGGTTCGCCGAGGCGCTCCAGAAGGAGCCGAACGACGCCAACGCCATGGCGCTGGCGACCGCCGACGCCGACGGGCTGCCGGACGTGCGGATGGTCCTGCTGAAGGACGTCGATCCGGCGGGCTTCGTCTTCTACACCAACCTGGGCAGCGCCAAGGGCCAGGAACTGGCCGCCAACCCGCAGGCGGCGCTGCTGTTCCACTGGAAGTCGCTGCGCCGGCAGGTGCGGGTGCGCGGCGCCGTCTCGCGGACCACAGACGCCGAGGCCGACGCCTATTTCGCCACGCGGGCGCGGCCGGCCCAGCTGGGAGCCTGGGCCTCGGACCAGTCGCGGACGCTGCCCGACCGGCTGGCGCTGGAGAAGCGGATCGCCGAGGTGGGCCTGCGCTTCGGCCTGGGCAAGGTCCCGCGGCCGCCGCACTGGTCGGGGTTCCGGGTCGAGCCGCAGACGATCGAGTTCTGGCGCGACCGGCCGTTCCGGCTGCACGAGCGGCTGGTGTTCGACAGGGCCGAAGGCGGCTGGACCACGCGCCGACTGTTCCCTTGAGCGCGTTCGACGCCCCGACCGGGCTGGAAGCCGAGCTGATGGCCTGGTTCGCCGGGCGCACGCAGCGGACCATCGACACGGCCTGCGCCCACGTGTTCCTGGCGCCCGACGCGGCCTGGAAGATCAAGCGCCACGCCGACCTGGGGTACGCCGACTTCTCGACGCCCGAACGGCGCAGGTGGGCGCTGGACCGCGAGCTGGAGTTCAACCGGGCCACTGCGCCGGACATCTATCGCGCCGTGCGCCGGGTCACCCGCGAGCCGGGCGGAGGCTTCGCCATCGACGGCGCCGGCGAGACCGTCGAGCACGTGCTGGAAATGCGCCGGTTCGACGAGCGCGGGGTGCTCTCGGCCCAGCCCGAGGCGGTCGACGGCGACCTGGCAGACGGGCTCGGCCGGACCATCGCCGGCTTCCATGCCGCCGCGCCGCTGCGGCCCGCGGGCGGGCTCACGGCGCTCTCGTTCACCGTCGGCTCGAACGCGCAGCTGCTGCGCGAGACGTGCCAGGGCCTGGACCAGGCCCGGGTCGAGGTGATGGTCGAGGCGACCGAGGCCGCGCTGGAGGCGCAGGCGGCGCTGCTGGCGCACCGCGCGGCGACCGGCTTCTCCCGCCGCTGCCACGGCGACCTGCACCTCGGCAACATCCTGCTGGAGAACGGACGGCCGGTGCTGTTCGACTGCATCGAGTTCAACGACCTGCTGTCGGACCTGGACGTCCTGTACGACCTGGCCTTCCTGCTGATGGACCTGGATTTCCGCGACCGTCGCGACGCGGCGGTGCGGGCGCTCTCGGGCTACCTCGACGAGGCGGCGCGCAGCTTCCCCGCCGAGATCTGGGACGGCCTGGCGGCCCTGCCGCTGATGCTGTCGGTGCGGGCCGGGGTCCGGGCGCACGTGATGGCGCATTCGAACGACGCGGAGACGGGCCGCGCCTATGTGGAGGCGGCCATCGCCCACCTGTCGCCGCCGCCGCCGGTGCTCGCCGCGGTGGGCGGCCTGTCGGGGTCGGGCAAGTCGAGGTTCGCCCGGGCGATCGCGCCGGCGCTGGGCGCGTCCCCGGGCGCGGTGATCCTGCGGACCGACGAGGTGAGGAAGCGCCTGGCGGGCGTGGCGCCCACGGATCGGTTGCCGCCGGAGGCCTACGCGCCCGAGCACTACGCCCGCACCTACGACACCCTGTTCGAGAGCGCCCGCGCCCTGCTCAGGGCCGGCCGCGCCGTGGTGCTGGACGCGACCTTCCTGGACCCGGCGCTGAGGGCCCGCGCCGAGGCGCTGGCCTCTGCGTGCGGCGTCCCGTTCCGCCCGGCCTGGCTGGACGCCCCGCTGGCGGTGCTGGAGGCGCGGGTGGCGGGCCGCGAGGGCGACGCCTCGGACGCCACGGTCGAGGTGCTGCCCGACCAGGCGGCGCGGCTGGCCGCACAGGATCTCGCCTGGCCGCGCGTGAACACCGATGCGGAGCAGGGCGCCGCCGCGCGGGCGTGGCTCGCGGGCTGACCTTGCGGCGCGTCGGCGGTGGTCGAGGCCGCGCCCGCGCCGCGGAGCGCAGGGCCGTTGCGGAACGCGCATCCGCTCACTAAGCGTGCTCAGTAACTTACGAACGATAAGTCGGGAGACGCTTGCATGTTGGGCCTGATGCAGAACTGGCCGATGACCGTCGATCGGATCCTCGATCACGCCAAGGCCTGGCACGGGGACCGCGAGATCGTCAGCCGGTCCGTCGAGGGGCCGATCGTGCGCAGCAACTGGGCCGAGGTGCACGCCCGCGCCAAGCGGCTGTCGAACGCGCTGAAGGGCCTGGGCGTGCAGGTCGGCGACCGGATCGGCACCCTGGCCTGGAACACCGGACGGCACATCGAAGCCTGGTACGGGATCATGGGCATCGGGGCCGTCTGCCACACGCTCAACCCGCGGCTCTTCGCCGAGCAGCTCTGCTACATCATCAACCACGCCGAAGACCGGATCATCTTCACCGACCTGACCTTCGTGCCGATCCTGGCCGAGAACCGGGCCAAGATGCCGTGCGTGGAGCACATCGTGGTGATGACCGACCGCGAGGGCATGAAGGGCGTGAACCTGCCGGGCGCCCTGTGCTTCGAGGACCTGGTCGACGGCGCGTCGGCCGACTGCGCGTGGGGCGGCTTCGACGAGAACACCGCCTCCAGCCTCTGCTACACCTCGGGCACGACGGGCAATCCGAAGGGCGTCCTCTACTCGCACCGGTCGAACTTCCTGCACACGCTGGTGACGCTGGGCGTCGACGTCATGGGGCTCTCGGCGCGCGACACGGTGCTGCCGGTGGTGCCGATGTTCCACGCCAACGCCTGGGGCCTGGCGTTCTCGTGCGCCGCAGCGGGCTGCAAGATGGTGATGCCGGGGCAGAAGCTGGACGGCCCGTCGGTGCACGAACTGCTGGAGAGCGAGGGCGTGACCTTCTCGGCGGCCGTGCCCACCGTCTGGCTGGGCCTGCTGCAGCACCTGCGCGCCACCGGCGGCAAGCTCTCCACGCTGAAGCGCGTGGTGATCGGCGGCTCGGCGGTTCCGGAGGCGATCGTCCGCGGCTTCCGCGACGAGCACGGGGTGGACGTGACCCACGCCTGGGGCATGACCGAGATGTCGCCGCTGGGCACGCTCTCGGCGCCCAACGCCAAGGTCGCGGCCATGAGCGCCGAGGACCAGCTCCGCTACAAGCTGAAGCAGGGCCGTCCGCCGGTGGGCGTGGACATGAAGCTCGAGGACGACGCGGGCAAGCGCATCGCGCACGACGGCGCCACGTTCGGCCGGCTGATGGTGAAGGGCCCCTTCATCGTCGGCAGCTACTTCAAGGGCGAAGGCGGCCAGATCCTCGACGACGAGGGCTTCTTCGACACCGGCGACGTCGCCACCATCGACGGCGACGGCTACATGCAGATCACGGACCGGGCCAAGGACGTCATCAAGTCCGGCGGCGAGTGGATCTCGACCATCGAGATCGAGAACATCGCGGTCGGCCACCCCACGGCGGCCAACGCCGCGGTGATCGGCGCCTATCATCCCAAGTGGGACGAACGGCC
Source organism: Phenylobacterium sp. (assembly GCF_016793225.1). Classification (GTDB taxonomy): domain Bacteria; phylum Pseudomonadota; class Alphaproteobacteria; order Caulobacterales; family Caulobacteraceae; genus Phenylobacterium. The sequence goes on from NZ_JAEUMN010000142.1 coordinate 10,353, forward strand.
CGTGCTGCTGGTGCAGCTGAAGCCGGGCGAGACCGCCACCAAGGACGACTACCTGAAGTTCCTGGACGGCAAGATCGCCAAATGGTGGACCCCCGACGACGTGGTCTTCGTCGAGAACATCCCGCTGGGCGCGACCGGCAAGATCGACAAGAAGCTGATCCGCGAACAGATGAAGGACTACGTCCTGCCGACCGCGCAGGTGGCGGAAAAGGCTTAGGGCCGACCTCCGTGTGCATCTGGATCCCGGCCTTCGCCGGGAGGGGCGGGGCTCCAGAGTGATCCGACTGACCGAGGCCACGACCGAAGAGCACGG
>NZ_JAEUMN010000177.1 GCF_016793225.1 Phenylobacterium sp.
GGCGTCGACCTTGTCGTGCAGGTGCATGATCTCCAGCTCGGCGCGCAGGTTGACGATGTAGTCGTGCTCGGCCGCCTCCCGGTCGCGCTGCGCGGCCCGGTTCTGGCTCATCATGATGATCGGCGCCTGGATCGCGGCCAGCATGGAGAGCATCAGGTTCAGGAAGATGAAGGGGAACGGGTCGAAGGCGAGCCCGACACCCTTGGTGACGACGTTCCAGCCCATCCACAGCACCAGGGCCAGGCCGAAGCCCCCGATGAACGACCACGAGCCGCCCACGGCCGCGACCCGGTCGGCCAGCTTCTGCCCCGGCGTTCGATCGTCGACCTTCAGCTCGTCCGAGACGTCGGTCGGGGCCTCGGTGTGGATCAGGTCGATGACGCTGCGCTGGACGTGATTGAGCTCCTCGTAGCGGCGGCCCAGGAGGTCCTTCGCCAGCTGATCGCGCGTATCGGTCGTCATCCGTTTCTCCTCGGCCGCACGTAAGCTACACGGCGTCAGCTTCCGGGGGCGTTCGAATGGCGGCAAGCGGCAAAGCGCAGGCGGACGGCCGTCGCGCGATCTTCATCACCGGCGCGGCCAGCGGGATCGGCCTCGCGACGGCCCGCCGGTTCGCCGCCGGCGGCTGGTTCGTCGGGCTGGCCGACATCGACGCCAAGGGTCTCGCCGCCGCGCTCGAGGCGATCGGCGCCGAGAACGGCATGACCTGCGCGCTCGACGTCCGCCACCGCAGCGGCTGGAAGCGGGAGCTCGCCGCCTTCGCCGCGCGGACGGAAGGCCGGCTCGACGTCCTGGTCAACAACGCCGGCGTCGCCAGGGGCGGCTATCTGGAGACCCAGAGCCCGGACGAGGTCGACCTGCAGGTGGACGTGAACCTCAAGGGCGTGCTCAACGGCTGCCAGGCCGCATTCGACCTGCTGTGCGCCACGTCGGGGTCGATGGTCGTGAACGTGGCGTCGGTGGCCGGCGTCATCGCCGCGCCGCGGATGGCCGTCTACGCGGCGACGAAGTTCGCCGTGCGCGGCCTGTCGGAAGCGCTCGAAGGCGAGTTCGCCCGAGTGGGCGTCGGCGTCCGGTGCATCATGCCCTGGTTCATCGACACCCCGCTGCTCGACAAGGCGCGCTTCTCGGGGAACGAGGACCTGCGGGTCTCCCTGCGAAGCGAGAAGGTGCCGATCTACCCCGTCGAGGAGGTGTCCGAGGCCGTCTGGGCCGCGGTGCACGGCAAGCCGTCGCTGCACCACCTGGTGGGACGCCAGGCCCGCCAGATCGGGTGGCTGAACCGGCTGGCCCCCGGCTTCGTCCGCCGGCGGCTCCGGCGGCAGGCCGAGGCGCTGTAGAATCCAAACTCAGTTCGATCAGCGAATTCAACAAGCTCCGACCGTCCCGGCGAATGCCGGGACCCAGATCCAGGTGCGAGATCGTGGCTGGAGGGGCTCCGAGCCTGCGGAACCCCGCATCTGAGCCATTCCATCTGCATCCCGGCCTTCGCCGGGATGACCGGATCTTGAGTCCGGAGCCGAACCCTAGAAGGCCCCGGTCGTCTGCGGCAGCGAGAGCTTGGCTTCCTCGGCCGCGGGCGCAGGCGGCGGCGGGGCGGCCGGCTTGGCCTTGATCTCGATGGGCGCGGCGGCCGCCGCCGGCTCGAGCGAGGCCTCGATGGCCTTCTCCGCCGCCGGCTGGGCCTGCCCGGCGGGCAACGGGCCCGAGGTCAGCACGGCCTTCTCCACGCTGGCCAGCACCGGCGCCGAGCGCGCCTTGCGCGGCGAGAAGCGGTAGAACACGTGCATGCCGACCTGGCTCACGCGCAGCATCTGGGGCGCCCAGATCGGCGACACCGCGGTGGTGTGGAAGTGCGTCGCCGAGCCGATGTCGGCCAGCGCCGCCCCGGCCAGCGCGCGAGCGGCCACCCGGCGGGCCTCGGCCCACGCTTCGGCCTCGCGCCGGGCCCGCATGGAGCCGTCGCAGGCGAAGCTGAACTGGCAGCCCCGCCGCCCGGCGCCCTGGAACACCACGGCGCAGACGCTCTTCGGGAAGGCCGGGTGCCTGACCCGGTTCATCACCACCTGGGCGACGGCGTACTGGCCCCGCGAACTCTCGCCGCGCGCTTCGTAGTAGACGGCCTGGGTAAGGCACTCGAGATCGGCGCGCCTGCCCGCCTTCGCAGGCTCCGGCCGCTTCGCCCCGAAGAGATGGCCGACGTTCAGCGCATCCACGGGATCGCGCAGCCCGTAAAGCTGGAGACCGGTGCGCAGCCCGGCGCCCTCGGCTTCCAGGTGCGAACCCGCGTAGCCGCGCGTCGCGGCCTCGGTCATCCGCTGGGCATGCGCGTAATCCGCCGCGCGATCGCCCATGCCGGCGACGAGATAGGTTGCGCCCAGGCCAAGGCCGACGCCCAGGCCGATCAATGCGGCGCTTATCGGCGCACGCCGCTCGGCGCGCATCCATGTTCCAAACTGCAAGACTGACGGTCCTCAACGGCGAGGGCGAACGGCCCCCCGACTTGTCGCCCCGGAGTCCGACTCTGCGGATTCCAGTGCCGGCGCCGCCCCCGCTCATGCTGGCAGCGTCCGCCGGCTAAGCCTGATCCCGAGTTCCGTTGTGGGTCAGGCGACGGCAAATGATGGCGGGCTTATGAATCGTCGAAGCGCCGCTGGCAAGACTTTTTTGCATCGCAGCATTAACGCCGCAGGAGACGCCGAGTCGCGCAAATGGCGCAGCTGCCTGAGAACCCTCGCCTTTTCTCGCGAACGCCTGAGGATCTGCACAGGTTCTTCAAGTAATGCTGAAGTCTTCTGAAACCATGTCCGTTTACCTTACGCCTGAGACGCGAAGATCTCGCGGAACCCTCCGCAGGCTCAGCTGTTTCTAGGGTCGTTCCCGCCCCGGAGACCGACATGCGTGCGTTCCTGACCCTCAGCCTCTCCGCCGCCGCGCTGGCCCTCGGCGCCTGCGGTCACAACACCGAGCAGCGGGCCGCCACCGGCGCGGTCGCCGGCGCCGTGGTGGCCGGGCCGGTCGGCGCAGCCGCGGGCGCAGGCATCGGCACGGCGGTCTCCAAGGCGGCCGACGACAAGAACTAGTCGCCCCGCCCGGCGCATCTGGCCCGAAGCTTGCTGCGTAGCTCCCAGGAGGAACGGGAGCGCAGCATGCGCCATCTCATCTTGGCCATGGCCACGCTGATGAGCGTGATCATGGTGGCCGCCAACGCCGCGCACGGCGCGTTCTGACCGACGGTCAGACGGTCGCCGGAGACCCCTGCCGCGCCTGCCGGATCTGCCAGAGCCGCCACGCGTCGAACGCGGCCAGCGACAGCATGAGCAGGATCGTCGCCGCGATGCCGATCCGCATGCCTACGTCGAAGTTGGCCTGAACCTGCGCGCGGACCTCCGGCGTCCAGACGTCCCACCGGACCACCAGCCAGTGTCCGGCCTGGTAGACGTACCCGAGCAGGGCGACGCCCAGCAGATTGTGGACGAGGGACACCGCGCGGTGCACCGCCGTGGCGCCGGGCCGGACCAGCGCGAAGACGTTGGCGGCCACGTCGAGGCCCGCGTAGATCAGGATCGGCCAGAAGACCTCGTCCCAGATCGGCGCCAGTTCGATGCTCATCCGGTATTCCGGCAGCAGCGGGCTGAACCGGATCGCGCCGATCCACCACAGCATGAAGACCACGTTCATCCCGATCTCGACCGCGCGCTCGAAGCGGCTCTTGCTCTTGCCCTCGGGCGGCGGCAGTTCCGCCGGCTTCCACTTCTGCAGCAACGCCGTCTTCCCGAACCGCTCGATCAGCGCGCAGACCAGGGTGATCAGCCCGAACGCGAAGACCAGGACGCCTACCAGCGAGGGGTCGTCGGTCCCGCGCGCCGTGGCCACGGGCTCGCCCCCGATCAGGACGAGGATGACCAGCACGGCCCAGATCCCGAGGATCACCGCCGTCGTCGCCTTGATCGCCGCCCACCAGAACGGGAAGATCTCGGGCCCGATCAGGTGCTGCACCTTCCGGTAGCGGCCCGCGACCGTCAGCGGGTGTCCGAAGCGGACGAGCAGGGCTTCGCGCTCCTCCCGCGTCTGCGGTCGGCCCAGGCGCGCCTACTCCTCCTCGGCCTGGCTCAGCAGCACGTCCCGCAGTTCGGCGGTGACGTCGCCCTTCTGGCCTTCCGGCAGGTGGCGCGCGATCGCGCCCAGGTAGCGTTCGATGAGGTCGTCAGGCTGTGTCATCTGCCATCGTCCTTGAGAATGGAGTCGACCGAGGCGTTCAGGGCCGACCACTCCGCGACCAGGCGGTCGAGGACCGCACGGCCGTCGGTCGAGAGCCGGTAGAACCGCTTGTTGCGCCGCTCTTCCTCGCGCCACTCGCTGGTCAGGAGCCCCTGGGACTCCAGCCGGCGCAGCATCGGGTAGAGCGCCCCCTCCTCGATCTCCACGCCGGCGTCGGCCAGCGCCTTGCGCAGCGTGTAGCCGTAGTGCTCGCGCTGCAGCTGCCCGAGCACCGCGAGGATCAGCGAGCCGCGGCGAAGCTCCTGCCGGAGGGTTTCGAAGATGTCCGCGTCGGTCGGCATACTGGGCGACATACACTGTGCGATACACAGTGTCCAGCACATACTATGTGGCGCTAGGTATCTCCCACCTTCCCTTCCCGCCTGCGGGAAGGGGGGACCGCTCGCCGAAGAGCGAGCGGTGGGAAGGGAACGCGGCCGCACGCCGACAGGCTCAGTTCGCACACGGGCCCCGAACCCGCCCGAGCTTGCCCGTCAGCACGCCACTACGGGTCGGACCTGTTCAGCCGCCCGTGTCGCGGTTACTCTACGTCGTAAACGAAAAACGGAGGGGACGATGATCCGGCAGGCCCTGGCGTTCCTCGCCGCGCTCCTGGTCGCCGCCGCGGCGCACGCCGCGCCCCAGGACAGGTACGCGACCAACAACGGCGTGAAGATCCACTACGTCGTGGAGGGCAAGGGTCCGCTGGTGGTCCTGATCCACGGGTTCCCGGACTACTGGGCCACGTGGAAGCCGCTGATGGCCGAGCTCAGCAAGGCCGGCTACCGCGCCGCCGCCCTGGACACGCGCGGCTACAACCTCTCGGACAAGCCCCAGGGCGAGGCGGCGTACGCCATGCCGAACCTGATCGGCGACGTCGCCGCGGTGATCGCCGCCGAGGGCGAGAAGAACGCCGCCGTGGTCGGCCACGACTGGGGCGCCGCCATCGCCTGGCAGACGACGTTCGCGCGTCCGGATCTCGTCAACAAGCTGGTGATCCTGTCCGTGCCGCACCCCGCCGGCATGGCCCGCGAGCTGGCGACCAACGCCGACCAGCAGCGCAACAGCCAGTACGCCCGCAACTTCCAGCGCGAAGGCTCCGAGAAGAGCCTGACCGCCGAGGGCCTCGCGGGGTGGGTGCGCGATCCGGAGGCGAAGGCGGGCTACGTCGAGGCGTTCAGGCGGTCGGACTTCGCGGCCATGATGAACTACTACCGCGCCAACTATCCTCGCGGGGTCGGCGAGGGCGCCGCGCCCCCGCCGGCGCCGCCGCGGATCAAGGTCCCGGTGCTGGTCATCCACGGCATGAAGGACACCGCCCTGAACGCGGCCGGCCATGCGGGCACGTGGAACTGGGTCGACGCGGACACCACGGTCGTCATGTTCCCGCAGGCCGCGCACTTCGTGCAGCACGACGCCCGGGACCAGGTGAACAAGACCATCCGCGGCTGGCTCGACCAGCGAAGATAGGTCCTTCCCCCTCGCGCATCGGTTGACTCGGCGGCGCGCGGCTCCAAACTTGACGCCGGCGTCACGGAGATCGGCCATGTCCGAGCAGCAGCTCCCCACCGGACTTCAGCTCCTGGAGATCGATCCCGAGTTCCGGGCCGATCCCTACCCTCGGCTCGCCGAGCTGCAGGAGAAATGCCCGGTCCGCCACGACCCGGTGCTCGAGGCGGTGGTGCTCACGGGATACGAGGACGTCCGCGCCGTCGTGAACGACCGCTCGCTCTGGCGGAACCCGGCGCGCGGCAACCCCCGCGCCCTCTTCAACCGGGGCGCCGCCGCCTCCGGCGATGCGCCGCAGACCATCCTGTTCATGGACGACCCGGACCACGCCCGGGTCCGCGGCCCCCTCACCCAGGCCTTCTACAAGCGCGCGGCCCGGATGAAGCCGCAGGTCGAGGTGATCGTCGACGAGGTTCTCGACGGCCTCTCGGACCGGCCCTCCTTCGACATCATCGCCGACTACGGCGTGCCCGTGCCCATTCTCGTCATCGCCGCCGTGCTGGGGATCGAGAAGTCGCGGCTGCGGGAATTCCGCGAGTGGTCCGAGGGCATCATCCAGTCGCTCAACGCCATGCGGACGCCGGCGGAGGAGGCCCAGCTCGCCGCCGCCGCCACCGCCCTGGACGCCTTCTTCGCCGAGGCCATGGCCGAGCGCCGGAAGGCCCCCCGCGACGACCTCATCACCGACATGGTCCAGCTGCAGGCCGAGGGCGCGGAGCTGACCGACAGCGAGGTGAGCGTGAACCTCCAGAGCCTGCTGGTGGGCGGCAACCTCACGACCACCGACCTGATCGGCAACGGCGTGCTGGCGTTCCTGCGCCACCCGGCCGAGCTCGCCAAGCTCCGCGCCGACCCCAGGCTGGTCGCGCCGGCCGTCGAGGAGATCCTGCGCTACGACCCGCCGATCAGCATCACCGGCCGCATCGCCTCGCGCGACCTCGAGATCCGCGGCGCGCCGGTGGCCTGCAAGGACGCGCTGATCAACTCGCTGCGCGCCGCCAACCGCGACCCGTCGGTCTACGAGGACCCCGACCGCTTCGACATCACCCGCAAGCATGTGCCCCACATGGCCTTCGGCGGCGGCGCCCACATCTGCATCGGCGCCCCCCTGGCCCGCATGGAGGGCCAAGTCGCGCTCTGGAAGCTGTTCCAGCGCTTCCCGACCCTGAAGCTCGCCGACCAGGCCCTCACCTACCGCGCCCTCCCCGGCTTCCGCGGCCTGGAACGCCTCATCGTCGAAACCTGACCGCCCCCCTCCCGACCTGTCATCCCGGTTTCGCCACAGGCGAAAACCGGGACCCATAGACTCCGCGCCTCAAGCAAACCCCCAAACGGCGCCGCCAAGCCGCCAAGCTTGACTTTGGCGGCTAGATGTTCTACTTTTGTTCTCCATGGCCGAAGCCCTCACCCCTGAGCGCATGGACGCCGCCCTGGCGCGCGTCCTCGACGCCTGCGTCGAGGGCGTTGAACTCGCCAGGGGCCTCATGGCCCATGCCGCCGAGGGCCAGGACATCGAAGGCTTCGAACGCTGCGGCCGCACGGCCAACGCCTTCGCCCGCACCGTCGGCCAGGTCGTCCTCCTGAAGCAGCGCTTCGACCGCGAGCAGGCCGAGGCC
>NZ_JAEUMN010000186.1 GCF_016793225.1 Phenylobacterium sp.
GCGCACGGTGTCGGTGCGGCTCAGGAGATCGGCCGGGAAGTCGTAGCTGGCGAAGAACCGCACCTTGATCCGCGGACCCGAGGTGGCGAACGTCTCCTTGCGCCGCAGCGCCGCGTAGATCGCGTCGCGGCTGTTCTCCTCGGCCCAGACACCCGCCAGGCCCGAGCCGCCGCGCGCCGAGTACTGGATCGGACCCGGGCTTGGCCATTCCGAGGCGCTCTTCGGACGCACCGAGCCGCGCTGCTCGGGCGCGCCGTCGCGCAGGCCCGAAGCGCCGGCGTAGGTCGCCTCGTCCGTGAAGCCGGGCGTGGCGTTGTGATTGTCGGTCGAGCCGATGAACCCCAGCTTGAACGGGTTCACGCCCAGCTTCTCCCGCTGCAGAATGCCGTCCTGGAGCGCCCGGCGGACGTAGCTGCCCGGGAACCGCGTCACCATCTTGTTGACGGCGATGTAGCGCTCCCAGATCTCAAAGTTCGCCCACTCGTCGTTGGGCGACAGCGTGGGGTGGGTTTCGGACGTGCCCTTCGTCTGGGTGATCTCGACCAGGGGCTCGTTCCGCGCGCGCAGTTCCGCATAGGCGCGGTCGACGGGCTTGCCGTTAAGCCGGACGCTGTCGAACATGATCCCGTCCGAGCCGTTCGAATTGTGCGGGATCGCCAGGGCCTCCATGCCCTTGGCGCGCCAGGCGTCCATGGCCTGCCACAGAAGCTCGGGGTCGTACACGCTGGTGGCCGAGAACGGCGCGGCGGGGACGCGGGCGCCCTTGAAGATGACGTTGCGGTGCAGATTCCGGCCGTCCAGGGAGGCGGTGAACTCGTAGCCCACGAAGGTCGTGAAGCGGCCCGGCTGGTTGTGGCGCTGGGCGGCGTCGCGGACCTCGCGCCAGCCCTCGGTGACGATCGCGGGGTCGTCGTACTCCTTGGGCATCGTGCCGTCGCGCTTGGCGCTGGTGAAGGCTTCGAAGCCCTTCTGCGCCTGGGCCGGATCCGTGGCGATGAGGTTCTGGCTGAACGGCAGCTTGCCCAGCGGATGGCCCGGCCGCGCCGCGGCGCTGACCACCGCCAGGTACTCCGCGTGGTCGGTGACGGCGGTGAAGTCCAGCGGCGCGCCCGCCAGGCGCACGGTGTAGCCCGACGGATGGCCGATCGGCTCGCCGCGCGCGAAGCGGTAGGCGTCGTCGGGCGTACGGCGGACGTTCGAGATGTAGGCGTCGTTGGACAGGTAGGTGTGGACGTGCAGGTCGCCGAAGTAGGCGTTGCGGTCGGCGTTCCAGCCCGGCAGCCGCGCGGGGGCGGCGGCCTTGGCGGCAGGACGCGCGGTCGCGGCCGCCGCCGGCTTCGCGGCGGCCTTCGGCGGCGCCTGGCTCACGGCGACGCCCGAGGCGACGAGCACGCCAACGGCCGCCGCCGCGGCGACCGGTCCGATCCGGACCCTCACGCCGAGGCTCCAGCCGGGCGCACCGGGCCTTCGCCGCCGGTGGGGACGTTGGGGAATCTGGCCACGCTTTCCTCGTACTCCCGCTGGATCCGGGCGATGGGACGGCGGACCCAGATGTTGGTGGTGTAGATGTTCCAGAGCTCCTTGGGGTCGTTCTCGAGATCGAAGACCCAGGGACTCGGCAGTTCCTCCAGATAGGACGTGGTGACGGCCTGGCCCGAGGCGACGACCGCGCCGCGCGGCGGCTCGCGCACGGCGAAGTGCATCTTGAAGTTCTTCCACTTCACGGCCAGCAGGCGGTTGTTGTGGAAGATCATCAGGTGCTCGCGGTTGGACGCGGCCTTGCCGCCGAACAGGAAGTCGGTCTGGTCGATCGAGTCCACCGCGCGGTCGGTGGGGACCCGTCCGCTCGCGCCGGCGAGGTTGGCGAAGGTGCGGTAGAAGTCCTGGATCGACACCATCTGGTTGCTGACCCGGCCCGCCTGGGCGCGGCCCGGCCAGCGGATGACGCAGGGCGTGCGGATCGCGCCCTCCCAGCCGCTGGGGAACTCGCCGCGGAACGGGCCGGTGTCCGATCGCCCGCCGAAGTCCACGCCGATGCCCTGGAAGCTCTGCGGCCCGTTCTCGCTGCAGAAGATGACGATGGTGTCGTCCTTGAGGCCGGCCTTGTCGACGGCGTCGATCACGCGGCCGGCGTTGTGGTCGATCTCGACGAGGGCGTTCTGGTGGTTCGACCGGCCCGGCTTCACGAAGTCCGGGTGGGCCAGCGGCGGCTCGTGCGGCAGGGTGAAGGGCAGGTAGAGGAAGAACGGCCGGTCGGCCCTGGACTGGCGGCGGATATAGGCCTCGGCCCGCTCGGTGATCTCGCGGTCGATCAGCGGCCGGGCCGCGCGGTCGTAGGTGCGCAAGGGGCGGCTCGGCTCGCCGCGCCGGCCTTCCATGATCGACTGCAGCGTGTACTCGCGGGGATCGAAGCCGGGCTGCAGCGGCCAGTTGACCTCGCCGCTGCTGCGCGGGATGCCGAACCACTCGTCGAAGCCCTGCCGGGTGGGCGCGCGCTCGTCGCTGGAGCCCAGGTGCCACTTGCCGTAGCAGGCGGTGGCGTAGCCGGCGTCCGACAGCAGCTCGGCCAGGGTGTACTCCCAGGGCGCGATCCCGTCCTTCAGCCCGCGGGACTCCACGATCGAGGTGCCGGTGCGGATGGGCATGCGGCCGGTCAGCAGGGCCGAGCGGCTGGGCGTGCACTCGGGCTCGACGTTGAAGTTGGTCAGCCGCAGGCCCTCGGCGGCCAGCGCATCGATGCGGGGCGTGGGGGCGCCGCGCAGTTCGCCGCCGCCGTAGCACCCCAGGTCCCCGTAGCCGAAGTTGTCGACCATCATGAGCACGATGTTCGGCGCCCGGGCCGCACCGCGCCGCGCCGGCTGGGCGGCCGCGGCGCCGGCGGCGGCCGCGAGGCCTGCGGTGCCGGCCAGCAGCGCCCGGCGGGTGGTCGGCGCGGGGGACGATCGGCGTGACGGCATGGACGACTCCGGAACGACGGGACTGACGGGCGGCGGGGGGCTCAGGCCAGCGCCACGGTGAAGCTGCGGTCGAACGCCTCCAGCACGCCGGGGACGTCGTCCATCGACAGGCACAGCGGCGGCACCATCCGCAGGACGCTGCGATGCGGGCCGGACTTGGACACCACGAGACCCTGTCTTCGGGTCTCCTCGAAGACCGCGGCGGTCTCCTCGGTGGCGGGCGCCTTGGTCTTGCGGTCCTTCACCAGCTCGACGGCCATCATCAGGCCCAGCCCGCGGACGTCGCCGATGATCGGGTGACGCGCCTGCAGAGCGACCAGGCCCGACTTCAGCGCCGCGCCCACGGCCTTGGCGTTCGCCTGCAGGCCCTCTTCCCGGATGATCTGCAGCACGGCGCGTCCGGCGGCGCAGGCGACCGGGTTGGCGCCGTAGGTGTGGAACAGGAACTTGTCGGCCATGCACTCGGCGATGTGGCGGTGGGTCACCACGGCGCCCAGCGGGATGCCGTTGCCGATGCCCTTGGCCATCACCACGATGTCGGGGACGATGCCGCTGGCCTCGAAGGCCCAGTAGTTGTCCCCGGTCCGCGCGAAGCCCGACTGGACCTCGTCGATGATCATCAGTCCGCCCGCGGCGCGCACCCGCTCGGCGGCGCCGGCGATGTAGGCCGGCGGGATCTCCACAATGCCGCCGTAGCCCTGCACGCTTTCCAGGATCATCCCGGCGAGACGCCCGGACGTGGAGCTCTCGATCGCGCGCTCGACCTCGTCGAGATAGGGCTGCAGTTCCTGGCCGAACAGGCCGCGATAGGCGTTCGGCTCGGGCAGGAAGGCGACGCCGCCCAGCTGCGGCACGTTGTGGCGGAAGCCTGCGATGCCGGTGAGCGCCTGCGCGCCGAACGTGGCGCCATGGTAGCTGGTCCGGAGCGACAGCATGTCGATCGCGCCGGTGTAGGCCCGCGCCATCAGCAGGGCGAGGTCGATGGCCTCGGCGCCGCTGTTGGTGAAATGGACCACCCACTCGTGGCCCGCCGGCATGGTCTGGGTCAGCTCCTCCGCCAGGTGCGCCGGCGTAGGGTGGTAGAACATGGTGGTGCAGTGGGTGAGCATCGCCGCCTGGTTCTGCACCGCGGCCACGACCGCCGGATGGGCGTGGCCGACCGAGATGCAGAGGTTCATGCCCAGGAGATCGACGTACTTCCGGTCGTTCTCGTCCCAGAGGTATTGCATCTGGCCGCGGCGGAAGATCAGCGGCGTCTTGTAGGGCACGAACCGCCGCTGCGAGGCCGCATAGTAGCGGTCGCGCCGGGCGACTATGCCCTCCGTAGTCCAGTCCGTGGGCAGCGGGGCGAGAGCTGGGCCGGAGTCCACGGGATCGTCTCCTTGCTAGTAGGTGGCGGCGAGGTCGCTCTTGGCCTGGGTCGCGCGGACCTCGGCGATGCTGGCGGCCATGTCGGCCAGCCAGGCCTCGCGGGCCGGCGCGTGCTGCATGGCCAGCATGGTGTGCATGCCGCGCGGCTCGCTGGTGAGCCCCGGAATCCAGCCGCGGGTCTTCATCCGCTCGGCCACGGCGTAGATGTCGACGACCCTGGACCCGAAGTTGAGGATGGTGACGTCCGGCTGCGCCCAGAGCTCGAGTTCGGGGATCGCGCGGATCCCGGCCACATAGGCGTCGGTCATCGCGGCGAGATCCCGCGCCGCGCGTTCGTAACCCGAGATCCCGAGGTGGTTCAGGACCGCCCAGGCGCCCGCGACCGCGCCGGCGGGCCGCGAGCCCGACAGGGTGGCGGTCGTGTAGAGGCCGCTGGGCCAGTAGCCGAGGCGGAAGGTCGAGCGGTCCAGGTCCTCGCCATCGCGGAAGAAGACCGTGGACGACGGCTTCGGCGCGAAGCCGAACTTGTGCAGGTCGGCCGAGATGGACCGCACCCCCCCGTTCCGGAAGTCGAACACCGGCGTCCCGCGGCCGATGCGTTCGAAGAACGGCGCGACCCAGCCGCCGACGCAGGCGTCCACATGCATCCAGACGTCGCGCTCGAGGGCCAGCGCGCTGATCTCGGCGATGGGGTCGATCACCCCGTGGGGGAAGCAGGGCGCCGAGCCCATCACCATGAAGGTGTTCTCGTCGATCAGCCCACGCATCGCCTCCACGTCGCAGCGCCGGTCGTCGCGCAGCGGCGCGCGCCGGACCTCGACGTCCATCAGGATGGCCGTCTTGTCGAACGCCGGATGGCCGCTGACCGGCATCACGATGTTCAGCGGCTTGCCGACCTTGCCGCGTCCGAGGGCGCGGTGGCGCTCACGGGCGGCCTTGACCCCGAGGAGGACGCTCTCGGTCCCGCCCGTGGTGAAGACGCCGGCCCCCCCGGCGGGGGCATGCATCAGGTCGAGGCCGTAGTCGACGACATCGCGCTCCATGGCCCCGATGCCGGGGTAGGCGCGGCCCGCCCCCAGCGCGTTCTCCGAGAAGTGCTCCATGTAGGCGCGCTTGCCGACCTGGTACGCCTCGTCGTCCGCCAGGAAGAAGAAGATGGCCGTCCGGCCGCCGCGCCAGTCGGCGTCGCCGGCGGTGCGGGCGGCCATCTCGGCCTGGAGGTCCGGCCAGGACCGCCCGCCGGGAGGGAAGGCGGCGCGGGAATGCTGGGTCATGTCGTGGTTCCCTTCCCTGTCCGGCGTCAGAAGCGGGCCTTGAGCTCGACGCCCACCTGGCGTGGATCGTTGAGCGTGCAGCGCAGCGCCGTCGCCCCCGTCGTCGCATTGTTGAGTCCGAACGCGGCGTTGTTGGGCTGGTTGAAGATGCCGGTGCAGAACGTCTCGTTGGTGAGGTTCTGGCCGAACACGGCCGCTTCCCACTTCTGCTCCGGTCCGCGGATCGCGAGCCGCGCGCTGAGCTGCTGGTAGCCCTTCTGGTCGGCGTCGGGATTGTTGTCGCCCGACGAGGCCAGGTTGATCTTGCTCGAGAAGGAGAGGTCCGCCCGGGCGAACCAGCTCCAGCCGTTGGCCATGTCGCCGACATACTGGCCCGACAGCGTCCCCTGCCACTTCGGCGAGTACGGCAGCCGCTGGCCGGTGAGGTCCTGCGACCCGCCGAAGCCCGGCAGCCCGGGCGCGCCCCGGAAGTCCAGGTACTCGGAGTCGAGGTAGGTCCCAGCCAGGCTCAGCGTGAGCGGCGGGATGGGCCGGGCCGTGGTCTCGAACTCGACGCCCTGCTGGCGCGCCTTGCCGTTGTTGCGGGTCCGGAACTGGAGCCCGTCGAAGCTGCGGAACTGCAGGTCGCTGATATCCGAGCGGAAGAGCGTGACATTGGCCACCACCCGGCGCTCGAAGAGCTCGGACTTCACGCCCAGTTCCCAGTTCTCGACCGTCTCGGCCAGGAAGCTCCGCGCGGCGGCGCCGACCGCGGCCGTGGTGCCCGGGGCGGAGTCGAAGCCGCCCGACTTGAAGCCGGTGGAGAAGCTGCCGAACACCATGATGTCGCTGTTCGGCCGGAAGGTCCCGTTCAGGCGGTAGGTGACCTTGTCCTCCTTCAGCGCCATGTCGGTGACCTCGGCGGCCTGGGCGGCGGCCGGGTTCCGCGTGATGCCCCGGTACTTCGCGGTCTTGTCGTCCTCAGAGTAGCGGATGCCGCCGGTCACCTCGAACTGCTCGGTGAGCTTGAAGCTGGCCTGGGCGTAGGCGGCCACCGACTCGGTGTCCTGGGTGAACACGTAGTACGAGGCGCCGGTCTTGGTGTTGGTCCGGCACTGGGCCAGGCGCGCGGCGGTGGAGGTGTTGCGGATGAACACCTCGCAGTACTCGTTGGTCAGGTCGATGTTCTGACCGATGTCATAGGCCTCCTCGTAGTAGTAGAGGCCGGTGACGAAGTTCAGGCGTCCGTCCAGCAGCGTGTCGGGCGACAGCAGCTGCAGTTCCTGCGAGTGGTTCTGGCTGTCGGCGAAGGTCGTGCGGCGCTGCAGTTCCAGCGGGATGTTCCCGTTCGAAGCCTGGTACTGGATGTTCTTCCAGTCGCGGTAGCCGCTGATCAGCTTGAGCTGATAGCCGCTGGCCATGTCCCACGTCAGCTCGCTGGCGAGACCGGTCTGGTAGTCGGTCACGTCGCCCTCGGTCGACTGGCGCACCCGGCGGGAATAGGTGTCGGCCACGTAGGGCAGCAGACCCGTCTGCGGCCCCGCCCCGTCGGGATCCAGCCGCGTCTGCCAGTTGGCCAGGGTCTGGGGCGTCACCGTGCGGGTGACGACGGTGATGGTGTTGTAGCCATCGCCGCTGAGGTTCTGGTGGTCGCCGCGCAGGGTGAAGGTCAGGTCCGGCGTGATGTCCCACTGCACGGCGCCGCGGATGCTGAACCCGTCGTTGCGGCCCATGCGCTTGCCGGTCAGGTCGTTGCGGCCGTACCCGTCCGCCTCGTAGCCGAGCACCGAGACGCGGGTCTTGACGGTCTCGCTGATGGGCAGGTCGGCCATGGCCGAGACGCGGCGGACCCCGTACGTGCCGTAGGTCGCGGCGACCTCTGCGCCCATGGTGTCGCCGGGCGGCGTGGTGCGGATCAGCACGGCGCCCATCGAGGCGTTGCGCCCGAAGAGCGTGCCCTGCGGCCCGCGCAGGACCTCCACCGATCCGATGTCGTTGAGGCCGGCCAGCATCGAGCCGATGCGCGGCACATAGACCCCGTCCACGAAGGTGGCGACGCTGGGCTCGACCGCGGTGTTTCCGCTCGTGCCGATGCCGCGCATCATGATGCGGGTGTTGCTCGTGTTGGACGAGGTGGCGAGGTAGAGGCTGGGCGTGATGCGGCGAAGGTCGCGGATGTCCTGCACGCCCGCCGCCTCCAGCGTCTCGCCGCTGAACGCCGTCACCGAGATCGGCACGTCCTGGAGGTTCTCGGCGCGCTTCTGGGCGGTCACGACCACCTCTTCGACGCCCACCCCCTCGTCCTGCGCCTGTGCGGCCAGCGGCCCACAGATCGCCACGAGCGCCACGCCAAGAAACAACTTGCCACGAGCCATGTCGTTTTCCCCCTGAGCCGGCGGTGAATCCGCACTTGTTCCTACCCGGTAACAGTGCGCTCACGTTGCCCGGCTGTCAATTTATGCTACGACTTGGTTTCATATCGCATCGCCCTTTGTGCGTCGGGCGCGGGCGGCTAGACCAGATCCCTGCATCGGAGACGGAGATCGAGTTGGCAAAGGCGAGCGCCGCAGATGGCGCACGGCCCCGCAGCGGGAGGGGTTCCAAGCCGCGGGTGAACGTCCCGGAACGGCGCGAGGCGTTCCTGCTGGCGGCCTGCCGCGTCTTCCTGGAACGGGGCGTCGGCACCGCCACCATGCAGGATGTGGCCGACGCGGCCGGCGTCCCAAAGATCCTGATCTATCGGATCTTCCGCTCCAAGCAGGCGCTGCTGGACGCGATCCGCGACAGGGTGGTCGCCAAGATCCACGAGGTCTGGGCCGTGCCGGGCTACGAATACGGCGCCCGCCTGCGCGGCATGGCCATGGCCGCCCGCGAGCAGCCCGAGCCTTTCCTGCTCGTGTTCCGCTACAGCCAGGGCGGGGTCGAAGGGCTCGACTGGCGCAAGGCGCTCGAGGACGCCATGTCGGCCTATACGCGGGAGCGCTGGTTCCAGATCGGGCCCGATGCTCCGCCGGGCGCGGAGGCGCGCGCCGAATACGCGTCGCGGCTGAACGTCGGCCAGTTCATCGACATGATGATCCGCTGGATCGAAGGCGCGGACGGCCTCGACGACGAGACCCGCTACCTCTGGTGCGCCCGCATCCAGCGCGAGTTCCATCTGGCGACCCGCGCCGCCTTCCAGCTCGGCACGGTGCCGATGAAGTACCGCCTGCCGGGCGAAGCGGACGGCGGTTGATCCGACCTGGTAACATATTCTAGGCTCGGCTGATCCGACGCAGTCCGCGCCGGCCGCACAGGCCCCCCATGTCGCAGCCCCGCCTCAGTTCGTCTCCGCGGGCCATGGGCCTGCCGACCCTCGCCGCGGTCGGCGTGAACAGCATCATCGGCGCCGGCTTCTATCTGCTGCCGGCGCAGTACTTCGCCACCGCCGGCGCCTGGGCGCCCGTCGTGCTGCTGGTGGTGGGCGTGCTGATGTTCGCCATCGCGCTCTGCTTCGCCGAAGTCGGGAGCCGCTTCCGGGAGAACGGCGGCGCCTACCTCTATGTGCGCAGCGCCTTCGGGCCGCTCGCGGGCTTCGAGATCGGCTGGATCCTCTACGTCTCGCGGGTGATCTCCACCGCGTCGATGTTCGCCGCCCTGGTGATGCTCGTGGAGGTCACCACGGGGCGCACGCTGGGCCTCGGCGCCACGGCCGCCATGGTCATCCCGCTCGCCACGGTCATCGCCGCGTTCTCGATCATCGGCGGCAAGGTCAACGCAGGCCTCCTGACGGCGCTGGCGGTCATCAAGGTGACGCCCGTCGTCCTGCTCATCGTCCTCGCCGTCCACCGCCTGGAGGTCTCGGCCCTCGTCCCCGCGCAGCCGCTGGGCCTGTCGGCCGCGGTCGCCGCGGCCACCATGGCGATGTTCTCGTATGCGGGCTTCGAGAACCTCGCGATCCCGGCCGGAGAGGCGCGCGACCCGCAGCGGGACGTCCCGCGCGCCCTCTTAGCGTCCCTGGCGGCCGGCGTCGTCCTGCTGGTGGGCGCCAACGCCGTGGCCATCGGACTGGTCCCGAACCTCGCCGACAGCCGCCTCGCTCTGGGCGACGCCGCGGGTATCGTGCTCGGGCCCGCCGGCTGGTGGGCCATCGCCGCCACCGCGATCCTGGCGGTCGCAGGCAGCAACGCCGGCGCGGTCCTGGCGAACTCGCGGCTGCTGCAGGGTCTGGCCGACCAGGGCGACACCTGGGCCTGGTTCGGGACGCGGTCGGCGCGGTTCGGCACGCCCGTGGTCGCGGTGGTGATCAGCTCGGTCCTGGTCGTCGCCCTGGCCCTGACCGGCACGTTCCAGTCGCTGGTCGTCCTGGCCGTGGGCACGCGGCTGGTGGTCTACCTCAGCGTCGCCCTGGCCGCGATGCGGCTGCGGCGGGTCGAGCGCACCGGCGCGGCGCCGCCCGCCGCCTACCGGATGCCGGCGGCGCCGCTGGTGCTGGCGGTGGTCGTCCTGGGCTGCGCCGGCATCCTGGTGCAGATGACCGCGGTCCAGGCGGTGGCGATCGTGTCCGGCCTGGCGGTGGGGCTGGTGCTCTTCCTGGCCCGCGGCCGCCCCGCTCAGGCGCCGGTCACGGACAGGCCAGGACCCGAAGGCTGACGTCGTACGTCGCCGTCTCGCCCGGCGCCAGCCAGGCCATGCCGGTGTCGACGTCCCGCGGCCAGACCGCGCCGAACGGGTCGGCGAGGTTGAACTGCGGCTCGATCACGACGAAGGCCTCCTCCGGCGGCGCATAGACCTGCACCGCGCGCAGGCGGGACGAGGTCGAAGCGATGCGCAGCGCCAGCCCGGCCGCGGGGTCGGCCACCTCGATGCTCAGCGGGCGGGGCTCCAGGCCGGTGAAGCAGTCGTCGAGGTAGAGATCCCCGAGCGCCCGTCCGGCGCGGAAGTCGTACGGAGTTTCGGCCACGGGCAGCAGCCGCCCCGTCGGGAGCACCTCGTCGTAGTTGTTCACCTCGGCGCGGAGCTTTGCGGGAAGACGCAGGCGGACACGGCGACGGTCGCCGCCGGGGAGCCGGAAGTACGGATGCCAGCCCGCTCCGAAGGGCGCGGGCCCGGTTCCCGTGTTCCGCGCCTCCAGCCGCAACGCGAGCTCGCCGTCGACCAGCGACCAGCGGAACGAGAGCTCGAGCGGCCCGGGCCAGCCGGCGAGCGCGTCCAGCCGTCCGTTCACCGCACCCGGGCCGTCGCGTTCGAACGCGATCGGGCGGGCCAGGATGAGCCCGTGCATGGCGTAGGCTTCCGCGCCCGGACGCTTGCCGCCCCAGTTCCGCGGAAGCCGGACCGGCCGGCCGCCGATCGTCGTCTCGATCTCGCGGGTTTCCGCCAGGGCGCGGCCGCGGATCCGGTTGGCGAAGGGCGCGAGGATCGCGCCGCCGAAGGCGAACGCGCGGTTGCCGGCGAAGTCGTCCGGGCCGCCGTCCAGCTCGGCCGCCGCGGCGGCGGGGTCGGGCGCATGCAAGAGGTCGATGACCTCGCCGCCCGGCTGTCGCGCGCGGGCCTGCAGGAGCATGAAGCCGCGGCCGGGAAGCACCGTCGCCTCCACGATCCCGGGGCCGTCCGGCGGCCGCTCGGCCACGAGGGTCACCATCGGCGCCCCGCCGATGAGCGGCGACGGGTCCATCAGCCCGGCGCGCTGCCGGCGCTTCCGGTCGCCAGTTCGGTGGCGCGCAGCTCGCGGGCCTCGTCCGCGTGGCGCGCGGCCGTCTCGTGCCCGTACTCCGAGGGCGGGACCACCGGCACCGTCAGGCAGACGCTCTGGGTGGGCAGCACGGTTCCCCAGTCATGGATGAGCTGCTTGTACGAGCGCCCCACCGGCCGGATGTTGCGGTTCAGGTCGTAGAGGCCCACGGGATGCACCCGGTTGTTCTGCTCGCGAAGGCCCACGTCCCAGTCGATCTGGTCGGTCAGCGAGTACCAGGTGAAGCCCACCGTCGGGACGCCGTCGTTGCGGACCCGCAGGACGTTGGCCCATTCCTTCCACAGCCAGTTCACGGCCTCGTCGCCGTTCGGGCCCTCGGCGATGTTGGTCTCGGTGTGCATCACCGGCAGCCGGTAGCGCGCGTAATACTGCCGCGTGATCTCGGAGTAGCCGAAGATCTCGCCCGAGGCGCGGGTCATCCCGTTGGCGGCGACCCGGTGCTCGTTGGTCCAATAGTAGTCGTTGCCCAGGATGCAGTGGTGACGGAGCGAGTGGCCGAGGAAGAAGTGGTACTCCGCCTTCGTCATGCCGTTGTCGAAGAGGTACTCGTACATCTCGGAGTCCACGCGATGCCCGTAGTTCAGGTCGAGGGACAGGAACCGCTTGGAGTTCTCGATCTCGGCCGGTTTGATCGCGGCCGGGTTCTCGGCGTGGAAGTACTCCGACGACTCGCTCTGGATGAAGATCGCGTCCGGCCGGACCTTCAGGATCTCGTGCATGGCCAGCACATTGGCCTTCACGATGTGCTTCAGCGCCGTGACGAAGGTCCGGTCCGTGGTCCCCTGCTCGTTCCACCAGCCGTACTTGGCCGAGAACTGGGCGCAGATGAACATCTCGTTGACCGGCGTGTAGAGCTGGACCCACGGGAAACGCCGCGCGAAAGCGCCGGCGTAGCGGGCGAACTGCTCCGAGAAATCCGGGTTCTGGAAGTCACCGATCCAGTCGGGGACGCCGAAGTGGCAGAGATCGACGATCGGGCTGATGTTGCGCCGCCGCAGGTCGGCGAAGGTGACGTCAGCGAACTCCCAGTCGTGGCGGTCGGGCCCGAGAAGGGTCGTGTGCAGAGGCGGGCCGTAGCGCAGGTAGGCTAGGCCCAGCTCCTCGACGAGGTCGAAATCCTCGCGCCAGCGCGCGTAGTGGCCGCACGCCTCCATCTGGTCGATCCGGAGCCGACCGTTCTGGATCCGCGGAATCGAGTTCTCGATCCCGGTCGCAAACATGAAAGCCGAAATGACGCATCCTCCCGCTGCCCGGCGGTTCCCCCGGATACAACTCCGGCGGCGATGCGCGGTTCAGTCGGAGCCTACTCGGCGGCCATCATCAGGGACGGGGCGATCTTCCGGCAGCGCGCCAGGAGGGCCAGGCTGTCGGCCCCGTTCTGCACGTTCCGGACCCAGGCCTTGTCCCCGTTCACCGCGACCACCTCGTAGTGCGGGTGGTAGTTCTCGCCCGTCCGGACGAGATCTCCCGGGTGGATGTCCTCGGGGTGCTCTCTCTCGTGAGAGATCGAAAACACGTCGGAATAGCTGGACAACGTCATGACTCTGCGGGCCCCCGCCCGGGTTGCTCGTGGGGAAGATAGTCGACTCGAAAGGTTGAACGGAACCAAAACGCGGCCGTCAGGTTGTCGCAGACGCCCGCCGGTCGGGATGCGCGCGCAGTGGCGACGTACGGCCCCACCCGAGCCGGATCGCCGCCTCCACAAGTTGCTGAAATTCCTGGAGAACAGGCGGCCCCAGGCGGGCGCGGACGAGCCGCTCTGGCGCGGCGCGCCTGACCCGCCGAGCCCAGTCGGCGCGGCGCGTGGCCGCAGCCGAAGCCCGCCTGGGCCCCGACGCTGCGCGCAAGCGTCGCAGTCGACCGGCCGGCGGCGGGCTGACCGCCCTCGCCCGGCGGCCGGCATTCCCGGACTGCCCCTCGCGTCCTTCGCCGGGTATGGACAGAACCTGCATGCCCGCTTGGGGGTTTAGCCCCAGGGATCGAGAAGGGGACGCCAGGTGGCGGACAGGAAGCTGCGCAGCCAGAGAAGCTACGGCAAGCTGGACCGGGACGGCTTCATCCACCGCAGCTGGATCAAGGGCACGGGGCTTCCCGACCACGTCTTCGACGGCCGGCCGGTCATCGGGATCTGCAACACCTGGTCCGAGCTGGTCACCTGCCAGTTCCACCTGCGCGACCTCGCCGAGTATGTGAAGCGGGGCGTCTGGGAGGCCGGCGGCGTGCCGATCGAGTTCCCGGCCATGAGCCTGCCCGAGACCCAGATGCGGCCCACGGCGATGCTGTTCCGCAACCTGCTGGCCATGGAGGTCGAGGAGTCGATCCGCGCCAATCCGATCGACGGCGTCGTACTGCTGGGCGGCTGCGACAAGACCACGCCGGGCCAGCTCATGGGCGCCGCCAGCGTGGACCTGCCCACCATGGTCGTCTCGTCCGGCCCGATGCTGAACGGCAAGTGGCAGGGCCGCGACATCGGCTCCGGCACCGACGTCTGGCGGTTCTCCGAAGCCGTGCGGGCCGGCGAGATGACGCTGAAGGACTTCCTCTCGGCCGAGAGCTCGATGAGCCGCAGCCACGGCGTCTGCAACACCATGGGCACGGCCTCGACCATGGCGAGCCTGATGGAGGCGCTGGGCGTCTGCCTGCCGAACAACGCGGCGCTGCCGGGCGTCGACGCCCGCCGCAAGACGCTGGCGCACCTCACCGGCAACCGCATCGTCCAGCTCGTGAAGGACGACGTCCGGCTGTCGCAGATCCTGACCCGCGAGGCGTTCGAGAACGCGATCCTGATGCACGCGGCCATCGGCGGCTCGACCAACGCGGTGGTCCACCTGCTGGCGCTGGCCGGACGCGTCGGCGTGGAGCTCAGCCTCGAGGATTTCGACCGGCTGGGCCGCGAGGTCCCGCTGCTGGTCGACCTGATGCCGTCCGGCCGGTTCCTGATGGAGGACTTCTGCTACGCCGGCGGTTGTCCGGCGGTGATGCGCGAGATGGCCGGCGCCTTCCGCCGCGACGCGATGACGGTGTCCGGGCACACCCAGGGCGAGATCGCCGACGCCGCCGAGGTCTGGAACCGCGAGGTGATCGGCTCGATGGCCGAACCCGTGGGGCCCTCGTCGGGGGTCTGGGTGCTGCGCGGCAATCTCTGCCCGGACGGCGCGATCCTGAAGCCCAGCGCCGCCTCGCCCGAGTTGCTCACCCACCGCGGGCGAGCGGTCGTGTTCGAGGACATCGAGGACTACAAGGCCCGCATCGACGACCCGGATCTCGAGGTCGATGCGACGTCGATCCTGGTTCTCAAGGGCTGCGGGCCGAAGGGCTACCCGGGAATGCCCGAGGTCGGGAACATGGCGCTCCCCCCGAAGCTGCTGCAGCAGGGCGTGCGCGACATGGTGCGCATCTCGGACGCACGCATGAGCGGCACCGCGTACGGCACGGTGATCCTGCATGTCTCGCCGGAGGCCGAGGCCGGGGGGCCCCTCGCGCTCGTCCGCACCGGCGACGAGATCGCCTTCGACGGGCCCGGTCGGACGCTGGGCCTTCTCGTCGACGACGCCGAACTCGCCCGCCGGCGGGAGGCCTGGGCGGCCCAGCGCCGGCCCTCGGACTTCACCCGCGGCTGGTACAAGCTCTACATCGACACCGTCCTGCAGGCGGACCAGGGCGCCGACCTCGACTTCCTGGTCGGCAAGTCGAGCGCCGACGTGACGCGCGAGTCCCATTGAGATGGACGTGGCCGCCTACCCCAGCCTGAAGGACCGCGTCGTCTTCGTGACCGGCGGCGCCTCGGGCATCGGCGCGAGCTTCGTGGAGCATTTCGCCGCCCAGGGCTGCCGGGTGGCGTTCGTCGACCTGCAGCAGGAGGCCGGCGACGCGCTGGCCGCGCAGGTCGGCGGCTGGTTCCGCCGCTGCGACGTCACCGACGCCGCAGCGCTGCAGGCGGCGATCGGCGACGCCGCCGCGGAGCTGGGCCCGGTGACGGTGCTGATCAACAATGTGGCGAACGACACCCGCCACGCAGCCGCCGACCTGACGCCGGACGCGTGGCGCAAGGCGCTGGCGGTCAACCTGGACCCCGCCCTGATCGCCTCGGTGGCGGTCTATCCGATGATGAAGGCGGCGGGCGGCGGCGCAATCGTCAACGTCAGCTCGATCAACGCCCTGTGGGGGCCGGCGGGCATGTCGGCGTACGTGGCCGCGAAGGGCGCGATCAACAGCCTGAGCAAGGGCCTCGCCCGCGAGTGGGGGCCGGACCGGATCCGCGTCAACGCGCTGTCGCCCGGCTGGGTGGTCACCGAGCGCCAGCTCGAGCTGTGGCTGACCCCGCAGGCCGAGGCCGCCTGGGCCGACCAGGTGGCGCTGAAGGACCGGATCCTGCCGCAGGACATCGCCCGCGCCGCCCTGTTCCTGGCCTCGGACGAGAGCCGCATGATGACCGGCCAGAACCTGGTCGTCGACGCGGGCCGGGTCTGATGGCGGAACCCGCACTCCTCGCCTGCGACTGGGGGACCACCAATCTGCGGGCCTGGACGCTGGATGCGTCGGGCGCCGTCCTGGTCGACCGGGACCTCCCGCTTGGAGTCTCGCGGCTCGCGGCCGGCGAGGCGCCGCGGGTGTTTGCCGAACAGGTTCGCCCCGCCCTCGGCGCCGAGGGCCTTCCGGCGGTGCTCTGCGGGATGGTCGGGTCCAATCTGGGCTGGACGACCGTGCCCTATCGCGACTGTCCGGCCACCCTCGCCGACCTCGCCTCGGCCATGACGGAAGCCCCCGGCTCGCCGGACGTGCGGATCGTGCCCGGGGTGCGATCGCGCGGGTTCGACGGCCAGGGCGACGTGATGCGGGGCGAGGAAACCCAACTGTTCGGCTGGCTCGCGCAGCACCCGGACCACGCGCGCGGCCGCAGCTTGGTCTGTCATCCGGGCACGCACACCAAGTGGATGGTCGTGGAGGACGGGCGCCTGTCCGACTTCGTCACCGCCATGACGGGCGAGCTGTTCGCGGTGCTGTCGAAGCACAGCGTGCTCAAGAGCGACGCGCCGCCGGACGACAGCGGGGCGTTCGACGCCGGCCTCGCGGCCGCCGGCGACGGCGACGCGCTGGCCGCCCGGCTCTTCACCGTGCGCGCCCGGGTCGTGGGCGGCGGCGCGGCGCCCGAGACCTCGTCCAGCTACCTGTCCGGTCTGCTGATCGGCGCCGACGTGGCGGCCACGCCGCAGCTCCTGGGCGCGGGCGCCGGCGGGCTCTCGGACGAGGTCGTCCTGCTGGGCGACGCCCGGCTTTGCGCGCTCTACGCCCGCGCCCTGCAGGCGCGCGGCGTCGCGACCCGCGCCTTCGACGGCGAGGCCGCCGCGGTGGCGGGGCTCAGAGCGCTTCATCTGGCAGGGAGATCGCCTTGAGGCTCGAGGACGCGCTGGCAGCCTGCCCGGTCGTGGCGATCTTTCGCGGCGTGACGCCCGACGAGGCCTCGGCGCACGTCGAGGCCCTCTTCCAGGCCGGCGTCCGGGCGGTCGAGGTCCCCCTGAACTCCCCGCAGCCCCTGGAGAGCGTCCGGCGCATCGCCGAGGCGTTCGCGGGCCGGATGGCGGTCGGCGCCGGGACTGTGCTGTCGCCCGCGCAGGTGGACGAGGTCGCCGCGGCCGGCGGCCGCATCGTCGTCTCGCCGAACACCCGGCCCGACGTGATCCGCCGGACACTGGATCTGGGCCTCGAACCCGTGCCGGGCTTCGCCACCGCCACCGAGGCCTTCGACGCCTACGAGGCCGGCGCGCGCCGGTTGAAGCTGTTCCCGGCCGCGACTTACGGGACCACCCACCTCCGCCAGCTGCGCGCCGTGCTGCCCGCGGACGCCGACGTCTGGGCGGTGGGCGGCGTGGGGCCCGACGCCATGGCGCAGTGGTGGGAGGCCGGCGCCCGGGGCTTCGGCCTGGGCGGGGAGCTCTACCGCCCGGGCCAGGACGCGGCACAGACGAGAGAGAAGGCCCAGCGCGTCGTCGCGGCCGCCCGCGCCCTCGGCTGAACGATCGCGCGGTTCACGTGTTCTCCCTGCCCCCCACGGAGGACCGCGCATGAACAGCCTGGCCAAGTTCGAGATCACGCCCCGAGACGGCGACTTCCTGCTGCGGTTCGAGGACGACGAGGGCGGCGCGGTCTCGCTGACGCTGACCGCCGAGCAGCTCGATGCCCTGATCGATGCGGCCGACGAGCTGCTCGACGAGGACGACACCGCGTTCGAGGCGGACGAGGACGACGACTCCGGGGTCCCCGGCGCGAGAAACTGAGGCTCAGCGCAGGCGCGCGGCGGGCGCGCCGCCGCGACGCTCGAGCGCTTCCTCCGCATGGATCAGGCCGCACTCGCCGACGCGCTGGGCGTAGCGCCGGATGGCGTCGTCGAGCGAGGGCAGCACCTCGCCGCGCTCCGTCGCCAGCGCCACGGCCGGCGGCCGGGCGGCGGCCCAGCCGAACGTCGCATGCGGAACGCCGACCACGAGCCGTTCGTCGAGGTCCAGCGCGCGCGCCAGCCGGCCGGCGAACTCCGCCCAGGTGACCGCGCCGCCGTTGGCCAGGTGCCGGATCCCCGTGTCCCCGTCGATCAGCAGGTCCAGGCTGGCTTCCACGAGGTGCGGCACATAGGTCGGCGAGACCACGAGGTCGTCCGCCGCCTGGAAGCGCTCGCCGTCCATCAGCGTCAGCCGCACGTGGTGGGCGAAGTTGTAGGCGTCGTGCGGCGAGAAGAACGCCGACGTCCGCAGCACGAGGGCCGTATCGCAGGCCTCCATGACGCCCCGCTCGGCCTCGGCCTTGCTGGCGCCGTAGACGTTGAGCGGCGACGGCGCGTCGGCTTCGACGTACGCCTCGCCCTTCCGGCCGTCGAAGACGAGGTCGCTGGAGTAGGTCACGTAGCGAAGACCCCGCCGGGCGCAGGCGCGCGCCAGGTCGATCGCGCCCCTGGCGTTGGCGGCGAAGCACGCGTCCCGCTTCGTCTCGGCCTCGTCCACGCGGACCCAGCCGGCGGCGTTGATCACGCCCCAGGCGCCCGTGTCGTCGAGCCGGCGGGCGATGGCGTCCGGGTTCTCCAGGTCGAGTTCGCGCCGGTTGGTGAGGTGATAGGTGATGCCGCGCAGTTCGCAGGCGTGCGCCAGGGCCTGTCCCAGGGTGCCTGTGGCGCCGGCGATCAGGAGGGGCCGCCCGTCGCCGGGACCGGAGCGCCATTCGCGCCGGGGCTCGGCGCCGTCGGGGGTGCGGATCACGGGCCTGTACTCCAGCCGGACGTCACGCCGCCACCAGCCGGGGCCGGTGGTGGCCGGATGCGGCGCACCGCCCTGCGTTGCGAGGCGCTTCAGTTCCTGGGCGACGGCGGTGGGCCTCGGGACGCCGCCACGCACGTCGAAGGCGCCGACCTCATAGGCCCCTTCGGCGCGGGTCAGCAGGCTCTGCCAGTCGTGCGAGCCCAGGAGGGCCCAGGCCGTCACGGCGCGCACGTCCACGCCGCGGGCTCTCAGCCGTTCGGCGATGTCCCAGGCCTCGCGCACCCAGCGAACCTGTTCCTCGCGCGTGCAGCCGTTGTGGCTCTCCGTCACCGCGAGCGGCAGGCCGTAGCGCGCGAACGCCTCCTCCAGCGCGCCCTCCAGACCGCCCGGCGCGGGGCTCGCGACACGGATCGCCTCCACGTCGGCGAAGGCCATCCAGTCGTTCCCGCCCCGGACCGCCGGCGGATAGTCCTGGACGCGGTGATCCAGGAACCGGTCGCTCGTGAGGTAGTGGTTCACCCCCACGACGTCCGGCGCGCACGGGTGCTCCGAGAGGTCCGCGAGCCGGTCGCCCAGCCCGAACGCCGCCAGCCGCCCGTGCAGGAAGTGGCCGGGCGTGACCCGCCCGCAGAGCAGGTCCCAGGTCATCCAGCGGCGGGCGTTGTCGTAGGCCACCTGGTGGCCGACCGGCCGGGTGCCGTAGGTACGACCGAGGTCTTCGGTCTGGATCAGTCGCGCCGCAGGATTGACCGCCCGGATCTCGCCCATGGCGAGGCAGGTCGCCTCGATCTGGTTCAGCAGCGCCGTCCAGAACGCCGTCTCGTCGCGCACGTGCGGGTACCAGAGCCCGTACAGGGCCGCGAAGCGCGCGGTGGTCAAAGGCTCGTTGATCGGCGTCCAGTCGTCGACCCAGGGATACCGCTCCGCGGCGGCCCGGGCGTAGCGCGCGAAGCGGGCCGGAAAGTCCGGATCGAGCAGGCTCGTCCCCGGCGGCCCGCTGCCGTGGTGGAGCAGGCCCACGATGGGGCGCATGTCCAGCGCGCGGATGCGACCGAGCCGCGCGTCGGTCCAGCTCCAGTCGGCCGCCGCATCGACGGTCGGGCACGCGCGCTCCCACAGGACCGGGTACCGGAGCGCCTTCAACCCGAGGTCCGCGAACCGGTCAAGGTCTCCGATGCGGGTCTCATGCCCGGAGCGGAGCGTCTGGTCGAAATAGACCTCGCCCACGCGATTGACGGTGCACTCGTGCCCGCCCCACAGCTCCAGCATCACGCGGCATCCCTGGCGATCTAGGCCAATGCCGCACCAGCGATTTTGTTCCAGCGGTCCGTGTTCGGGGCCACGGGAACGAGACACCCTCTCTGGCCATTTACCAGTCCATGAATCGGGGAACGAGGCAGGTCGTCCTTGTCACCGGGGGCGCGGGTTATATCGGCGCGCACACGGCGAAGGCGTTGTACGAGCGGGGCCATCAGCCTGTCGTCTACGACAACCTGAGCTCGGGTTTCCGGGAAGCGGTTCGCTGGGGCCCCTTCGTCCATGGCGACATCCGCGACCGTGCGCGGCTGACCGACGCCATCGACGCCCATGGCGTCACCGCCGTCATCCACTTCGCGGGCCTGATCGAGGTCGGGCGCTCGGTCGCGCGGCCGGACCTGTTCTGGGACGTGAACGTCGGCGGCACGGCGGGGGTGCTCGAGGCGATGCGCGCGCGCAACGTGCCCAGGCTGGTCTTCTCCTCCAGCGCGGCGGTCTATGGCCAGAGCGGCCGCGACGCCCTCGCGCCCATCCGCGAGGCCGACCCCAAGGCCCCCTCCAGCCCCTATGGCGACACCAAGCTGGCCGGCGAGCGGCTGATCGAGGCGCACTGCCGGGCCTTCGGGCTGTCCGCTGTGGCCCTTCGATACTTCAACGCCGCGGGCGCCGACCCCTCCGGCGGGATCGGCGAGGCGCACGAGCCCGAGACCCACCTCATCCCCCTGGCCATCGCGGCCGGCCTGGGCGCCGGGAGCCCGCTGACGCTCTTCGGCGACGACTTCGACACGCCCGACGGGACGTGCCTGCGGGACTATATCCATGTCTGCGACCTCGCGGCGGCCCATGTGGCGGCGCTGGAGGCGCCCTTGCCCGCGGGCGGCTTCGAGGCTGTGAACGTCGGCACGGGACACGGACGATCCGTCCGTGAGGTCATCCAGGCCGTCGACCGGGCGCTCGGCCGCCCGACGCCGCACGCGGTCGGGCCACGCCGGGCCGGCGACCCGCCGAGCCTCGTCGCCGACCCCTCCCGGGCGCGATCGGTGCTCGGCTGGACGGCGACACGTCCGTCGCTGGAAGAGATCGTCGGCGACGCGGTCCGCTGGGAGCGTCATCCCGCCTACGGCGCCGGCCCCAGAGCCTTCCGGGCTCCACGCGTCGCGGACGCGGCAGAGTGAGCCGGCTCCCCATTCGCTTCACGCCCGCCTCTGGCGGGCGTTGCTCGTTTCCGCGTTTCAAACTCAGGAAAACCCCGTGATCGCGTCCCGCCGAAACCTCCTGGTCTGCTTCTCTCATCTTCGGTGGGATTTTGTTTTCCAGCGTCCGCAGCACCTGATGACGCGCTTCGCGCGCGATCGGCAGGTGATCTTCTGGGAAGAGCCGCTGCCGTCGGCCCCCGGTTCACCGCCATCGCTCGACGCCCGGGTATGCGCCCAGAGCGGCGTCACGGTCGCCACCCCGCGCCTCCCGGACGACCTGCAGGGCCCTGCGCGGGAAGCCGCCCTGAAGGCCCTGCTGGACCAGGCCCTGCCCGCCGAGCACCAGCTGGTCCGCTGGTACTACACGCCGATGATGCTGCCGTTCTCGCGGCACCTCTCGTCCGCCTGCACCGTCTACGACTGCATGGACGAGCTCGCGAACTTCAAGTTCGCTCCGCCCGAGCTCGTGTCCCTGGAGCAGGAACTGATGTCGCTGGCCGACGTGGTGTTCACCGGCGGCTACAGCCTGTGGGAAGCCAAACGCGACCGGCACCCGAACATCCATCCCTTCCCCTCCAGCGTCGACCGCCAGCACTTCGCGCAGGCCCGCAAGGGAGATCACTCGCCCGAGGATCAGGGCGCCATTCCAGGGCCGCGCCTGGGCTTCTACGGGGTCGTCGACGAGCGCATGGACCTCGATCTCCTGGCCGCCGTCGCCGACGCGCGGCCCGACTGGCGGCTGGTGATGGTGGGACCGGTCGTGAAGATCGACCCCGACACCTTGCCGCGCCGTCCCAACCTCCACTTCCTGGGCGGCAAGACGTACGCCGAGCTGCCGGCCTACCTGTCGGGCTGGGACGTGGCGCTGATGCCCTTCGCCGTGAACGAGGCCACGCGCTTCATCAGCCCCACCAAGACGCCCGAGTACCTGTCCGGCGGCCGCCCGGTGGTCTCGACCCCCATCACGGACGTGATCCGGCACTACGGAGAGCTGGAGGCCGTGAAGATCGCCGACACGGCGCCGGCGTTCGTGGAGGCCTGCGAGGTCGCGCTGCGGCTGGCCCGCCAGCCCGGCCCCTGGCTGGAGGCCGCGGACACGGCCCTCGCCGCCATGTCCTGGGAGCACACCTTCGAGGCCATGTCCGCCGAGATCGCCAAGGTGCTCTCGGCGCACGCCGCCGCCGCCCGCGTCATGCTCGGCGCGCCGGTCGCGCGCCCGTCCGACCGCAGGCGCCCCTTCGACTACCTGATCGTCGGCGCGGGCTACGCGGGATCCGTGCTGGCCGAACGCCTCAGTTCCCAGCTCGGCAAGCGGGTGCTGCTGGTGGACCGGCGCCCGCACATCGGCGGCAACGCCTACGACGAGAAGGACGCCGCGGGCGTGCTCATGCACCGCTACGGCCCGCACATCTTCCACACCAACTCCGAGGAGGTGTTCGGCTACCTGTCGCAGTTCACCGGCTGGCGTCCGTACGAGCACCGCGTCCTGGCCCAGGTCGGGGACCAGCAGGTGCCCATCCCCATCAACCGGACGACGCTGAACGCCCTCTACGGCCTGCAGCTCGCCAGCGACGCCGAGGCCGAGGCCTACCTCAAGAGCCGCGCCGAGCCCGTGGAGCGGATCCGCACCTCCGAGGACGTGGTGATCAGCCAGGTCGGGCGCGAGCTCTACGAGACCTTCTTCCGCGGCTACACCCGCAAGCAGTGGGGCATGGACCCGTCCGAGCTCGACAAGTCGGTCACGGCCCGGGTGCCGACACGCGTCAACACCGACGACCGCTACTTCACCGACAGGTTCCAGGCCATGCCGGCCGAGGGCTACACGCGCATGTTCGAGAACATGCTGGACCGGCCCGGGGTCACGATCCAGACCGGCGTGGAGTTCGAGGACGTGCGGGACGAGGCCGTGTTCGACCGGCTGATCTTCACCGGCCCGATCGACGAGTACTTCGACCACCGCTACGGGAAGCTGCCCTACCGCAGCCTCGCCTTCCGGCACGAAACGCTCGAGCAGGAGCAGTTCCAGGCGGTCGGCACGGTGAACTATCCCGACGAGTCGACGCCCTACACGCGGATCAGCGAATACAAGCACATGACGGGGCAGGTCTCGCCGCGCACCACGATCACCTACGAGTACCCGCGCGCCGACGGCGACCCCTACTACCCGGTCCCGCGGCCCGAGAACCAGGCCCTCTTCAAGAAGTACGAGGCGCTCGCCCAGCGCACCCCGGAGGTTCTGTTCGTGGGTCGCCTGGCCACCTACCGCTACTACAACATGGACCAGGTGACCGGTCAGGCGCTGGCCACGTTCCGCCGCATCGCCCAGGCGGCCGGCCGCACGGTGGAGCCTGCCGTCGCCGCCGAAGCCCCCACGCTCACGCGCACGGCCTAGAAGCAAGCCGCCGCCTGCCTCCGCAGGCGCGCCGGCTCTTCCCGGCAACCTCAGACGTTCAGAGCCCTGCGAGGAGGGCCGTGCGGACCAGTTCGGAGAGTGTGGTCACGTTCAGCTTGAGCATGAGGTTCGCCCGGTGCACCTCCACGGTCCGGGGACTGATCCCGAACTGGCGGCCGATCACCTTGTTCGTGTGCCCGGCCACCACGCTCTTCAGCACCTCCACCTCGCGGGGGGTGAGCTTCGCCACCAGGTCCTTGTAGGGCTGCGCGTCCGCCTCCCCGTTCAGGCTCACGCCGCGCCGCGCCGCGCCCAGGGCCGCCAGCAGCACCTCGTCGCTGAACGGCTTCTCGATGAAGTCGGCCGCGCCCAGCTTCATCGCCTCGACCGCGAGCGGCACGTCGCCGTGGCCGGTCATCACCACCACCGGGAACGCGAGGCCCTGGGCCTTCATCCGGCGCAGGAGTTCAAGGCCGTCCATGTCCGGCATCCGGACGTCGGTCAGCAGGCAGCCCGGCCCAAGGTCCTTCGCGTCCGCCAGGAAGTCCGCGGCGCTGTCATAGGTCCGCACCAGGAAGCCCGCGGCCCGCAGCATGAAGTTCAGGGACTTCCGGACCGCTTCGTCGTCGTCGACGACGTAGATCTCGAGCCGGTCAGGCAAGTACGGCCTCCTCGATGTCGCGCGTCGGCATCGCGCGGAGCGTGAAGTTGAAGATCGTGCCGCCCGCCGGATTGGGCTCGGCCCAGATCCGGCCGCCGTGGGCTTCCACGATCGTGCGCGAGATGGAAAGCCCCACGCCCATGCCATCGCGCTTGGTGGTCATGAACGGTTGGAATAGGTGCTCGGCGATCTCCGGGCTGATGCCGGGCCCGGTGTCCTTCACGATGATCTGCACCATCTCGTCCGGCGCGTCCCTGGCGCCCACGGTCAGTTCGCGGCGCTCGGCGTCGGCCATAGCTTCCACGGCGTTGCGGATCAGATTGAGCAGCACCTGCTGGATCTGCACCCGGTCCACCAGCACGAACCTGGCCGAGGTCGCGACGTCGTAGCGGAGACGCACCCCGCGGTCCTTGGCGCCCACCATCGCCAGGGCGCCGGCTTCCTCCAGCAGCTGCGACAGGTTCTCGATGGAATGCTCGGTCTCGCCCTTGGCCACGAACTCCCGCAGCCGGCGGATGATCGAGCCCGCGCGCAGCATCTGCTCGCGCGCGTCGCTCAGGGCCTCGCGCGCGAGGTCGCGGTCGAACTCAGGCCGGTCCAGGAGAAGCATGGCGCCCTGGATGTAGTTCACCGTGGCGGCCAGGGGCTGGTTGAGCTCGTGCGCGAGAGCCGAGGCCATCTCGCCCATGGCCGACAGCCGGCTGACGTGGGCCAGCTCCGCCTGCACGTCCTGGAAGCGGCGCTCGGCGGCCTGGCGCTCGGTGAGGTCCCGGACGAAGCCCGTGAAGAACCGGACGCGTCCGGTGCGCATCTCGCCGACGGCGAGCTCCATCGGGAACGTGGATCCGTCCTTGCGCTCACCGACCACCACGCGCCCCACGCCGATGATGCGCCGCTCGCCGGTGGCCAGGTAGCGGCTGAGGTAGCCGTCGTGCCCGCCGCGGTAGGGCTCCGGCATCAGGCGGTTGACGTTGACCCCGTCCATCTCGGCGGCGGTCCAGCCAAACAGCCGCTCGGCGGCGGCGCTGAAGGACTGGATGGCGCCGCGCTCGTCGATGACGATCATGGCGTCGGGGATGGAGGCCAGGATCGAGCTCAGGTGCGCCTCGCGCATCTCCAGGTGCGCGATGGTGTTGGCGAGCTCCGCGCGCGTGGCGAAGGTGTCGGTGATCTCGGTGCTGACGCCGCCGACGCCCACCACCTCGCCCTCGGCGTTGCGCAGCGGGAACTTGGTGACTCGGTAGAAGCGGTCGATCCCGTCGGGCGTCGTCCATTCGAGCTCCGACCGATGCTCCTCCCCGGTCGCGAGCACCTGCAGGTCCGCTTCGATTTCCTGGGGGTTGAAGTCGTTGGTGATCTCCTCGCTGGTCCGGCCGACCGTCTCCTCCCAGCTCTTCCCCAGAACCTGCAGCGCCGCCGCGTTCGCGTAGATCACGCGGCGATCGCGGTCCTTGGCGTAGATGAGGTCCGGCGTCGCCGCGCCGATCCCGGCCAGGAGTTCCGCGCTGTTGCGCGCATCGTGCGCCGCGGCCACGAGTTCGGCCTCGATCGCCCGGCGGCGCCATATGAGGGCCGTCGTGGCCATGCCGCCCGCCAGGAAGCCGGCGCCCGTGGCGGCGATCGCGCTGTAGATGGCCCAGGCTCGGCGGTCGTACGAGCCGGCGCGCGCGGCCATGAGGCGCCGCCGCTCCTCACGCCGGAACTCGACCACAGCAGCTTCAGCGGCGGCGATCGCGGTCCGGGACGCCAGGGCGCCGTCCATCGTCAGGGCGGTCCGCACGCTCGAGAGGCGGGGGCCCTGTTGCGGATCGCCCCCGACGACCCGCTCCAGGGCGGATAGCTGCGCCGCGGCGGTGCGCTGCGCCTGCGCGTACGCTACGGGGAGCGGTCCCCCGTCCGCGTTACGATCGATCTCCGCATTCATGGCGGCTAGCGACAGGGCCAGCTCGTCCGCCAGCCCGACCCGTTGGAACGCCGCGGCGACCTCTCGGGCGACCGCACGATCTGCGCGCGCGGCCTGGAGCACACCGCCCGCCGCGAACGCCAACAGCCCCAACGACGTTGCGATGAGAATGCCCGGCACGAAACGTGAAAATGCTGCGCGGGTCATGGTGCGACGCTCAGGACGACTCACGCTTGGCGTGCATGAGGCGACACGACAGGGGTTACGAGAGCCTAGCCGACCCGTTGCGGCGTTGGGAAGCCGCCGGCTCGATCTACGGGTTTCTACGTACGCAACCGCCTCAACTGTGCGCCCGGAGCGCGCGGTGTTAGCGGTGCTGCGGCCTCCTTCTGGCCCAGTATCCATGTCCACCGGAACGGTCGATGCCCCGCCTCGCTGCCGCCCGTCCGCTCGTCCTCCTCGTGGAAGACGACATCGCCGTGCGCGAAGCCCTGCGCTTCGGCCTGCGCGTTCGCGGCTGCGAAGTCGAGCTGGCGAGCAGCACGGACGACCTCCTGGCGCGCGTCGCGGCGCTCGCGCCCTCGGTCCTCGTCGTGGACGCGAACATGAGGGGGGCGTCGGCCATCGACGTGGTGGAGGCGCTGCGGCGCCAGGGCGACCCGCTGCCCATCGTCCTGATGGCGACGCTGCCGCCACGCCAGCTCCGGCGGCGGGCGAACCGCGCGGCCGCCCTGCTCCTGGAGAAGCCCGTGCTGGGCGACCGTCTTGCCCAGGCGGTCTCGGATCTGCTGGCGCGCAACCAAGGGTCGGAATTGCCGTAAGTAATTGTCCCAGGGTGAAGTTTTCCACCCGCTATGACTTTCTTGTCTGGACGGCCGCAGGCAGGCGGCGGGGGGAACCAGACGTGACGCAGAGCATCCTGATCATCGACGACGACATCGTCTGCCAGACCCTGATCGCCGAGATCTTCCGCGATGCCGGATATCAGGTGCAGCAGGCCGACGACGGCCGCGCCGCCATGGCCCTGTTCAACGTGGAGCCCGCGGATCTGGTGGTCACCGACATCTTCATGCCCGAGCAGGACGGGATCGAGACGATCATCGCACTGCGCCAGGAGACCTTCCCACCGAAGATGATCGCGATCTCGGGCGGCGGCACGCAGTGCGGCATGGATGTCCTGAGGCTGGCCAAGCTCCTCGGCGCCGACGTCGCGCTCTCCAAGCCCGTCAATCCCGAAAGGTTGCTGGACGTGGCCCGGACGCTGCTGGAACAGCAGGCCCGGGAACGCGCCGTCGCCTGGCGCTGGGCGCCGACGTCCATCCGCGCCGCCTGACGGCAGAGCATCGCGGTCGGCCAGTTGTCGCCGCGCACCCTCCATCGCCGGCCGCCGCGTTCGCCGGCCAGTTTCACGAAGGTTTGTCATGAGTGGGTTACGGGCAGCGGCCCCCGAGGCAGGTTCCGGCGATGGCGCCCTGATGGACGCCCTGTTCCAGGCGGCGCGCAGGATCACCGAGTCCTTCAGCCGCGACCTGGCTCCGCAAGGCCTCTCGTTCGCGGCGATGCGGGCGCTCCAGGGCGTGGCTCACGAGGGGCCGCGCGGCCTGTCGCAGAGCGCCCTCGCGGCGCGCCTGCGCGTGTCGCCGGCCTCGGTCACCCGGCTGGTCGACGAGCTCTCGATGCACCGCCTCGTCGAGCGCCGGCAGCATGTGCACGATCGCCGCACGAAGATGGTGGCGATCACCGACCGGGGCCGCGACGTGCTCGGCCAGGCCCAGCAGCGCCTGGCGCGGCTGGAAACCGACTTCGCCGCCACCCGCGGGCGCATGTCCCTGCAGCAATTGGTCGAGGCCCTCGACGGCATCGGCGGCGCGCGCTGAAAGGTCGCGCCCAGCGTGACGGCAACCTGTCGTTGACTTGCTCCCCGACTGGGGGAATCAGATCGGCAATTACCCGTAGCGGGTAATTCTTAGCCGGGTCTCCGGTGTGCTTGCGGGGCGCGGAAGGATGGATGCACCAGCGGATCTCCGGATCCTGGTCGTCGATGACGATGATGGGATGAGGTCGTCCCTCCGGACCCTGCTGGACGCCGTCCTCGGGATTCCGACCGAGACCGCCGAGTCGGTGGACGCCGCCCTCCGGAAGATCGCCGACGACGAGGACCTCTGCGTGCTCACGGATCTCCGGATGCCGGGGCGGGACGGCTTCAGCCTGCTGTCCGATCTGCGGTCCCGCGGCCGGACCAACCCGGTGATCGTGATGTCGGCCTACGGCGAGGTCGCGATGGCCGTCCGCGCCATGAAGGAGGGCGCCGACGACTTCATCGAGAAGCCCTTCGAACAGGACGATCTGCTCGCCGCCCTGGAGCGGGTGCGCGCCCGCCATGACGCCCGGCAGCGCGCCGCGGCGCGGATCAGCGCCACCCACCGCCTCGCCAGCCTCTCGCCGCGCGAAGGCGAGGTCTTGTCGGCCCTGATGGCGGGCGGCAACTCGCGCACGATCGCCGCGCAGCTCGGTATCAGCGCGCGCACCGTGGAAGAATACCGCCGCCTGCTGCACGTGAAGACCCAGACGCGCTCGCTGCCGGAACTGCTCCGCCTGGCGATCGCGGCGGATTGGCGCCCCGACGCTCCGCCCTGAGGGGACGGCTCCAGGCTCAGGCCCTGCGAGATCGGCTGTTTCAACACACGATACCCGATCATCCCGGCGAAGGCCGGGATCCAGATGGAATGGCTCAGATGCGGGTTCCTAGGCTTGAAGCCCCTCCAACCAAGATCTCGCACGTGGATCTGGGTCCCGGCATTCGCCGGGACGGCCGGAAGCTGTCGAGATCGCCGATCTGGAACTGACCCTGAAACCTAGGCCGCCGCCGCGCGGCTCAGGCCCGCCAGCAGGTCCTCGAGACCGCCCAGCAATGTGTCCAGGGACAGCGGCTTGGGGATGAAGCCGTCCGCGCCGGCCTCCTCAGCGGCGCGGTGGTGCGCATCCGAGGTGTTGGCGGTCATGACCGCGATCGGCGTGCGCGCGCGGCGGTCGGCCCGTTCGCGCATGCGGATCCGTCGGATGGCCTCGATGCCGTCCATCACGGGCATCTGCAGATCCATGAGGATGGCGTCGTAGGCGCCGATGGCGGCCTCGCGGACCGCCTCGGCGCCGTCCGGCACGATCGTGAGTTCCACGCCCAGCGGATCCAGCAGGCCCTTCACCACCAGCTGGTTCACGGGGTGGTCCTCGGCCACCAGCACCCGCACGCCGGCGGCCGCCACGTCGTCCGACCCGGGGACAGGCCGCGTCAGCGCGCCGGGCGGCGCGGCCCTCGTCACGGGGATCGTCAGCCGGAAGCAGCTGCCCTCGCCCGGACGGCTGCGCGTGGTCACGTCGCCGCCCATGAGCTGGGCGAGGTTGCGGGCGATCGGAAGGCCCAGCCCCGTGCCGCCGAACTTGCGCGCGGTGGACTCGTCCGCCTGGGCGAAGCGGTCGAACAGCCGCGCCGCGGTGTCCTCGTCGAAGCCGATGCCGGTGTCCTCCACCTCGATCGCCAGGACGAGTCCTGCGTCCGTCTCGTCGAGGGTGACGCGAACCTGCACCGAGCCGACCTGGGTGAACTTGATCGCGTTCGAGATCAGGTTCGCGAGCACCTGCCGCATGCGCAGCGGGTCCGCCGATATCCAGCCCGAGGCTTCGTCCGAGAAGGCGATGTCAAACGCGAGCCCCTTTTCCACCGCACGGACGCGGTGAAGCTCGGCGGCCGAGACGACCTCCTCGCGCAGGTCGAACGGCTGGGACTCGATGGACAGCTCGCCCGCCTCGGCCTTGGCGAGGTCCAGCACGTCGTCGACGATCCGGCGCAGCGAGTGGCTGGAGTCCATGATCAGGTCGACCATGCCGCGCTGCTCGGCCGTGAGCGGCGTGCGCGCGAGCACCTCGGCCAGGCCGACGATGCCGCTGAGGGGAGTCCGCACTTCGTGGCTCATGTTGGCGAGGAACTGGTCCTTCGCCGAACCCGCCCGCAGCGCCGCCTCCTTCGCCCGCTTCAGCGCCTGGAGGGCGGCCACGTGGCCGGTGACCTCGGTGCGGATGGCGATGTAGCCCGTGATCGGACCGTCGCCCTCGCGCTCGGGCACGATGGTGGTGTCGACCCAGTAGAGCTCCCCGTCCTTGCGCCGGTTGCAGACGGTCCCGCGCCAGGTCTCGCCCGAGGTGATCGTCCGGTACATCTCCTGGAAAAACGTCTTGGGGTGCGTGCCGCTGTTGAGGATGTTGTGGTTGCGGCCCAGCAGTTCGACCTCGGCGTAGCCGCTGACCTCGATGAAGCGGGCGTTGCAGTAGATGATGCGGCCGGCGCCATCGGTAGCGGCCACGATCGCCGACTGATCGAGGGCGGCGATCAGCGAGCGTCCATTCGGCGCGTTGGCGAGTTTCATTCTCTACCTCGACCTGTCGAGAGCCTGCGAGAAGGCTAGGGCTGGCGGCCCTAACCGCCGCGGTAGAACCTTTTCCGGCTGCAACGGATGCGGTTCAGGCGGTGACGTCCTCCTCCTCCGCCCGGTAGCGCGCGATGCACGCATCCAGCGCGTCGAGCAGCGGGCCGACGTGCGCCTCGGGGACCTCGCCGCGCCGGCAGAGCAGCGCGAGCTCGATCGCCGGGTCGAGCGCCCCGGCGACCCAGTAGCGCGAGGCCAGCAGGCTGTCGGTCATCTCGCAGAGCTTGGCCAGCACCCGCGCCACGCTCGGCAGCGGCTGTTCCATGCAGCAGGCGATGATGGAGCTGGCGGTCCGGCGGACATGCTTAAGCTCGTCGTCGCCGGGACGCTCTGCGCGGCCGTGCCCGATCATCCGGACCAGCTCCTGCAGGCCCTCGTCCAGCGCCGCCCACCGCACGCCGGCCGTCTGCTCCAGGTTGGCCTCCGCCCGGGCCAGGGCTTCGCTCACCCTGACTCCCCGCGTCCCGCCGACCATGTCGCGCAGGCGGTAGCGCACGGGCCGCAACTTGACCTTGCTCACAGGCCCAGCCTCTGCGGCTTCAGCATGCCGTCGATCTCGTCCTGGGACATATTCGCTCCGATGGGGTGGCCGACGTTGACGGACAGGTCGCCCGCGCGGCGTCCGCCCGTGTCGGACGGGATGCCCGAGTTCTTGAACCGCCGGTCCGGGCCGACGTAGTTGGGGCTTTCCACGAAAAGCCGGTCATGGCGCCCGAGCCAGACGATGCGGTCCAGGAGGACGCCCGCGCTCAGCGGCTTGGCCACGACGAAGTTGGCGCCGCAGTCCCGGGCCGCGACGACCCGCGACTTCGGGAGATAGCCGCTCACGCAGACCACCGGGACGACCCGGTTCGCCTCCGGGGCGCTCGTGCGGAGGGCGCGGATGAGTTCGAAGCCCTCGTGGTCGCCGATCTCGGCGTCGACGATGATCAGGTCGAAGGTCTTCTTCTTGATCCAGTCGCGGAACTCCTGCGGGCCGCAGGCGCGGACGACCTGGGCGACCCCGAAGCCGTGGAGGATCTGGGCGATGATATCGAGCCCGATCGAGGTGGAGTCGGCGCACAGGACGTGCGCCGAACGCAGGTCCAGCCGCAGTTCCGGCTTGTCCGCGGGCGCTACCACAGCTCGCACTCCCCCGTGGACGGGCCGTCGGTCTGCTCGCCGCCGAGCCGCCGGCGAAGGTCGCAGAGACGGATCCGGTCCAGCGCCTCGGCGTGCGCGCCGTCGGCCAGGCCCGGCAGGTCGCTGGCGCCCAGTCCGGCGCAGAGCGCGCCCAGCTCGTGCAGGTGCTGGATGAGGCTGTCGAGGCCCTGCAGCGCCTCGACCTCCTCCCGCGAGAGCACGTGGCGCTCGATGACCGGGGCCAGCACCAGCTCGAAGGCCTCGCCGAACCGGGCCCAGCGGACGAGTTCCTCGCCGACGGACTGCAGGAGCTGCGGCAGGTCGGCGGTGTCGGCGGCCGTCATCAGAAGAGCTCCAGCTCGCCCGCGTGCGCCGCCGGCGCCGGCCTCAGCAGCACGTGCTCGCGCTCGGCGAGCGTGCGATCCTCGACCTTGTGCTGGCGTGCGCGTCCGCTGGCCGGCCAGAACTGGATCCGGCGGGCGGCGGCGCCGCCGAGGCTCCCGGCCACCAGCGGAATGGCTTCGTCTCCCAGGAAGGTCCGGATGAATTCGGCGTTGCGGGCGCCGATGTCGACCATCCGGGCCGCCATGCGCGCGCCGCCGAAGGCCTTGGCGCGCAGCCGGTCGCGGCGCGCGCCGCGTTGCAGGAGGCCGTTGATCAGCACCTCCATGGCCTGAACGCCGTAGCGCCGGTCGCCCACGGCGCCGTCCGGCCGCTCGGGCAGCAGGAAGTGGTTCATGCCGCCGACGCCGGCCACCGGATCCCACAGGCAGGCGGCCACGCAGCTTCCCAGGATGGTCGTCAGGCAGACGTCGGCGTCGCTGCAGATCGCATGGCCGCCCTGGACGACATGCAGCCTGCGCCCGGCGTCGAGGACGGCCGTGGCCCCGCTCACGTGAGCGCCCCGTAGACTTCCTCGATCTTCTGCCGGAGGCTGGCGACCGTGAACGGCTTCACCAGGTAGTTGTTGACGCCGAACTGCGCGGCGCGCTGGACGAGGTCGGTGTCGGCGCGGCCGGTGAGCATGATGAAGCCCACCTTGCCGAGCTGCGGCGCCGCGCGGACGGCCCGCAGGAGGCTCAGGCCGTCCAGCTTGGGCATGTTGTAGTCCGAGATCACCAGGTTCACGGACTTGTTCAGCAGCTGGCGCAGGCCGTCCTCGCCGTCGACGGCCTCGTCGATCTCCTCGACTCCGATGGACTTGAGCCCGTTGCGCACCAGCGTGCGCATCGTCAGCTGGTCGTCCACGATCATCACCTTGAGGGCGGCGGCGGCGGGCATCAGGCGGCTCCTTGAAGGGGTTGTGCGGCGGCGCGCAGGACGGCAGGTCCGATGCGGTGCAGCGGAAGCACGCGCTCGACGGCGCCCAGCTCCTCCGCCGCCCGCGGCATGCCGTAGACGATCGACGTGGCCTCATCCTGGGCGATGGTCGTCGCGCCGCGGCGGCGCATCGCCAGGAGGCCTTCGGCTCCGTCCCGGCCCATGCCGGTCAGGATCACCCCCACGCCGCGCGCGCCCACGGCCGCGACCGACCGGAACAGGACGTCCACGGAGG
Source organism: Phenylobacterium sp. (assembly GCF_016793225.1). Classification (GTDB taxonomy): domain Bacteria; phylum Pseudomonadota; class Alphaproteobacteria; order Caulobacterales; family Caulobacteraceae; genus Phenylobacterium. The sequence continues at coordinate 33,127 of NZ_JAEUMN010000186.1, forward strand.
GCCGATGGCCGCTGACGGGGCCTTCGGCGGTGAGGCGGCAGGCGAGGCGCCCGCCCGACCCGGACTGCAGGGTCAGGTGGGTCGCGCCGCCGGGCGCGAGGTAGATCCGCCCTGGAACCACGTCGGCTCCGTCCTGCGCCTCCGAGACCTCCGGCGCGCAGACGCGGTCGAGCCTCGCCGCGAAGCTGGCGGTGAAACTCGCCGGCATGTGCTGGGTGACGAGGGTGGGCGGACAGTTGGCCGGGAAGCAGGCCAGGACGTGCAGCAGCGCCTCGACGCCGCCTGTCGACGACCCGATCGCCACGACGCGGTCGCCGGCCACGTAGTCGGACGCCACGGCGGCGGGAGCCTCGCGCATGCGCGGGTGGGCCCCGGCCGCCACGACCAGGATGTCGGCCAGGTCGTCGAACGCGTCGGCGCCGGCCGGGCCGCCCTTCGCCACGCAATCGATGGCGCCGAGCTCCAGGGCCGCCAGCGTCAGCTCGGCGCCGCGGCTGGTGAGGCTCGAGACCATCACCACCGGCATCGGCCTCAGCCGCATGAGCCGCTCGAGGAAGTCGAGCCCGTTCATCCGCGGCATCTCGATGTCGAGGGTGATCACGTCGGGATTCAGCGCCTTGATGGCGGCGCGCGCGGCGTCGGCGTCCGCAGCCTCGCCGACGACCAGCAGCCGGGGGTCCGCCGCGATCCGCGAGCGCAGCAGCGCCCGCATCGTCGCCGAGTCGTCCACGATCAGGACCTTCGCAGGGCCGCTCATGACGCCGCTCGCCGGTAGATCGTGAGGCCTGCGCTGGTGAGGCCGGGGACGTCCGCGCGCTCGGAGTGGCCGATGTAGAGGCGCCCCTTCGGGCTCAGGCGCTCGGCGAACCGGCGCCAGAGCTGCGCCTGCGCCGCCTCGTCGAAGTAGATCGCCACGTTGCGGCAGAAGATGGCGTCGAAGTCGCCCTTCATGGGCCACGCGCCGTGGAGGTTCAGCGTGCCGAAGCTGATCAGCGCGCGGACTTCGTCGGCCATCACCGCCTGGCCGTCCACGTCCTGGCTGTAGCGCTGCCGAAGCGCGGGCGGGACGGGCTGAAGCTCGGCCGGGTCGTACTGCCCGAGGCGGGCCCGCTGCACGACGACGGGGTCGATGTCCGTGGCGAGGATGCGGACATCCAGCCGGCCGGCTTCGGGCAGCGCGTCGAGAAGCGTCATCGCCATCGAATAGGGCTCGTGGCCGTTCGAACAGCCGGCGGACCACAGGCGCACCCGGGCGCCCGCCCGCGCCGCGGGCGCGAGCGTCGTGACCACCTGCTCGCGCAGGGCCTCGAAGTGGTGGGGTTCCCGGTAGAAGCGCGTGACGTTGGTCGTCAGCGCGCTCAGCAGCGCCGCGCGCTCCTCGCGGCCTTCCGGGCTCTCGATCAGCTCGCAGTAGTCGCGGAAGCGGGTCAGTCCCAGGGCGCGCAGGCGCTTGCTCAGCCGCGAGTAGACCAGCGAGCTCTTGCCCTCGCCCAGACGGATGCCGGAGTCGCGATGCAGGATGTCCGCGATGAACCGGAAGTCCTTCGGCTCGAGGACGAAGGCCGCCCCGGCCGCGGAACTCGCCGCGTGTGCGGCCTGAGCGCCCATCAGGCCGCCTCCTCGACAGGAACGTCAGGCAGCACGCCATCCAGGCTGATCACGCTGATCAGGCGCCCCTCGGAGGGGATCAGTCCCCGAACGAAGGCGCGGTTGGCGTCGCAACCCACGTCCGGCGCGGGCTGGATCGTGTCCTCGTCGACGGTCAGGATGTCCGAGACCGCGTCCACCAGCAGCCCGATGGTCCGCTGCCCGATCTGCACGACGATGATGACGTGCCGTTCGGTCGGGGCCGACGTCTCGATCTCGAGGCGGCTCCCCAGGTCGACGACGGGCAGCACCGCGCCGCGCAGGTTGATGACCCCGCGGATGTAGCCGAGGGTGTTGGGCAAGGGAGTCGCAGGCGTCCAGCCGCGGATCTCGCGCACGGCGCGGATGTCGACGCAGAACTCCTGCTCGCCGATGCAGAACGAGATCAGTTCGCGCCGGTCGGCGACGTTCGGGCTGCTCATGTGGACCTCAGCTCGCTTGCAGGAAGGGTTCAGGGGCGACGGCGGGCTGCCCCCGCCGCCGGGCCGCGACGATGCCGTCGACGTCCAGGATCAGGGCCACGCGGCCGTCGCCCAGGATGGTGGCCGCCGCGATGCCGTCGACCTGCCGGAAGTTCTGCTCCAGGCTCTTGATGACGACCTGGCGCTGGCCCTGGATCGCGTCGACGCCGAGGGCGATGAGACCGCCGACCTCGCTCTCCACCAGGAGGGTGACGCCGGCCGCCGCCTCGGTGGACGCCCGCCGCCAGTTGAAGGCCGTCGCGACGTCGACGAAGGGGATGGCGGCGCCGCGGACCGTCAGGACCCGGGAGCTGCCGAACGGCCTGACATCGGCCGCGCGGGGCCGGAGCGTCTCCACGATCACGCTGATGGGGATCACCAGCGTGTGGTCGCCGATCGTGACCACCATCCCATCCAGCACCGCCAGCGTGAGCGGCAGGCTGAGCGTGAATGTCGAGCCCTCCCCCGGGCGCGAGCTGATCGAGATGCGGCCGCCGAGCGCCTGGATCGAGCGCTTGACCACGTCCATGCCGACGCCCCGGCCCGAGATGTCGGACACCGCCGGCGCCGTGGAGAAGCCGGGCGCGAAGATGAGGTTGTCGACCTCCTCGTCGGTGAGGGTCGCGTCGCGGTCCACGATCCCGCGCTCGACAGCGATGTCGCGGACGCGGTCGCGGTTGATGCCGCGCCCGTCGTCGGCCACCTCGATGACGATCCGTCCCGAGCGATGCATGGCGCTGAGGCGCACCACGCCCTCGGCCGGCTTGCCCGCCGCCACGCGATCCGCCGGCGACTCGAGGCCGTGGTCGATGGCGTTGCGGATCATGTGGGTGATCGGATCGCTCAACCGCTCGATGACCGTCTTGTCGACCTCGGTGCCCTCGCCTTCCGTCACGAGGCGCACCTGCTTGCGGGTGGCCGCGGCGACCTCACGGACCAGGCGCGGCATCCGCTGGAAGACCGACTTCACCGGCTGGGCGCGGATCGCCATGACGCTGTCCTGGATCTCGCGCGTCAGCTGCTCCAGGTCGTCCAGGCCCACGGCCACGGTGCTCGATTTCGCAAGGCCCGCTTCCACCACGCGCTGCCCGAGCATGGCCTGATTGATCACCAGTTCGCCGACCAGGTTGATGAGGCGGTCCACACGGTCGAGATCCACGCGGATCGTGGCCTGGACGTCGCGCCGCTCGCCGCCCTGGGCGGCCAGCGCGGCCGCGGGCGCGGGGGCTGTGGCCGCCGGCTCTTCCGGCGCTGCGGGAGGCCCGGCCTGCTCGGGCGGCGCAGTCTCTGCGGCGATGCGCGCGAGCACCTCGGCCACGGCGTCGTCCGGCCCTGCGTCGGCGAGCGGCTCGGGGACGGTTTCAGGGGCGGCCTCCTGGGCCACGGTGACGTCGCAGTCGTCGCCGACGAACTCGAACACCTCGCGAATGCGCGCCTCGGACAGGTCGTCGCCCGTCAGCCGCACGCGCCACGCCAGGCGCGGACGCTCGGGCTCGAGCTCACTGAGGTCGGGCAGGCCCGAAACATCGGCCGTGACCTCGGCCGCGCCCAGGCGCTCCAGCTCTCGCAGCAGGAGCATCTCGTCGTTGGCGGCGGCGTACATGCCGTCCAGCGGGCGGAAGCACACGATCCAGGCGCAGGGCGGAGCTTCCGCCTCGAACGCGATGTTGACCGGCGTGAAGGCGAACGACGGAGCCCCCGGCGCGGGCGCCTCGGCCGGAGGCGCCGTGAACGCCGGCGACGGCGCGACAGAGTCCTGGACGGTGAGAAGCCCCTCCAGCTCATGGACGACCTCGGCGCCGAACTCCTGCGGGAGCGCGCGGTCGTCCCGCGCCGCCGAGACCAGGTCGGCCAGGACGTCGGATGCGCGCAGCAGCACCGCGACGACCTCGGCGCCGGGGCTGAGCCTGCCCTTTCGCAGCTCGTCCAGCGACGTCTCGAAGGCGTGCGAGAAGCCGACCAGCGCCTCGAGGCTGAAGGCGCCCGCACCGCCCTTCACGGAGTGCACGGCGCGGAACACGGCGTTGACGGTGTCCTCGTCGACGGCGCCGGCCTTCAGCGCCAGAAGGCCTGCCTCCAGGTCGCCGAGAAGGTCCTCGCACTCGGCGAAGAACGTCGCGCGGATGGCTTCCATTTCGTCCATGGCGCGCCTCAGTCCGTGACGCGCCGAACGGCTTCGACGAGCTTCACCGAGTCGAAGGGCTTGACGATCCAGCCGGTCGCGCCGGCGGCCCGGGCGCGGTGCTTCTTCTCGGCGTCGCTCTCGGTGGTGAGGACGAGGATCGGGATGGTGCGCCGCGCCTCATCCCGCCGGACCGCTTCGATGAAGCCGAACCCGTCGAGCCTTGGCATGTTGATGTCGGTGATGATGGCGTCGGGGGCGCAGTCTTCCAGCACCTCGAGCCCGTGCTCGCCGTCCACCGCCTGGACCACCTCGAACGAGGGGGCCAGCGCGAGGCGCAGCATGTTCCGCATGGTGCGGGAGTCGTCGACAGTCAGAATAGTCTTGCTCATCTATTCTTCCGTTGTCTCGAAGGCCTCGGGGATGCGGGCGAGCGCGGCGGCCAGGGTCGTGGAGGGGTCCGCGATGAGGAGGCGTTGGCCCGCAGCGCGTCGCGTGAGGGCCGCGGCGGCCAGCAGCTGCAGCCCGAGCCCGTTGATCCGCTCCACACCGGCGCCCTGCAGCGTCAGGTCGGAACCGCCGGCCTCCAGGAGCTGGAGGCGGAGCGGCGCCAGGGCCGCGCCTTCCAGGCGCGCGGGCAGCTCAAGCTGCGCCTCGCTCATCAGAATTCCTCCCAGTCCGCGTCGAACGAGGCTTCCACCGCGGCCGCGCCGACCGTGGCGTGCCGGCCCCTGGGCGGGAGCGACTTGGCGAAGGCGGCGGCGCGGGCGCGGGCCTCTTCGATCCGGGGATTCCCGGCGACGGCCCGCGGCCGGCGCCGGGCAGGCGCCTCGGCGGCCTCGACCCCTGAAGCCGCGCGAACCCGGAAGCGCCCGACGAGCTGGTTCAGCTGGAGGGCTTCCTGCGTCAGGCTGTGGCTGGCGGCCGTGGACTGCTCGACCATCGCGGCGTTCTGCTGGGTGGTCTGGTCCATCTCGTTGACGGCCGTGTTCACCTGCGAGAGCGCCGTGGCCTGCTCCTGGGCCGAGGCGCTGATCTCGCCCATCAGGCCGTTGATCTCGGCCACGCGCTCCACGATCGCGGTAAGCGCCTCGCCGGTCTGGCCCACCAGCATGACGCCCGTCTTCACCTGCGAGGTGGAGGCCGAGATCAGCGACTTGATCTCCTTGGCCGCCTCGGCCGAGCGCTGGGCCAGCGCCCGCACCTCGGACGCGACCACCGCGAAGCCGCGCCCGGCGTCGCCGGCGCGCGCCGCCTCGACGCCCGCGTTCAGGGCCAGCAGGTTGGTCTGGAAGGCGATCTCGTCGATCACGCCGATGATCTGGCCGATCTGGCCTGCGGACTCCTCGATGGCGTCCATCGCCGCCACGGCCCGGCCCACGACCTCGCCACTGCGCTCGGCGTCCTCCTTCGCCGAGAGCACGACGGCGCCGGCGCGGGAGGACCCCTCTGCGGTCTTGCGGACCGTCGCGGTGATCTGGTCGAGGGCGGCCGCCGTCTCCTCGAGGGTCGCGGCCTGCTGCTCGGTCCGGCGGGAGAGGTCGTCGGCGGCCTGGCTGATCTCGCCCGTTCCCGAGCGCATGGCGGCCGCGTTGGCGGAGATCTCCGAGAGGACGGACTCCAGGCTGTCGAGCGCCTGGTTGAAGTCCTCCTTCAGCTTCAGGTAGTCGCCCTGGAAGTCGGCCGAGATCCGCTTCGTCAGGTCGCCCGACGCCAGGTCGGCCAGCGCCGCGGCCGTGCATTCGACGACGCGCTTCTGCTCGGCTTCCGCCTCCAGGCGCTTCCGGTCGGCGTCCGCTCGGGCCTCCTCCAGGGTGTCCAGGTAGATCGAGATGGACAGGTCCATGTCGAGCATGGCCGCCTTCATGATGGCGCTGAGCGAGCGGCTGAGCGCCTGCGCGTCCGGCCCGGCCGACCGGCCGCGGCCCCACCACGACTTGCCGTCCTGGGCGCCGCCGGCGCTGGCGAAGTGGCTCTGGATGATCCCGTCGATCAGGCCGTCCAGCACCATCGCGTAGCCGCCGATGTACCAGCGGGGCTCAAGCCCGATGCGGGCGTGGGTGAGGCCGATGCGGCGGACGTTGGCGACGTACTGGCCGTCGAATTGGCCCGACGCCATCCGACGCCAGTGCTCGGCCTGGGCGCTCTTGGCGCCGGAGATCTGCTGGGGCGTCGAGAAGAAGCGCGCCGTCGCGGGGAAGCGCCGGATCTGCGCGTAGAACCGTTCAAGGCTCTCGTCGATCGCCTTCTCGATGACGGGGCGGGACGCGACGAGCGACTCCCGCGCCTCGGCGTCCAGTTGGATGAACGACAGTCGTTCGTTCAAGCTGTTGTCGTCAGACATGTATCGGCCCCTGACTTTCCTGTTCGTCGGGACCGTTGTTCCACATCTGGATTTACTCGTGCTTTGCAATATTCCGAGCCAGATAACGTCTCGTATGGAGATGTTTTCAGGCTGAAAACAATACTATGCTCGCCTTGATCTTGGGCTTAGCGCGCCTGGGACGTGGCGGTCGCGGAACGGCTGGTTCCTCGGCGCGCGGGCCGAGCTTCGCCTTGGCCTTGACCCCTCGGCCCCGGCGCCCATCTAGTCCTTCGAAGTCAGGTCCGGGCCCCTCTGGCGTGCGTGGCGGCGCGCGCGATGTCGGACTTTCCTCACGGCCCGCCTCCGGCGGGCTGGCGCGGACGCGGCGCCGATCGCGAGGAGCCTCGGGGTGGGACGTCCGACATTCGCCCGATCCATGCACTCGGTCCGGCCGAGCTTTGCGCGCGGCCTGGCGGCGCGCCCGCGGCGGGGCTGACGCGGCCGACCCACCCCAACCAGAACCCGATACGGAGGACGCATGACGCAGGCGGGGCAGGCGGAGCCGCCGAAGCTCTCGGTCTGGACCAAGTTCGTCTACGGGCTGGGCTCAGCCTCGGAGATGGTCACCCTTGCCGCCATCGGCGGCTACGCCATGTTCTTCTACAATCAGGTCGTGGGGCTGCCCGCCACCTTGGCCGGCCTTGCGATCACGGTCAGCCTGGTGCTGGACGGCATGGCCGAGCCGATCGTGGGCTCGCTGTCGGACCGGACGCGCAGCCGCTGGGGCCGCCGCCACCCCTTCATGTTCGTGGGCGTGATCCCGGTGGCGATCTGCGTCATCGCCATCTTCAACCCGCCCAAGGACCTGCCGCACCTGTGGCTGTTCTTCTGGTTCGCGAGCTTCGTCGTCACCCTGCGTATCTTCATGGCGGTTTGCCACGTGCCGCACATGGCGCTGGGGGGCGAGCTGGCGCACGGCTACACCGAGCGCAGCCAGGTGATGGCCTGGAACAACCTGCTGGGCATGATCGGCCGCGCCTCGACGTCCTTCATCGCGCTCAGCCTGTTCTTCCACGCCACCGAGGAGTATCCGCGCGGGCTCCTGAACCCCCACGCCTACACGCCCTTCGCCCTGGCCGTGGCGGCGGCCGGCCTGCTCATCCTGATGATCTCGGCCTGGTTCACCCGCGACCGCATCCCCTACCTGCCGAAACCGCCGCAGGACCTGCCGCCGTTCAGCCCCTTCGAGTTCTTCCGGGACATGAAGGGGGCCTTTTCCAACATCAACTACGTATGGCTGCTGGTCGGGTTCTTCTTCCTGTCGCTGATGCTCGGCATGCGCGAGGGGCTGAACCTCTACATCAACACCTTCTTCTGGGGCTTCACCTCGGAGCAGATCCGCTGGTTCGTGATCGGCACGCTCAGCGGGTTCTTCGTGGGCTTCTTCCTGACCCCACGGGTGCATGCGCGGTTCGACAAGAAGATCGCGGTGCTGGTGGCCGGCGCCTTCCTGGCCGTCACGCCGGCCGTCCCGCTCGTGCTGCAGCTCGCCGGCCTGATGCCCGCGCCCGACGACCCGAGCCTCCTGCCCCTCGTCATCGCCTTCGCCGGCGTCTCGGCCGCGGCGGGCAGCGTCATGAACATCTCGGTGATGTCGCAGCTGGCCGACATCGCCGACGAGAACGAGCTGCGCTACGGCTACCGCCAGGAGGGCGTCCTCTACTCGACGCGGTCGTTCTTCGCGAAGCTGGACACCGCGATCGGGCACCTCTTCGCGGGCATCGCGCTGGACCTCGTCGCGTTCCCGGAAAAGGCCACCCCCGGCCAGGTGCCCGAGGAGACGCTCCGCAGCCTCGCCATCGTCGACGGCCCGCTCGCCGCCGTTCCCGGGCTGATCGCCCTCCTCTTCTACGCTCGCTACAGGATCACGCGCGCCAGCTACGAGGCGACGCGCGCCAGGCTGCTCGAGGCCCGGGCCGCACGCGGCGGGCGGCTGGCCGCCGCGGCCGCCGACTAAAGGCTGCGGAGCGCAGACCGCGCTGGAGTTCGGCGCCGGGCGCCCAACTTCGCGGCATAAGGCGCGCCCGGGGCGAAAGGATGAGCGCCCGCCGCCGCGCCGTCTTGCCAATACCCGATCCGGCTCGCCCTCCTCGCGCCGGGTCACGGGCCAACGGGGGGCTGGCGTGAGTGAAGCGAAGCGACGCGCGGATCGGGCCGCGCTGGGCGAGAGGGTCGCGCTGGCGCTGGCGGCCGTCCTCCTGCTGGCGGGCGCCGCCCACGCCGCGCCGCCTGCGATGCAGCTCAAGCAGGAGGGCTACGCGCTCATCGACGGCTCGGCCGAGCGGATCGGGCGGCTGGGCGACGCGATCTTCTCGTACGCCGAGATCGGCTTCCAGGAGACGAAGACGATCGCCCTCGTCACCCGCGAGCTGAAGGCCGCCGGCTTCGACGTGCAGACCGGCGTCGCCGGCATGCCCACCGCCTATGTGGCCCGCTACGGCTCGGGCTCGCCCGTGATCGGCCTGATGTCGGACTTCGACGGCATCCCCGGCGCCTCGCAGAAGCCCGCCGCCCTGGTCCACGATCCCATCGCGCCCGGCGCGCCCGGTCACGGCGAGGGGCACAGCACCCACCAGCCGACCCTCATCGCCGCCGCGATCGCCATCAAGACGCTGAAGGACCGCCACGGCCTGCCGGGCACGATCGTGGTCTACGGCGGCCCGGCCGAGGAGCTGCTGGGCAGCCGCGGCTACATGGTCAACGCGGGGCTCTTCAAGGGCGTGGACGCGATCATGGACGTCCACATCGGCTCCGAGCTCTCGACCAGCTACGGCCTGGGCAACCTCGCGATCATCTCGGCCCAGTGGACCTTCCATGGCCGGCAGGCCCACGCCGCCCGGGCCTGGGAGGGCCGCAGCGCGCTCGACTCCGTCGAGGTGATGAACGCCGCCACCAACTACATGCGCGAGCACATCGATCCGCCCGCCCGCATCCACTACGTGATCCCGGAGGGCGGCAAGCAGCCCAATGTGGTCCCTGCTGAGGCGGCGGTCTGGTACTACTTCCGGCACACGACGGCCGACAATGTGTGGGGCCTGTTCGAGCGCGCCCGCGCGGCGGCCAAGGGCGCGGCGCTGGCCACCGGGACCACGGTGTCCGAGCGCATCCTGTCGGCCTCGTGGCCCTTCAACGGCAACAAGGCGCTCGCCGAACTGGTGCAGGGCAACATCGAGGCGGTGGGCATGCCGGCCTGGTCGGCGGACGACCAGGCGTTCGCCCGGGCCTACCAGGTCTCCATGGGCGCGAAGGTCACCGGCCTGCCCGACAAGGTCCGGGCGCTGCGCGAGACGCGCCAGATCTCGAGCTCGTCCGACGCCGGCGACGTGACCTGGCAGGCGCCGTACATCCGGCTCACCATCCCGGCCAAGCCCGAGGGCGAACTGGCGGCGCACCACTGGTCGGCGGCCATCGCGCCGGCCACCCCGCTGGCGCACAAGGGCATGGCCGCCGCCTCGAAGGTGCTGGTGGCGAGCGCGGTCGACCTGATGACCGATCCGGCCAAGCTCGCCGGCATCAAGGCCGACTTCGCCGCGCAGCTCGCGCGCTACCCCGCCTGGAAGAGCCTGATCCCGCCCGACGCCGAACCGGCCACCTTCCTCAACGTGCAGGAGATGGCGCGCCATCGCGGGGCGCTGAAGCCCTTCGAATACGACCCGAACGGCAAGCCGAGCTACCTGGAGTTCCTGAAGATCAAGTACCCGCCGCCCATGCCGGACAGCGCCGTGGGCAAGGCCTCGAACGCCGTGGGAGGCCGCGATGGCGAATAGGATCACCCTTCGCCTGGTGGCCGTGCTCGCCGGCCTGGCCGTTGCCGGCGCGGCGTCGGCCGAGCCGCGCGCCGACATCGCGCAGCTGAAGTCCGAAGCCTTCGCCGTGGTGGACGGCAAGGCCGACCGGCTCGGCCGGCTCAGCGACGCGATCTTCTCGTACTCCGAGATCGGCTTCCAGGAGACCAAGACCATCGCCCTGGTCACCCGGGAGCTGAAGGCGGCCGGGTTCGCCGTGGAAACGGGCGTGGCCGGCATGCCCACCGCCTATGTCGCCCGGTACGGCTCGGGCTCGCCGGTGATCGGCCTGATGTCCGACTTCGACGGGGTGCCGGGGGCCTCGCAGAAGCCGACGGCGCTGGTCCACGATCCGATCGTCGAGGGCGCGCCCGGCCACGGCGAAGGCCACAACACCCACCAGCCGGCGCTGATCGGCGCCGCGCTCGCCATCAAGGCGGTCAAGGACCGCCACAAGCTGCCGGGGACGATCGTCGTCTACGGCGGGCCGGCCGAGGAGCTCCTCGCGAGCCGCGGCTACATGGTGAACGCCGGCCTGTTCAAGGGCGTGGACGCGCTCATGGACGTGCACGTCGGCAGCCAGTTCGGCGTCAGCTACGGCCTCAACAACTTCGGCAACGTCTCGGTCCAGTGGAGCTTCAAGGGCCTCCAGGCGCACGGCGCGCGGCCCTGGCAGGGCCGTTCGGCCCTGGATGCCGTGGAGCTGATGGACGCCGGGATCAACTTCATGCGCGAGCACGGCTACGACCCGGCCGACGCGCGCATCCAGAACGTCATCCCCGACGGCGGCCGGCAGCCTAACGTCGTCCCGGGCGAGGCCACCAACTGGTACTACATCCGCGCCAAGTCGCCCGAGCTGGTCCAGTCGATCCTGGCGTGGATGCGCGACATCGGCAAAGGCGCGGCGCTGTCCACCCGCACCGAGGTGACCGAGCGGATCCTCTCCGGGTCGTGGCCCTACAACGGCAACAAGGCCCTGGCCGAGGTCGTCGACCGCAACATCCAGCTCGTCGGCATGCCGAAGTGGTCCGCTGACGACGTGGCCTTCGCACGGGCGGTGCAGACCTCCATGGGCCAGCCGTTGACCGGACTTGCGACGGCGCCGACCCCGCTGCGGTCGGACGGCCAGGGCTCGTCCACATCGGACGCCGGCGACGTGTCGTGGCAGATGCCGCTGGCGCGCCTCTACATCCCGACCACGACGCCCGGCGCGCTTGCGGGCCACCACTGGTCGGCGGCGCTCGGTCCGGCGACGCCCATCGCCCACAAGGGGATCGCCGCGGGCGCGAAGGCGGTGGCGGCCACCGCGCTCGACCTGATGACCGACCCGGCGCTCCTGGAGGGCATCCGCAGCGACTTCGCGCGCCAGCTGGCCGCCTACCCGACGTGGAAGTCCTTCATCCCCGCCGAGGCGAAGCCGCCGACCTACCTCAACGTCGAGGAGATGTCGCGATACCGCGCCGCGCTCGCGCCCTACGAGTACGACCCCGACGGCAAGGCGACCTACCTGCAGTTCCTCAAGGTCGCCTACCCGCCGGCCATGCCGCAGAGCGCCGTCGGCCGCGCCTCGAACGCGCCGAAGACAACCTTCGAGAAGTCGTCCATCGACTGGGACTGGCGGAAATGACCCTGCACCTCGGCAAGCTCTCCGAGCACGCCGAGGGCGTTCAGCTCGCCGAATCCGGCGCGGGCGGCGAGCGGGTCCGGGAGCCCGCCAGCGCGCGCGGCATCCCCCCGCTGGCGGCGATCCGCGCGTTCGAGGCGGTGGGCCGCCTCGGCGGCATCCGCAAGGCGGCCACCAGCCTGATGCTGGACCACTCGGTCGTGAGCCGGCACCTGCGCCAGCTCGAGGACTGGGTCGGCGTGGCGCTGTTCCAGCGGACGGGCGGCCAGGTGAACCTGACCGAGGCCGGGGCCCGCTACCACGGCCGCATCTCCGCGGCCCTGGCCGAGCTGGCGCTGGCGACCGCCGAGATCAGCGGCGGCGGCGAGGAGCGCAAGGTCCTGGTGTGGTGCGTTCCGGGATTCGCCGCCCAGTGGGTGTCGGACCGCCTGGCGATCTTCGAGAAGCTGAAGCCCGAGTTCAGCATCGAACTGCGCCCGACCGACGTGAAGGCCAACCTGCTGACCCACGAGGCGGACGTGGACATCCGCTTCTACCTCGACGACTGGCCGCCCGACCCGGGCGGTCGCGGCCTGCAGTACGTCGAGCTGGCCCGGCCCCAGATCATGATCGTGGCCAGTCCCTCGGTGGCCGAGCAGTGGAAGGGCGCGACCGTCGACGAGCTGCGCCAGGCGCCGCTGCTCCACGAGGAGCACGACCAGCAGTGGCGGGCCTGGCTGGCCCTCAACAACGTCAGCAGCCTGCCCGAGGTGCTTCCCGGCCCCCTCCTCTGGCATGCGCACCTCGCCATCGCCGCCGCCCGCAACAGCCGCGGCCTGGCGCTCGCCAGCACCTTCCTGGTGGGCCATGACCTTGCCAACGGCAGCCTCGTCGAGGTGAGCCCTCCCGGCACCCGTCCGGTGGTGATCGGCGCCTACGCCTTCGTCACGCGCGAGGACCGCTGGTCGATGGACGGCATCCTCCAGTTCCGCCGCTTCCTCCAGGGCGAGGTGGCGCGGTTTGCGGCCGTGACCGCGCGCGGCTGACCGTCCCTGCCTGTCCGGAGCGGTGCGCGCGGCGCACCACCTGGGCGCTGATCGCACTTGCCCGCGGGCTCGGCGGGGGCGGACTGTCCGGAGCGATGAACGCGCCCATCACAGCCGCCGCCGCACCCCAGTCCGCGCCCGCCCGGGACCTCTCCGCGTTCTGGATGCCGTTCACGGACAACCGCTACTTCAAGGCCCACCCGCGTCTGCTCGCGTCCGCGGACGGCATGTACTACCGCACGCCCGAGGGACGCGCCGTGCTGGACGCCACGTCCGGCCTCTGGTGCGTGAACGCCGGCCACAACCGGCGGCCCATCGTCGAGGCCATCCAGCGCCAGGCGGCGGTGATGGACTTCGCGCCCACCTTCCAGCTGGGACATCCCCTGCCCTTCGAGCTGGCCGAGCGGCTGAGCCGGCTGCTGCCGGCGGGCATGGACCGCATCTTCTTCACCAACTCGGGGTCGGAGTCGGCGGACACCGCTCTGAAGATGGCGCTGGCCTACCACCGCGCGCGGGGCGAGCCCGGCCGCCTGCGCCTGATCGGCCGGCAGCGCGGCTATCACGGGACCAACTTCGGGGGCACCTCGGTCGGCGGCATCGGCGGGAACCGCCGGGGCTTCGCCGCCCAGGTGTGGGGGGTCGACCACCTCGGCCACACGCACGGCGCGGCGCCCGCCTTCAGCCGCGGGGTGACCGCCGTGAACACCGACCTCGCGGGCGAGCTGGAGGACCTGGTCGCCCTGCACGGTCCCGAGACGATCGCCGCGGTGATGGTGGAGCCGGTCGCCGGCTCGACAGGCGTGCTCGTGCCGCCCGCCGGATACCTGCAACGCCTGCGGGAGATCACACGAAAGCACGGCATCCTGCTGATCTTCGACGAGGTCATCACCGGCTTCGGCCGGCTGGGCGCGGCCACAGGCGCGGAGTTCTTCGGCGTCACGCCCGACATCCTCACCCTGGCCAAGGGCCTGACCAACGGCGCGGCGCCCATGGGCGCGGTGGCGGCGAGCCGGGCGGTGCACGACGCCATCGTCGAGGGCGCGCCGCCGGGCATCGAGTTCTTCCACGGCTACACCTACTCGGGGCACCCGCTTTCGTCCGCGGCGGGTCTCGCCTGCCTGCAGCTGTACGCGGACGAGGGCCTCTTCGGCCGCGCGGCCGCCCTGGCGCCGCTCTGGGAGGCGGCCGCGCACAGCCTCGCCGACGCGCGCCACGTGATCGACGTCCGCAACCTCGGCCTGGTGGCCGGCATAGAGCTCGAGCCCCGCCCGGGCGCCCCGGGCGCACGTGCGATGGACGCGTTCCGGCGCTGCTTCGACGACGGTCTGCTCATCCGTGTGACCGGCGACATCATCGCGCTGTCGCCGCCGCTGATCGTCGAGGAGGCGCAGATCCACGAGATGTTCGGCCGTCTCGGCCAGATCCTGAAGGACGTCGAATGAGCGCAGTCCCCGACGACGCCGCGGCTCCGGCGGCCGCGCCGCTGGGCAAGGCGCTGGAAGACCGGCACGTCGAGATGATCGCGATCGGCGGGATCATCGGCGCCGGCCTGTTCGTCGGCAGCAGCGCCTCCATCGCCGCGGTCGGACCCGCCGTGATGGTCAGCTACGGCCTGGCCGGCGCGATCGTGCTGATGGTCATGCGCATGCTGAGCGAGATGGCGGTCGCGCTGCCCGGCGTGCAGTCGTTCGCCGACTTCGCCCGGCTGGGCCTGGGTCACTGGGCCGGCTTCGTGAGCGGCTGGCTCTACTGGTACTTCTGGGTCGTCGTCGTCGCCATCGAGGCGATCGCCGGGGCCAGGATCATCCACGAATGGCTGCCCACCCTTCCGGTGGGCGTCATCGGCGTCGGCCTGATGGCCGTGCTGACCGGCGTGAACCTCCTGTCCACGCGCAGCTACGGCGAGTTCGAGTTCTGGCTGTCCTCGATCAAGGTCGCCGCGATCCTGGTGTTCATCCTGGTGGCCGGGGCGTTCGTGGCGGGCCTCACCGCCCCCGACGGACCGACTCTCGCCAACCTGACGGCGCACGGCGGCTTCATACCGAACGGCGCGACCGCGGTGATCGGCGGCGTCACCAGCGTCATCTTCGCCCTCACGGGGGCCGAGATCGCGACGGTGGCCGCCGCCGAATCCGCGGGCGGCGCGCGCACCGTCGCCCGGATGACCTACACCGTCGCCCTGCGCATCCTGATCTTCTACGTGCTGTCCATCGGCCTGATCGTGGCGGCCATTCCCTGGACGCAGATCACGCCGGGCGTGTCGCCGTTCGCGACGGCCCTGGGCGTCATGGGCGTCCCCGGCGGCGAACTCGTCATGAACGCCATCGTGCTCGTGGCGGTGCTGTCCTGCCTGAACTCCGGCCTCTATGTGACGTCCCGCGTCCTGTTCGGACTGGCGGCCCAGGGCGACGCCCCGCCCTGGCTGGTGGCCGTGGACCGCCGCCGCGTGCCGGCGCGCGCGATCCTCATCGGCAGCGTCTTCGCCTATGCGGCGCTTGGGGCGTCCGTGATCTCGCCCGAGCGCGTCTTCGCCTTCCTGGTCAACGCGTCCGGCGCGCTGATGATCGTCATCTACGGGATGATCGCCGTCGCGCAGATCCGTATCCGCAACCGCCTCGAACGCAGCGAACCGGACCGGCTGGTGCTGCGCATGTGGCTGCATCCCTGGGGCGCGCTGGCGACGCTCGCGGCCATGGCGGGCGTGCTGCTGGCCATGGCGCTGACGCCCGAGCTCGCCTCGCAGGTCTGGGCCAGCCTCCTGATCGTCGCCGTCGCCGGCGTGGCCTGCCTCGTCGCCGCCCGGCGGCGCCGCGCGGGGTCCTGAGGGCTCCGGGGCGGTGCGCCCCGCGCACCAGGGGCGGGAGTTTCGCACCTTTCGCACCACCCGCCGCACCGACAGGATTTTTCACAGGAAAGCCCGGCCGAAGCCCCTGCAGGGGACAGGCGGCCGGCATTCCCCGAGGGGTCCGATCGATGTCGAAATTCGCCGCCGCCGCCTGCCTGAGCGTCCTCGCCGTCGCCTCGGCCGCGTGGGGCAAGGGCTCGGTCCCCGACACGATCTACGTCAACGGCAAGGTCGTGACGGTCAATCCGGCCTTCGACATCCGCGAGGCGGTCGCCGTCTCGGATGGGAAGATCCTGGCCGTCGGGACGACCGCCCAGATCCGCGCCATGGCCAAGGGCTCCACGACGGTCATCGACCTCGGCGGCAAGACCATGCTGCCCGGCTTCAACGACAACCACATCCACCTGGGCGAGCCGCTGCAGCCCTGGAAGTACAGCAGCATGATCGGGCGCGTGGAGCCCTGGCTCCAGGGCGTCGACACGATCCCGGAGCTGCTGGCGGCCATCAAGGGCCAGGCCGCGACCCTGCCGAAGGGAACCTGGATCATCGGGGAGATCCCGCGCGAGGAGTGGCCCAACGGCACGCTCCCCAACCGCTGGGCGTTCGACGCGGCGGCGCCGGACCATCCGGTCGCCATCGCGCGCGGCCCCCACACCCTGATCGTCAACTCGAAGGCGCTCGAAGCCGCCAAGGTGACGCCCGAGACGAAGCCCGAGGGGGGCGAGATCGTCCGGGACGGCAAGGGCGAGCCCACCGGCATCGTCCTGGAGTCGGCCCGCCGCGTCATCTGGAACGCCATGCCGCCGGGCGCGCGCGAAGGCGCGGGCGATCCCGAGAAGCGCCTGGCCGACTGGCGCGAGCTGCTGCACCAGCTCGAGAGCCTCGGCATCACCAGCGTCAACGTGGCCGGGGTCCGGCCCAACGAGCTCAAGCTGGTGGACACGCTCTACGCCCGCTGGGGCGACGAGCTGCCCCGGATGGTGGTGCAGCTGCGGGTGTCTCCCGGCTACGACCAGCACGACGACGTCGCCGAGGGCGTGAGGGTCTCGATCGCCGAGCTGGACGCGCTGGGCAAGGACCGCAGCAAGGTCTTCAAGCACCCCAAGCTCAAGCTCGGCGCCGTGAAGATGAGCATCGACGGCGGGCTCTCGGCGCCGATCTTCTGGTCGATCAAGCCCTATCGCGGCCGGCCCGGCTTCCACGGCGAGCAGCGCATTCCGGACACCGCCTTCTACGCCGTCGCCAAGCGCGCGGCCGAGCTGAACTGGCAGGTGGGCATCCACACCATGGGCGACGCGGCCGTGCAGATGGTCGCCAACGAGATGGAGAAGGTCCGGGCCGCCGTACCGCCCAAGTCCGACCCCCGCGACTACGTGCACCACGTGGCCGCGCCGCTGCCGGAAGAGACCATGCAGAAGATGGCCCGGCTGAAGCTGAACGTGGCGAGCCAGCCGGGCTTCCTGCTTTCGCTGGGATCCTACGCGGACGAGGCGCTCGAGCCCGAGGCGGCGGCGCGCCAGGATCCGTCCCGCAGCCTGCTCGATCGCGGCATCCGCGTCTCCTACGGCTCGGACGCGGGCCCCTACGGCCCGGTCGCCGCGCTCTATGCGGCGGTCACCCGGGTCGGGTGGAACGGCAAGGTCCACGGGCCCGAGGAGGCGGTGACGGTCAAGGAGGCCATCACCATGCACACCCTGGAGCCCGCCTGGTTCACCTTCGACGAGAAGACCAAGGGCTCCATCGAGCCCGGCAAGGTCGCCGATCTCGTGGTGCTGAGCGACGACCCCCTGACCATCCCGCCCGAGCGGCTCCAGGACATCAAGATCGAGAGGACGGTCATCGGTGGACGAGACGTCTTCGTACGGGACCAGAAGAACTAGACAATAAACAACAAAGCCGCCGTCAGAGCGGCTCAAGAAGAGAACGTCCGAGTAGGGAGTATCGAATGGAACGAATGCAGGACTGATGACGCCGGCTCGACTGCGTCATCACGAAACGAGGGGGCAGTCATGGATCTTCATCAGCAACGCGCGGCTCAGTCCAGGGCTGGCCGAAGCGCGCGCGTCTACAGGCTCGCGACGGCGAGCGTGGCCGCGCTGCTCATCGGCGCCCAGGCGGCGCAGGCCGCGGACGCGGCCGAGGACGCCGTGGCCACCGCCGAGTCCGAGGTCGAGGAGATCACGGTCACCGGCTCGCGGATCGTCCGCGACGGCTACAATGCGCCCACGCCGGTCAGCGTCGTCGGCACCGCCGAGATCAAGGCGCAGGCGCCCGCGAACCTCGCGGACTTCGTCAACACCATCCCGGCGATCGTCGGGAGCACCACGCCGGCCAGCAGCTCGCCGTCGCTGAGCGCGGGCTCGGCCGGCATCAACGCCCTGAACCTCCGCGCGCTGGGCATCACCCGCACCCTGGTGCTGATCGACGGCCAGCGGTCGGTCGCCTCGACCACCACGGGCGCCGTCGACATCAACACCATCCCGCAGGGCCTGGTGGAGCGGGTGGAGGTCGTGACGGGAGGCGCCTCGGCCGCCTACGGCTCGGACGCGGTCGGCGGCGTGGTGAACTTCATCCTCAACAAGAAGTACGAGGGCCTGAAGGCGAAGATCGAGTACGGCGAGACCACCTACGGCGACGGCGCCAACTACAAGGCCACGGTCACCTTCGGCGACGCGTTCATGGGCGGGAAGCTGCGCGTCCTCGCCAACGCCGAGTACGCCCGCACCGAGGAAATCCCCGACGTTCCGCGCGACTGGAACATGAAGGGCTACTTCAACATCCAGAACCCGCTGTACGCGCCGGGCAACGGCCAGCCCGAGAAGTTCGTGGGCTACGGCATCGGGCCCGCGCAGGTCACCCCCGGCGGCCTCGTCACCTCGGGCCCCCTTCGCGGCACCTACTTCGGGCGCATCGATCCGGCGACGGGCCGGGCGACGGTGGGCCAGCTCGCGTACGGCCTGGCGCTGGGCCAATGGATGATCGGCGGCGACTGGCAGTACACCGGCAGCAACTACTTCGGGAGCGAGTCCCTCCTCCCCGGCGAAATTCGCACCGGCCTGTTCGGCCGCACGTCGTACGAGGTCTCGGACAGCATCGAGCTGTTCGCCGAGGCGTCCTGGAACCGCTACTCGGGCTCGAACCACTACATCCAGCCGACCAACATCGCGAACGTCACGATCCGGTCGGACAACGCCTACCTGCCGACCTCGGTGCGCAACCAGATGACGGCCCTGGGCCTCACGACGCTGCAGATCGGCACCACCAACTTCGGCATCCCGGTGGGCGGCGCGCGCAATCGCCGCGAGGTCTACCGCTACGTGGCCGGGGCCAAGGGCAAGTTCGAGCTGATGGAGAAGCCCTGGAACTGGGACTTCTACGTGCAGCGCGGCCAGGCCCGCACCCGCGAGCAGCTGTTCGGGAGCTGGAACAACGCCAACCTGGCGCTGGCCCAGGACGCCGTGTTCGCGCCGGCCGGCAACGCCGCGGGCATCCCGGCGGGGACCAT
Organism: Phenylobacterium sp.; assembly: GCF_016793225.1. GTDB lineage: Bacteria > Pseudomonadota > Alphaproteobacteria > Caulobacterales > Caulobacteraceae > Phenylobacterium. The sequence continues at coordinate 52,506 of NZ_JAEUMN010000186.1, forward strand.
CGTCTGCCGCTCGACCCTGACGGCCCCGACCAACGGCTGCGTGCCCATCAACCGCCTGGGCATCGGCGGCGTCACTCAGGCGGCCCTGAACTACATCATTCCGGCGGACCCCTACCGCAAACAGAAGCTGACGCAGACGGTGGCGGCGCTGACGTTCTCGGGTCCCGTCTTCGACCTGCCGGCCGGCGCCGTGCAGGCCGCGTTCGGCGGCGAATGGCGCCGCGAGCAGGTGTCGGGCTTCGTGGAACCGCGCTTCAACAGCGGCTGGCTGTACGGCAACTACCTGCCCAACTTCGGCAACTACGAGGTGGAGGAAGGCTTCGTCGAACTGGACGTCCCGGTGATCGAGGGCCTGAACCTGAACGCCGCCGGTCGCTACACCCACTACAGCACCTCGGGCGACGTTCAGACCTGGAAGATCGGGGGCACCTGGGCGCCGATCGAGGACATCAAGTTCCGCGGCAACATCTCGCGCGACATCCGAGCGCCCAACCTGGACGAGCTGTTCGCGGCGGGCACGGCGCGCAGCAACAGCGTGCTGATCAACAACCGCTCGTTCGCCTACGTCCAGAACGCCACGGGCAACCCGAACCTCGATCCGGAGGTGGCCGACAGCTTCACCGTGGGCTTCGTGGCCTCGCCGCGCGTGATCCCCGGCTTCACGGTCGCGTTCGACTACTACGAGATCAAGATCAAGGACGCGATCGGCCAGCTGCAGCCGCAGGACGTGGCCGACCTCTGCTTCCTGCAGAACGTCCAGGCCCAGTGCGCCAACATCATCGGGACCTATGTGAACGGGGTCCTGCAGTCGATCAGCACGATCAAGCTGCAGCCCTTCAACTTCGCCAAGCAGAAGGAACGCGGCTTCGACATCGAAGGCGCCTACCGCCTGCGGCTGGACGACGTGATGGCGGACCTGCCGGGCGACCTGACGTTCCGTGGCATGATCACCCACTACATCGAGAACGTGACCGACCGCGGGATCGGCTTCCCGACCGACGCCGCCGGCGCCACCGTCCAGCCCAGCTGGATCTACCGGCTCAGCGCGACCTATTCGAACAAGCCCTGGACCTACAACCTCGTCGCGCGCGGGGTCAGCTCGGGCAAGCTCGATAACTCCTACATCGAGTGCCAGACCAACTGCCCCGCGACCACCGTCCAGCACCCGACCATCAACGACAACAGCATCCCCGCCGCGGTCTTCTTCGACTTCACGGTGGGCTGGGAGTTCGAGGTCGGGGGCAAGAAGGGCGACCTGCAGCTGTCGATCCGCAACGTCTTCGACAAGGACCCGCCCCTGGTGGCGAACCTGACGTCGAGCAACAGCACGGCGGCCTTCCCGCAGACCGTGCGGATCTACGACCAGCTCGGGCGGATCATCAAGGCCAGCCTCGAAGTGCAGTTCTAAGGGGGAAACGGACATGACACGGCAGACGATGGGCCGCGGCCCGGCGGCAGCGGCTTCGGCCGACGGCTTCGCCCGGCGGGCGCTGGTGACGGGGACGGCGCTGGCCTTGGCGGCGGCGTGCCTCGCCGCGCCGCGGGCCGCGTGGTCGGCGCCGCCGGCGCCGCAGAGCTTCGACATCCTGATCAAGGGCGGCCACATCATCGATGGCACCGGCAACCCCTGGTACGCGGGCGACGTGGGCATCCGCGACGGCCGCATCGCCGGCCTGGGCGAGCTTCCCGGCGCGACCGCCAAGCGCGTGATCGACGCCACGGGCAAGGTGGTGACCCCGGGCTACATCGACCTGCACACCCACACCGACATGTCGATCCTCGCCGACCCGCTGGCGCAGAGCAAAGTGCGACAGGGCGTCACCCTGGACGTGATCGGCGAGAGCCAGTCGGTCGCCCCGCGCGACGGCCTGCCTCAGACGCGGGAGAGCGGCCCCCAGCCCGACTGGACCACCTTCACCGGCTACTTCGACCGGCTGAAGCGCCAGGGCGCGTCGATGAACATCATCTCGCACGCCGCCTTCGAGCAGATCCGCCTGGCCGCCACCGGCTACGGCGCGGGCGCCACCACGCCGGCCCAGCTCGAACGGATGAAGATGCTGATGGCGCGATCCATGGAGGAAGGCGCCTGGGGGATGGTGCTCCGCTTCGAGAGCGGCGGTCCGCGCTATCCGGAGGAGGTGATCGAGCTCGCGAAGACCGTCCATCAGTACGGCGGCAACGTCACCGCGCACATCGGCAGCGAGGGCTTCGAGCAGGACCAGGAACTGGACTTCATGTTCCGCATGGCCCGGGAGACCAAGGTCCCGATCCACATCTTCCACTACAAGATCCGCGGCGAGGTGAACTGGCCGAAGCAGCAGCACTACATCGACCGGATCAACGCGGCTCGCGCCGAGGGGATCGACGTCACCGTCAACCAGTACCCCTACACGGCCATGAACCACGGCTGGAACGTCTTCTTCCCCGTCTGGGCGCGCGAGAAGGGCCCCGAGGCCTTCGCCAAGATGCTGAAGGACCCGAAGACCGTGAAGAAGATCAAGGCGGACCCCGATTTCCGCGACTGGGTGATCGAGCACGGCGGCTGGCAGGGCATCGTGCTCGCGCGCACCACCGTGGAGCGGCAGAAGAAGTACGAAGGCATGCGTCTGGCCGAGATCGCCAAGCTCGAGGGCGACGCCGATCCGGCCGACACCTGCCTCAAGCTGATGGCCGAGGCCGAAGGACGCATCGGCGGCATCTTCCACACCATGTCCGAGGACAACGTCCGCCTGGTGATGAAGCAGCCCTGGGTCGCGATCTCGAGCGACGCCGGCGCGATCAACACCGAGGAGCCGGGCTTCCCGCATCCGCGGGCCTTCGGCACCAACGTGAAGGTGCTGGGCTACTATGTGCGCGACACCAACGTGCTCACGCTGGAAGACGCCGTCCGCAAGATGTCGGGGCTGCCCGCCCAGATCCTCGGCCTGCAGGACCGCGGCCTGCTCCGCCAGGGCCAGTGGGCCGACGTCGTGGTGGTCGACCCCGCCACGGTGAAGGACACGGCGACCTTCGAGAAGCCCAAGTCCTACGCCGTCGGCGTGCCCTATGTGGTCGTGAACGGCGTGCTCGTGATCGACAACGGCCAGCATACCGGCGCCAAGCCGGGGCTGCCCCTCTACGGCCGGGGAACAGCGACTCCGCACTGAACTCCGCCGACCGGAAGCTGCCGCGGCCGGTCCCCTCGGGCCGCGGTAGCTGAAGGTCCTGCTCTCCCGGAGCCCTTCGATGACCGCGCCTCCGCACAGCCGCCGCCATTTCCTGAGCCTGACCGCCGGAGGCGCCGCCCTCTGGGCCACCCGCGCTTTCGGGTCCGACGCCCGGCCCGACTTCGTGGTCCACAACGCCCGCGTCTACACGGTCGACGACCGCTTCCCGCGCGCCCAGGCCTTGGCCGTCAAGGACGACCGCTTCCTGGCCGTCGGCTCGGACGCCGAGGTGCGCGCCCTGGCGGGCCCCTCCACGAAGGTGCTCGACGCCAAGGGCATGACCGTCGTGCCGGGCTTCATCGACTGCCACATCCACGCCGACGGCAAGTCGCTGCTCTACGAGGTGGTCGTGGGCGACCCCTACGGCACCGGCTTCTCCAGCATCGACGACATCGTGGCCAAGCTGAAGGCGCGCGCCGACAAGACGCCCCCGGGCGTCTGGGTCACCGGCTACTTCTACGACGATGTGAAGACCAGGGACGGCCGGCCGCTGAACGTCCGCGACCTCGACAGGGTCTCGTCGGTCCATCCCGTCGTGGTGAGGCACCGGGGCGGCCACACGTCGTTCTACAACTCGGTCGCCCTCCGGATGGCGGGCCTGAGCCGAGCCACGCCCGACGTACCGGGCGGCACCTACGACCGGTTCCCCGACGGCGAGCTGAACGGGCGCGTGACCGACAACGCCCGGCTGGTGTTCGACAAGGTCGGCAAGCCCATGACCTGGCCGCCCGAGGAGGCGGCGCAGCGTGAGCGCGAGGGCGCGGCCTTCCTGTCGCAGAAGTTCGCCGAGTTCGGGCTGACCGGCGTCTGCCACCAGGGCGGCAGCCTGCGCGCGCTGCAGGAGATCCGCGCCGAGGGCCGTCTGAAGCATCGGGTGAACTACGAGTGCTACGTCGACGTCTGGGAGCCGATGATCGCCGCCGGCATGCGGACCGGTCTCGGCGACGCGTGGATCCGGCTGGGCGGAACGGCTGAACGGTCCACCGACGGGTCGCTGTCAGAACGGACCATGGCCATGAGCGTCGCCTTCCCCGGCACCAGCTACAAGGGCAACCTGAAGGAAACCCAGGAGGCCGTGAACGCCTGGGTCGAGAAGATGCACCGCGCCGGCATCCGGGTGAACGTGCACGCCAACGGCGACGTGACCATCGCCCAGGCGCTGACCGCCTTCGAGCGGGCCCAGTCGCTGTGGCCCCGCAAGGACCCGCGTTTCAAGATCACGCACTGCAGCCTGGTGGACGAGGCGCTGGCCCGGCGGATCAAGGCCGCCGGGGTCACCCCGGCCCTGTTCAACACCTACCTGTACTTCAACGCCGACAAGTTCAGCTTCTACGGCGAGGACCTGATGGGCCGGATGATGGCCTACCGGACCCTTCTGGACGCCGGCGTTCCGGTGTGCGCCGGCTCGGACTTCGGCGCCGGCGTCTTCCCGCCGCTGATGGGCATGCAGGGCGTGGTGACCCGGACGGGCTGGGACGGCAAGACCTGGGGCGCGGGCCAGCGGATCACCGTGGCGGAGGCCCTGAAGGTCCACACGCTGAACGGGGCCTACGACACGATGGAGGAAGACCTGAAGGGGTCGATCACGCCCGGAAAGCTGGCCGACTTCGTGGTGCTGGGCGACGACCCCCACACGGTCGAGCCGAACAGGATCAAGGACATCCGGATCGAGCGCACCGTGGTCGGCGGCGCCACCGTCTACCAGGCTTGAGGCCGGCGGCGGCGATCCTGGCGCTGGCGGCCTTCGCCGGGGCCGCCCGGGCCGACCCCTGCGCGCCGCAGCAGATCCGCTGGCTAGAGGACTGCAGCGCGCTCGCCGGCCAGCCGCTGACCGGCGTCGACCGCCTGCGCTATCTGGCGGCGGGCGAGGGCTGGGTGACGATGGGCGGAGAGGCCCGCGTGCGGATCGAGCGCATCGACCCCGCCGACCTGGGCGCCGCGGGCGGGCCCAGCTTCCTGCAGGTGGGGCGCCGCGCCATGCTGCACGCCGACTACCACCTGAGCCCGGACGGCCCCCGCGTCTTCGGGCAGGTGATGGCCCTGGGTCAGGATGGACGCAAACCCGGCCCCAGGGCGCAGGACGAGGACCGCTTCGACATCGCCCAGCTGTTCGTCGAGGCGCCGGCGCGGCTGGGCCCGGCCACGCTGCGGCTGCGGTATGGCCGCCAGGAGGTCGACCTCCGCAACCGCCTCGTGAACACCCGCGACGGTGTCACCGTGCGCCGGACCTTCCAGGGACCGCTGGCGACGCTGGCGGTGGGCGGCGCGACCCTCACCGCCTTCCGCCTGCACCCCACCGCGCCCCGGCGGGGCGTTCTCGACGATCGCGCCGACCGGAACGAGACCTTCGAGGGCGTGACCCTCGACGGGCCCGCTCCCCTTGCAGGTCAGGCCGGGCTCTTCCTGTTCGAACGGCGGCGTCCGGCCACGCGCTGGCTGTCGTCGAACGCGGCCGAGCGGCGCATGAGCGGCGGGCTCCGATACGCCGCCGAGACCGAGACCTGGTCGCTGGAGGCCCAGGCGACGGCCCAGTGGGGGGACGCGGGCGCGCAGAGCATCCGCGCCTTCGGCCTCACCGCCGACGCGGCCTGGCGGGTCGACGCGCGCCACGACGTGAAGGTCGGGCCCGTGATGGCCTATGCCAGCGGCGACGGCCGGCCGGGCGACCGCCGCCTCGGGACCTTCGATCCCACCTACCCCAGCAACAACGGCGTCACCGACGCGCCCTTCCTGTTCCAGACCAACTACCTCGCGCTCGGCGGGGACGGGTCCTTCCAGGTGGGCCCGGCCGAGCTGGGGCTGGCCGGCTTCCGGATCACGCGCGCCTCGACGGGCGACGCGGTCTATGCCCAGGGCCGACCCGTGGCCGGCCTCTCCGGCGGCGGCCGCGCCACCGCCCGGCTCGTCCAGCTGCGCGCCCGCATCCGGCCGACGCCGCATCTGGAGGCGTATCTCTCGGTCACCCACGCCTGGGTGGGCGACACCGTGCGCGCGGCCGGCGGCCGCAACGCGACCTACGCCCGCGGACAGTTCACCGCCTACTTCTGAGGCTCAGTGGAATCCCAGCGCCTCGCGCACGGCGGGGTGGACGATGCGGCCGTCCACCACGTTCAGCCCGGCGGCCAGATGCGGATCGTCGCAGGTGGCCTGGCGCCATCCCTTGTCGGCGAGCGCCGCCACGAAAGGCGCGGTGGCCGCCGTGAGCGCCTGGGTCGACGTCAGGGGCGCGGCGCCCGGCATGTTGGCGACGCAGTAGTGCAGGACGCCGTCCACCTCGAAGGTCGGCTCCACATGCGTCGTCGGCCGCGAGGTCTCGAAGCAGCCGCCCTGGTCGATCGCCACGTCCACGAGCACCGAGCCCTTTCGCATCCGGCCCACGTCGGCGCGGCTCACCAGCCGGGGCGCCGCGGCGCCGGGCGCCAGGACGCAGCCGATCACCAGGTCGGCCCCGGCCACGGCGTCGGCGATGGCCGCCGGCGTGGCCACGCGGGTCGACACGCGCCCGCCGAAGTGGGCGTGCAGCGCATCCAGGCGCGGGATCGAGATGTCGAACACGGTGACCCGCGCGCCCAGGCCCAGCGCGACCTCGGCCGCGTGCAGGCCCGAGACGCCGCCGCCCAGGGTGATCACCTCCCCCGGCGGCGTGCCCGGGACGCCGCCCAGCAGCAGACCCCGCCCGCCCGCCGGACTGAGCAGGCAGGCCGCCCCGACCTGCGCCGCCATCCGGCCCGCGACCTTGCTCATCGGCGCCAGCAGCGGCAGGCCGCCGCCGGCGGCTGTGACCGTCTCATAGGCGATGCAGACGGCGCCCGACTCCATCAGTCCCCGCGCCTGCGCCGGATCGGGGGCGAGGTGAAGATAGGTGAACAGCACGTGGCGCGGCGCGAGGCGGGCGATCTCCGCCGGCTGCGGCTCCTTGACCTTCACGATCAGGTCTGAGGTCTCGAACAGGGCGTCGGCGTCCGGCACGATGGTCGCGCCCGCGGCCGCGTAGGCCTGGTCGCTCAGGCCGATCCCGGCGCCCGCGCCGGCCTCGACGAAGACCTGGTGGCCCCGCGACACGAGCAGGTGCGCGACCTCGGGCGTCAGGCCCACGCGCGCCTCGGCCACCTTGACCTCCTTCGGCGTCCCGATGCGCATGTCCGCCGTCTCCCGTTCAGTTGGCGGGCTCGGCCAGCCCGGCGTAGGCGACGGCGAAGACCAGTCCATGCTTGGCCGCCGCCCACAGGCCGTCGATCGGCGCGCTCGCCGTCGGATCGTGATTGCGGGTCTTGCGCCGCACCTCCGACTTCAGGGGCTCGCCGCGCTCGGCCTTGATGTCGAAGCGGCCGTCCCCGTAGTCGATCACGTTCCCGCGCAGCGAGAAGGCCGGCATGCCGTTCCGGTAGGCGCGTGCGCAGTCCCCGCAGCCGCCGATGGGGTTCACCGCGCCCACATTGCCGTAGAGGACGTTCGAGGCGGCCACCGCCATCCGCGCCGGCGCGTTGTTCACCGCGTCGAAGCCGGGCAGGCCGCCCTCCAGGCCGTTCTTGCTGTTGATGGCGTAGTGGACGGTGCAGCCCGCCTTCGCGCACTCCTCCTTCGCAATCCGCTGGATCTGATCGTGCACGCGCCACAGGTCGGCCTCGCGGAGCGCATGCAGGTTGAAGCGGATCGAAGCCTCGGTGGCGGTCTGGTTGAGGGTCTCGCCCGCGGCGATCTGCGCCATGTTCATCATGACGAGGTCCTTCGGCCGCCCGGCGGACGTGCGCTCGGAACTGGACGCCCGCGGATCGCGCACCTCGGCGCTGAGGCGCGCGATGATCGGCCCCAGGGCGTCCACCGCGTGCTTGCCCCACTCGCTGCGGTCCAGCGGCACGAAGATGCGCAGCTGCGAGCGGTGGCGCACCTCCACGCTGCCGGTGCTGACCCCCGCCCCGCCGCCGCCGTGGAGCTGCATCAGGATGTCGCCGCGCTTCCAGTCGAAGTTGTGCGGGTAGTTGGAGCTGACGAACAGGCCCGCCCCGTTGCTCGCGTTGTCCTTCAGCGGCTCCTCGCCGGTGAAGAAGGCGAACCAGACGTCGCCCTTCGTGCGGATGTCGCCGGCGTTCATGGCCCGCAGGATCGTCAGCACCTGGGTCACGCCGGCCAGGTCGTCGCCCGCCGCCGGGCACCACATCCGGCCGTCCGCCACGAAGGCCTCGATCGGCTGCTCCTTGGGCCAGCCCTGGGCGTTGTCGTCGAAGTGGGCGTTCAGCACCACGGTCGGTCCGCCGCCCTCCCCCCGCCGGATGCCCATGACGTTGCGCTGGTCGTCGATGAAGACGTTCTCGAGGCCGTAGATCCGCAGCAGCTTCCAGATCAGCCGCGCACGGAAGATCTCGTCGCCCGACGGCCCGTGCGCGTTGCACAGGCTCATCCACTCGCGGATGGTCTCCTCGTCCGAGGCGTTCACGTAGTCGAGCGCCTTCTTCATCTGGGGCGCGGCCAGGACCTTGCGGACGACGGCCTCCTCCTGGGGGACCTTGAGCACGATCTCGCCCGGCTCGAACTGGGCCTGCGCCGGCGCGGCCGCCACCGTCGCGGCGAGCACGCTTCCCATCAGCCGTCCCAGCCAGCGTCCCATGCCGTCCTCCCCGCTCGGCGCAAGACTTTCATGGCCTGAAGCCCTGGCGGCGGTGCGAAAGCCGCGCCTGTGGTGCATGCGCGGCGACGGTCGACGCCCGCGTTCGGGACCGTGGGGCGCCCCGCGAACCTAGCGCCTGACCACGAGGTAGTGGACCACCGGCTTCGGCTGGCTCTGACGACGCTGGAGCGGGATCAGAACGTCGCGCCGGGCGGCCACGGCGCGGCTCAGGGACGTGGGCGGCTGCATGAAGGCGTCCCCCTGCGGCGTCGGCGCCCGACCCTGCCAGGTTCCCCACCGTGAGATTGTAGGCGCCTGACACGAGCGTGGCGGCGTCGGCGCTGCTCGAGACGACAAGCTGCGCGTGCGCGGTCAGCGGCGCGGCGGAGACGCCCGCGAGGAGGGCGAGCAGCAGGGCCTTGCGCGAGGACGCAGGATGGACGGGACGCGGCGTAAGGTCGGACAAGATGGCCCCCAATTTCCCAAGCAGATCGGCCTGCTTCTGGGGCTCGGGAGCCGTAACGTCGAGATTTCCGAAATCCGAAAACCATATACTTTGGTATAGTTATCTCGTTAATTCGCGAGATTAGCACCGCCGATACTGGAGAAACGGCGCCCATTCTGGGTTCGCCTCGGCGAACTCCCGTCCCTCCCGACATCCGCCCACGGCTGTCATCCCGGTTTCGCCGCAACGCGCCGGTTGTGGAGACGGCCCGCAGGCGGCGCCGCCGCGCCTCAGCACCCCCTCTCGCTCCGCGAGCTCCGCCCCTTCCCCACAGCTGTCCTCCCGGTTTCGCCGCAGGCGAAGACCGGGACCCATACGCGCCCGATGGCGGTGGCGGCCCGCAGCGGCGCCGCTGCGCCTCAGGACCCCCTCTCGCTCCGCGAGCTCCCCCAGCGGGGGAGCATCAGTTACCCGGTCCTCACGGCTGTCATCCCGGTTTCGCCGCAGGCGAAAACCGGGACCCATACGCGCCCGATGGCCGCGACGGCCCGCAGCGGCGCCGCCGCGCCCTATCCGGACCCGCGGAGTCTTCCGCTGCGCGGAAACCGGGATGACAGGGGGCTCTCGCTTCGGGCGCGCTCAGGCCGCCAGCAGCGGGTCCAGCTTGCCGGCGCGTTCGAGGGCCATCATGTCGTCGCAGCCGCCGATGTGCCGGTCGCCGATGAAGATCTGCGGATAGGTCGCCCGGCCGCCCGAGCGTTGGAGCATCTCCTGGCGCTTGTCGGGGTCGAACGCCGCCGAGATCTCGGTGAACGTGACGCCCTTCTGCTCCAGCAGGTCAACCGCGCGGATGCAGTAGGGGCAGAAGGGCTTGGTGTAGATGGTGACCTGGGTCATCTCGCTCGCAGCCGTCGTCGTTTCGCCGTCATATAGTGAGTCCTTGCGGCGCTTGGACCCTCGCCACCACCGCCAGGTCCACGCGGGCGGCCCCGGCGGCCTTCAACGCCCGCGCACAGCCCTCCGCGGTGGCGCCCGTGGTCAACACGTCATCGACCAGAAGGATGCGCAGGCCCTCCACCTGTCGGCGGCGGACCTCGGGCGTCTCGAAGGCGCCGGCCACGTTGCGCCGGCGGCCCGTCCCGGACTTGCCGCCCTGGGTCTGGGTGCGGCGGCGGCGCACGAGCGCGTCGGGCAGGTAGGGCGTCCCGGTCAGCCGGGCGAGCGGCCGGGCGATCTCGGCGGCCTGGTTGTAGCGCCGGGACAGGAGGCGCAGGGGGTGCAGCGGCACGGGCACGATGGCGTCCGCCGGCTCGATCAGGTCGCGGGCGGCGCGGCTGAGCCAGCGGGCGAGCATGGGCGCCAGATCGAGGCGGTCGGCGTGCTTCAGCTGCAGGATGGGATCGCGCGAGGTCTCGTCGTAGAGGCACGCGGCCCGGGCGGCGTCGAAGGCGCGGGGCTTGGCCAGGCAGGCCGGGCAGCGCACGCCGGAGTCGAACGCGAACGGCGCCCCGCAGCCGTCGCAGACGGGGCCGTCCAGGAAGCGGATGCGGCTCCAGGCGTCGGCCGAGAAGCCCCCCGCCAGCGGGCGCGGCCCGCCGTCCAGCGCCTGGGGCGGGAACAGCATGTCGAGCGCGCCGCGCCACGCCGCCTGAACGCGGGGCTTCCATGTCGCGGCGAAATCGTCTCTCTCGGCGTCCAATGCCGGCCCCGCCTCCAGCCACGCCCCCGAGGCTCTTCGATCGCGAGCTTCACCGCAAGCGCCTGGACCGGGCGGCGGGCGGCTTCGGCGCGGCCGACTTCCTGCACCGGCGGGCCGCGACCGACATCGCCGAGCGCCTGGCCCCCATCCTGAAGACCTTCCCCCGGGCGGCCGAGCTCTCGGCCCGGGGCGGCGCCTTCGCCGAGGCCCTGGCCCAGGAGGCGCCGGGCAAGGTGGGGATGCTGATCGAGGCCGACCTGTCGCCCCGGATGCTCGCCGGCCGGCCGGGGCCGCGCCTGGTCGCCGACGACGAGCGCCTGCCGTTCGCCGACGCCAGCCTGGACCTGATCGTCTCGACGCTGGGGCTTCACTGGACCAACGACGTGGTCGGCGCGCTGATCCAGGCGCGCCGCGCGCTGAGACCGGACGGCCTGTTCATCGCCGCCCTGCTGGGCGGGGTGACGCTGACCGAGCTGCGCCAGTCGCTGGTGGCCGCCGAGGCCGAGATCCTGGGCGGCGCGGGCAGCCGCGTCTCGCCCTTCGCCGACACCGCCGACGCCGCGGGCCTGCTGCAGCGCGCGGGCTTCATCCAGCCCGTGGCCGACGTCGACACCGTGACCGTGACCTATGCCCACCCGCTGCGCCTGCTGGCCGACCTGCGCCAGATGGGCGAGACCAGCGTGCTCGCCGACCGGCATCCCAAGCCGCTGACCCGGACCCTGCTGGCGCGCGCCTGCGCGCTCTACGCCGAGCGGTTCGGGACCGCCGACGGCCGCGTTCCGGCCACCTTCGAGATCATCACCCTGACCGGCTGGACCCCGGCCGGCCAGTCGCAAGCTGCGCCATAAGACTCTGATAACCCTGGCGGTGTGACAGTCCGCCACGGCGCAGGCCGGGCCGTTCGCGGCCAAGCTTGCGTCAGTGGGGGGCGGTTCGTCGGGGAGAGATCGACGTGCGCCCAAGGACTGCCCGCGGCCTGACGGCCGCCCTCATCGCCGCGACGCTGGCCGGCTGCGCCACGCCCGCGCCGCCGCCGCCGGCCCGGGGCGCCCGCGCGCCCGCGGGCGGCTACCTCGACGTGGGCCTGGCCGCGCAGGCCGGGGCGTTCGAGGCCTACACCCGCAAGGCCGCGGCCATCGACCCCGCCTTCTCGGGGCCGGCCGAGATCGGCGAGCGGCTGCGCACCGCCGCCGGCTACGAGCCGCGGCAGCTGGAAGCCAGCATGATCGCCTACGCCGCCCTGGCCGCCCTGCAGGAGCCCGGCTTCGTGGCGGCCGTCCGCGCCGATCGCGACCTCGGCCGGCGCATCGCCGCCGCGCCCGAGGCGGCCCTGAGGACGCCCGGGGCTTCGGCCGCCGCCGCCCGCGCCAACGCGGCTCTGGCCCGTCGCGGCGAGGCGCTGGCGGGCGCCGGGCAGCGGGTGCGCAAGGCCTCGTACAGCGTCCAGCACCAGCCCTGGTCGCGCGCCCAGGTGCCCAACGGCCCGCAGCGGCTGGCGGCCGTGAAGCAGGCGGCCGGCTACCGCGCCGAACCCGCCGACCGCGCGCGCCTGCAGGCCGCCCTGGCCGAGGGCGGGCGGCGGAGCGGCGCGACCCCGGTGGTCACCCGCGGCGTGGCGGTGGCGGCGCTGACCGTCCTGGGCCAGGACCGCGCCGCCCGCTCGCTGATGCAGGAGCCCCGGGCCGGCCAGTGCCTGCGCATCGCCAAGCTCAACTTCCACCAGTGCCTCGCGGCGGCGGGCACGCACTACGAGGACATCTACTGCCTGGGGCTGCACGCCATGGCCGATCCCGGACAGTGCGTCGTCGACGCCGCCCGGCCCACGCGCCGCGCGGGGCTCTGAACGCGGCCGCCCGGCCCGGGAGGCCGAGGTCTCAGTCGTCGATCCAGACGGCGACGCGGCCCCTGGAGCCCGCCGCGACGCACGTGGCCCCCGCGCAGGCGATCGCGTGGAAGGCCTCGTCGTCCACCTGACGCCAGGTGGCCCCGTCGTCGCGGCTGACCGAGGCGCCGCGCGGCCCGACGGCGATCAGCGTGCGCGCATCCCGGCGGGCCACCCCCTCCAGGAGCCGCGGCGTCCCGGCGTCGGGCGCGGGCGTCCACGTGCGTCCGCCATCCTGCGTGCGCGCGATCGCGGGGCCTTCGCGCAGCTCGGCCCTGTAGTCGCCGCCGACGACCACCGCGCGGCCGCCTCCCAGCGCCATCCCGCCGAAGAGGCCCGCGCTCTCGTCGCCTTCGATGGCGGTTTCGGACGCCGACCAGGTCGCCCCGTCGTCACGCGAATGGAACACCCGGGCGCGGGCGAGGCCGCCGCCGACGATCCACACCTCCCGGCCGGGGCCCAGGAACAGGGCCGAGTTGCTCGCCGCGAACGCCGCCTCTCCCAGCCTCACCGCAGGCCCCGGCAGCCGGGTCCACGTCCGGCCGCCGTCGTCCGTGCGCAGCACGAACCAGCGCCCGTCGACCGGGTCGCCCAGCACGAACCCGCGCCGGCCGTCGCGCAGCGCCAGGGTGTCGAGGAAGGCGCCGGGCTCGGTGGTCTGGAACGTCTTCGTCCAGCTCACGCCGTCGGCGCTGCGGAAGATGTTGGCGTCGCCCTTCGCGGCCTCGCCCGCGGTCATCAGCAGGACGGCGCCGTCGCCGGCCACAGCGACGCCCCGGAAGTCGTACGCCGCCTCGCCCTGCGGCGCGGAGAAGCGCCAGGTCCGGCCGCCGTCCTGGCTCACCGCGTGCGCGCCCTTGCCGCCCGAGACGTGGAAGGCGCCGGACGGCGAGATCGCGACCGCGCGCAGCGTGACATCGTCGCGCGGCAGGTCGATGCGCCGCCAGCCGGCCTGCGCGGGGGCCGCCAGCGTCAGCGCCAGGAGAGCCGCCAGGACGCGCATCTCATTCACCCAGCAGATGCATCGCAACCTCGCGGCGGTGGGGGCGGCGGCGGTGCTCGAACAGGTAGACGCCCTGCCACGTCCCGAGCGCCAGGCGGCCGTCCAGCAGCGGGATCGAAAGCTGCACGCCGGTCAGCACGCTGCGCAGGTGGGCCGGCATGTCGTCCGGCCCCTCGTCCTGGTGGCGGTAGCCGGGGCTCTCGGGCGCCACGCGGGCCACCCAGTCCTCCAGGTCGCGGCGGACGTCCGGGTCGGCGTTCTCCTGGATGGTCAGCGACGCCGAGGTGTGGCGGCAGAAGAGCGTGAGCAGCCCGGCGGCCATGCCCTGCCCGTGGGCCCAGGCGGCCACGTCCCGGGTGATCTCGTGCAGCCCGGGCCCCGGCGTCCGCACCGCGAGCACGGTCGCCGCCTGGCGCATCAGATCAGGTCCCGCAGCCACGCCACCAGCGGCGCGTCCGCCGGCGGCATCGGGTAGGCGTCCATGCCGTTGGGGCGCGCCCAGGCGATGGCCTTGTGCTCCAGCGCCCGCACCACGCCCTCCCAGCGCCGGACCAGGTAGAGCGGCATCAGGAGGTGGAAGGTCTCGTACTCGTGGCTGGCGAAGACGAAGGGCGCCAGGCAGGCCTTGGTCACCGTGATCCCGAGTTCCTCGTTCAGCTCGCGGATCAGGCAGGCCTCCGGGGTCTCGCCGGGCTCCACCTTGCCGCCGGGAAACTCCCAGAGCCCGGCCAGCTGCTTGCCCTCCGGGCGCTGGCAGATCAGCACCCGGCCGTCCACGTCCACCAGGGCCGCGGCGGCGACCAGGACCATCGGCTTCGTCATCCGGCTTCCTTGGCGGGGTGTGGCCGCAAAGGCAACATGCGGCCCGAAACCGGGGCGCGGGGTCGCTATTCCGACTGCGTGGGTTGACTTTGCCGCGTGAAACCCCGATGTGCGGCCTGCGCTCCTCCTGAGCGCTAGCGACGCTCCAGCCGCGTGGGGTCCCTCCGGACCCAGCCTGTCGAGCGCAGTGAGAGACTTCTCATAGATCGCCCATCACGCGGGGCGCTCCCCAAAGACCCGCGATCCCGCGCCCCCGGAGCGACCGGCTGGGCGCGTTCGTCGCATACGTGAAAGACTATCGTTTGACCCAATTCACCGACCTTGGCCTGGCCAAGCCGCTGCTCAAGGCGCTGGCCGACGAGGGCTACGTCAATCCCACCCCGATCCAGGCCCAGGCGATCCCGGGCGTCATGGACGGCAAGGACATCCTGGGCATCGCCCAGACCGGCACCGGCAAGACCGCGGCCTTCGCGCTGCCCATCCTGCACCGCCTCGCCGAGACCAAGCGCCAGGCCCCGCGCCGCAGCGCCCGCGTCCTGGTGCTGGCTCCCACCCGTGAACTCGCCACCCAGATCGGCGAGAGCTTCAAGACCTACGGGCGGCACATGGGCGTCTCGGTCGCCGTGGTGTTCGGCGGCGTGAAGTACGGCGGCCAGATGCGCGCGCTCGCGGGCGGCGTCGACGTGCTCGTGGCCACCCCGGGCCGCCTGCTCGACCACCTGGGCGAGAAGACCATGACCCTCGAGGGCGTGGAGACCTTCGTCCTGGACGAGGCCGACCAGATGCTGGACATGGGCTTCATCGTCCCGATCCGGAAGATCGTGAAGTTCCTGCCGCGCCAGCGCCAGAACCTGTTCTTCTCGGCCACCATGCCGAAGGAGATCGAGGTCCTCGCCGGCGAGATCCTCAACCCCAACCCGGTGAAGGTCTCGGTCACCCCGCAGGCCACCACGGTGGAGCGGATCAACCAGCGCATCCTCTTCGTCGAGCAGCAGCGCAAGCGCGCCCTGCTGGCCGAGCTGTTCGACGACGACAGCTTCAAGCGCGTCATCGTCTTCACCCGCACCAAGCGCGGCGCCGACCGCGTGGCGCGCGGGCTGGAGCAGGTGGGCGTCGAGGCGGCCTCGATCCACGGCGACAAGAGCCAGGGCCAGCGCGAGCGGGCGCTGGCGGCGTTCAAGGCCGGCGAGGTCCGCGCGCTGGTGGCCACCGACATCGCCGCCCGCGGCATCGACATCGATGCGGTCAGCCACGTGGTGCAGTTCGAGCTGCCGAACGTGCCCGAGGCCTACGTCCACCGGATCGGCCGCACGGCCCGCGCCGGCGCCGACGGCTCGGCGGTGGCGTTCTGCGCCGACGACGAGCGCGGCCTGCTGAAGGACATCGAGAAGGTGACCCGCCAGCGGATCCCCAGCTTCGACCGCCGCAACGACCGTCACCTGGGCGCGGCCACCGCCGCCCTGCCCGACCCGGGCAAGCCCGAGCGCTCCGAGGCGGCCCAGCCGCACCGCGCCAAGCACCCGCCGAAGCGCAACCGCAACCACGCCGACGCCAAGCCGGGCCACCGGCACGAAGGCGGCCCGGCGCGGCCCCCGCGCAGCCCCGAAGCCAAGCCGGCCTTCAAGGGCCCCGGCCGGCGTCGCCGCGGCGGCGGCGGCGGCAACGGCGGCCGCTCCCAGGGCGGCGGCGGCAGCAACGGCGTCTGGTCGAACCGGTAGGCGAAGCGGCCCGCTGCGGCCTCAACGCCGTCATCCCGCGGCTTGTCCGCGGGACCCATGCCGGCGGCTGCAGGGCGCAGAACCGGCCGGGCGTCGGTCGTTCCATGAACGCCTGGCTCACAGCCGGCGGAGACATGGATCCCGCGGACAAGCCGCGGGATGATGCTCTTGGGGAGGTATGGCGGGAGGCGGCCTGCAACGCGCCGCAGCCTGCCTGGTGCGCCCACGCCCTAGCCCCTGCCCGGGAACCCAAGTAACCCTCGGCGCGGGATGCCCAGCCTTCGCAGCACCGCCGCCGCCGCGCTCCGCGTCGTCCGACGCTGGCCGCCGGCGCATGCGGTGGTGCATCAGGTCGCGGTGGCGATGACGAAGACGCGCTGGGGCGAGAGCTTCGTGCGCAGCGTGGTCGGGGCCCAGTCGCAGACCGACGCCGAGTACCGCGCCTGGGTGGCCAGGCACGACACCCTCACCGACGCCGACCGCGACGCCATCCGCGCGCACGTCGGGCGCCTCCCGGCCCGGCCCCGCATCTCGGTCGTCATGACCTGCTGGCGCTCGGACCTGCGCCTGCTGGACGAGGCGGTGGCCTCGGTCCGCGGCCAGCTCTACCCGGACTGGGAGCTTTGCATCGCCGACGACGCCTCGCCGGGCGACGCGGTCTGGGCGGCGCTCACGGCCTACGCCGCCGCCGAGCCGCGCATCCGCATCGTCCGCCGCGCGGCCAACGGCGGCATCGCGGCGGCGACGAACGCCGCCCTGGCGCTGGCGACCGGCGACTTCGTGGCCTTCCTGGACCACGACGACCTCCTGGCCGAGCGCGCGCTCTACGAGGTCGCCGTCGAGCTCGCGGCCCATCCCGACGCCGACGTGGTCTTCTCGGACGAGGACAAGATCGACGAGCGCGGCCGCCGCTCGCAGCCGCACCACAAGACCGACTGGAACGGCGAGCTGATGCTGGCCGTGAACGCGGTGAACCACCTCACCGTCATGCGCCGGTCGCTGGTCGAGGCGCTGGGCGGCGTGCGCGAGGCGTTCGACGGGGCGCAGGACCACGACCTCCTGCTGCGGGCCGCCGAGCGCACCGACCGCATCCGCCACATCCCGTGGGTGCTCTACCACTGGCGCTGGCAGGGCCGGCAGGGCTCGTACTCCCGCGCCCGCGCCGAGCAGTGCGCCGAGGCCTCCCGGCGCGCCGTGGCCGAGCACCTGGCGCGCACCGGCCAGCCGGCCGCCGTGGAGCGCCTGCCGGGCGCCCAGGGCTGGCTGCGGGTGCGCCGCGCCGCCCCCCGGCCGCCGCCGCTGGTCAGCGTCATCGTGCCCACGCGCGACCGGGCCGAACTGCTGGCCCGCTGCGCCGACGGCGTGCTGCACGGTACGGACTACGGCCCGCTGGAGCTGATCGTCGTCGACAACGGCAGCGAGGCCCCCGAGACCCTCGCCCTGTTCGAGCGCCTGTCGGCCGATCCCCGCGTGCGCATCCTGGCGGCGCCCGGACCGTTCAACTTCGCGGCCCTCAACAACCGCGCCGCCGCCGAGGCCCGGGGCGAGGTCCTCGTGCTGCTGAACAACGACATCGCCGTGCGCGAGCCCGGCTGGCTGGGCGAACTCGTGGCCCAGGCCGTGCGCCCGAACGTCGGGGCGGTCGGCGCGAAGCTCTACTATCCGGACGGCACGCTGCAGCACGCGGGCGTGGTGCTGGGCGTGGGCGGCGGTCCCGACCGGGTGGCCGGCCACCTCTACGCCGGCGCGCACGCCGACCACCCCGGCTACCAGGGCCACCTGGTCCTGGCCCGCAACGTCTCGGCGGTGACCGCCGCCTGCCTGGCGATGCGGAAGGCCGTCTGGGACGAGGTCGGCGGCATGGACGCCGAGGGCCTCGCTGTGGCCTTCAACGACGTCGACCTGTGCCTGAAGGTCCGCGCCGCCGGCTATGACGTCGTCTGGACGCCCTATGCCGCGCTGGACCACCACGAGAGCGCCAGCCGGGGCTCGGACCTGGCGCCCGAGGCCGCCGCCCGCTTCGCCCGCGAGGTGGCCGTCATGCGCGAGCGCTGGGGACCGGTGCTGGACGCCGACCCCTTCTACGGCCCGGTCTTCGACCCCCGCTTCACCAACTACCGCCTGGCCGACCCGCCGGGACGGGTTCAGCCTTGGAAGAAGCCCACCCCCTGATTCCGCTCATCCCCGCAAAGGCGCGGGAGGGGTCGAGGGGGCGAGCCCCCGCCGCTGCGCCGAAGGGCGGCCGGTCGATCCGCTGCGCCTGGGGCTCGCCCCCTCCACCATCCGCTCTTCGCTGCGCTCGGCGGACGGTCCCCCTCCCCCGCTGCGCAGGGGAGGTAGATCAGCTGCGGTAGTCCCCGTTGATCTCGACGTACCGCTTGGTGAGATCGCAGGTCCACACGGTGGAGCTGGCCTTGCCGACGCCGACGTCGACGCTGACCTCCAGCTCCTGCTTCTTCATGTAGGCGCTCATCTTCGCCTCGTCGTAGCTCTTGGCCACGAGGCCGTCCTGGGCGGCCCAGTGGTGGCCGAACTTCACGCTCATCTTGTCGCGGTCGACCGGCTCGTCGGCCTTGCCCACCGCCATGACGATCCGGCCCCAGTTGGCGTCCTCGCCGGCGAAGGCGGTCTTCACCAGCGGGCTGTCGGCGATGGAGCGGGCGATGCGCCGCGCCGAGGCGGCGGTCTCGGCGCCGGTGACGGTGATCTTGATGAACTTGGTCGCGCCCTCGCCGTCCCGCACCAGCTGGTGCGCCAGGTCGAGCAGCACGCCCTCCAGCTTGTCGCGGAAGTCGGCCAGGCGATGCTCGCCGGCGCGGCTGATCCTCGGCGCGCCGGACGCGCCGGTCGCGAACAGCAGCAGGGTGTCGTTGGTCGAGCGGTCGCCGTCGACGGTGACCGCATTGAACGTGTTGCGCGTGTAGAGGCTGACCAGCGCCTGCAGCGCCCGCGGCGAGATCGCCGCGTCGGTCACCACGAAGGCCAGCATGGTCGCCATGTCGGGCGCGATCATGCCCGAGCCCTTGCAGATGCCGGCGATGCGGACCTTCACCCCGTCGACGAGCGCCTCGGCGTAGGCGCCCTTCGGGAAGGTGTCGGTGGTCATGATCGCCCGCGCGGCCTGGCCCCAGCCGTCGGGGGTCAGCCGCCCCTCCAGCTCCGGCAGCCGCGCCACGATCTTGGCGTCGTCCAGCAGCACGCCGATCACGCCCGTCGAGGCGGCCATGACGTCCCGCTGGCGGCAGTCGAACCGCTTGGCCACCGCCGAGGCCACGCGGCGCACCGCGTCGGCGCCCGGCCGGCCGGTGAAGGAGTTGGCGCAGCCGGCGTTGACGACCAGCGCCTTCACGCCCTCGCCCTTGGTGGCCTCCAGGTGGCGCTTGCACCAGTCCACGGGCGCCGAGCCCACGCCGTGGCGGGTGAACACCCCGGCGCAGCTCGCCCCTTCGGGGAAGCTCATCACCAGCAGGTCCTCGCGCTCGTGCTTGTAGAATCCGGCCCGGCCGGTCGCCAGCTGGACGCCCTGGACGGGTTCGATGCGCGGGAACGGGACCGCCAGCGGCGAGACCGGCATCGCGCCCTTGTCCACCTTGGCCTTGCCGTCGTCGGCCTTCGGCGAGTCGAAGGCGTGGGCCTGCTTGTCGGCGCGGCGCAGGGCCGCGCGCTTCAGGGCGCTGGCCAGGGGGTCCAGCGCGCGCTCGAGGGTCTGTCCGACCACCTCGACCGGCTTGGCGGCCTTGGGCGCGGCGCGCTTGGCGGCCGCCGTGGACTTCGGCTTGCGGCTCATGAGGCGGCTCCCTTCGATGGCGGGGCGACGGCGGGCGCAGCGGGCGCCTTCGGGGCGTCGGCCGGCGGGACGGGCTTCTTCACGCCGGCTTCCGGCTTGATCAGCGGTTCGACCTTGGCCTTGGCGCGCAGCTTCTCCAGCAGGTCGCGGATCCGGTCGTAGGTCAGGAAGCGCACGATCTGCGGCCGCGCGGCGTCGAGGGCGATGGGCTGCTCCTCGCGGACGTCCTCCACCCGCACGAGCGCGAAGCCGCCCTCCACGGGGATCGGACCGACGAGCTGGCCCTTCTTCGCGCCCTTCAGCGCCGCCTCGTAGGGCTCGGGCATCACGTCGGTCGTGAAGTAGCCGAGGTCGCCGCCGTTGAACCGCGTGGCCGCGTCCCGCGACCGCTCCATGGCCAGCGCCTCGAAGGACGCCCCGGCGCCCAGCAGCTTCTTCACCTGCTCGGCCTCGGCCGGCGTGGCGAGCACGATCTGGCGGGCCCGGACCTCCTCGGACCGCCGCGCCAGCTTCTGCTGTTCCTCGTAGAGCCCGCGGATGTTGCTCTCGGTCACCGCGTCCGAGACCGTCCGCTCCACCAGCATGTCGCCCAGCACCCGGTCGCGCGCCGCGGCCAGCCGCCGCTGGGCCACCGGGTCCTTGTCGAGCTTGCGCCGGACCGCCTCGGCGGCCAGCAGCTTCTGGTCGATCACCTCGTCGGTCATCTGGCGGAAAAGGTCCGACGAGGGGTCCAGCGGCTCGCCCTCGCCGATCAGCCCCTGGGCGACCGCCTCGCGCTTGACGTCCGACACCCAGACCGTCTTGCCGTCCACGCGGGCGACGGCGCGGTCGCCGCGCTCGGGCGGCGTGGTCTCGCCGCCGTCCCGGCCGCACGCGGCCAGGGAAAGCGCCAGCAGCGCAGCTATACCGGTCGTGCGGACGGGGCTCCTGGCCGCCATGCGATCTTCCGTTCCCAGCTTGAGCGCCTGCGTCCCTAGATCGCGGCCCGCCAAAGGGAAAGCCGTTTTCGCGGCTGCGCGGCGCGGCCGGCGCCTGCACCTTTGTCCGAGGCCCTGCTAGCCATTTCCGCCTCGGAGTGCAAAGGTTGGGGCCGACAGGCCCCGGCGCCCGACCGGGGCTTCAAATTCAGTCGTTGGGAGAAGAACCAGATGCGTGAAGCCGTCGTCGTTTCCTATGCCCGTACGGGCCTCGCAAAGTCGGGGCGCGGCGGGTTCAACATGACCCCTACCGTCAGCATGGCCGCCCATGCGGTGAAGCACGCGGTCGCCAAGTCGGGCGTCGACCCGGCCGACATCGAGGACGTGTTCATGGGCAACGTCGCGCACGGCGGCGGCAACATCGCCCGCCAGGCCGGCCTGCTCGGCGGCCTGCCGATCACGACCTCGGGCGTGACGGTGAACCGCTTCTGCTCGTCGGGCCTGCAGACGATCGCGATGGCGGCCAACTACGTCCGCAACGACGGCGCCCAGGCCGTGGTGGCCGGCGGCGTCGAATCGATCTCGATGCCCAACATGGGCGTGGGCCGTGACAACAACGACCCGGAACTGCTGAAGATCGCGCCCGACATCTTCATGGCCATGATCGACACCGCCGACATCGTGGCCAAGCGCTACGGGGTCAGCCGCGAGTACCAGGACGAGTACTCCCTGGAGAGCCAGCGCCGCATGGCCGCCGCTCAGCAGGCCAACAAGTTCGCGGACGAGATCGTCCCGATGAAGACCAAGATGAAGGTCGTCGACAAGGCCACGAAGGAAGAGTCCATCGTCGACTACGTGGTGAACAAGGACGAGTGCAACCGTCCCGACACCACCGCGGAAGGCCTCGCCAAGCTCGAGCCGGTGAAGGGCCCGGGCAACTTCATCACCGCCGGCAACGCCAGCCAGCTGTCGGACGGCGCCGCCGCCGTCGTGCTGATGGAGGGCAAGGAAGCCGAGCGCCGCGGCCTCCAGCCGCTGGGCGTCTTCAAGGGCTGGGCGGTCGCCGGCTGCGAGCCTGACGAGATGGGCATCGGCCCGGTCTTCGCGATCCCGCGCCTGCTCGAGCGTCACGGCCTGAAGGTCGACGACATCGACCTGTGGGAGCTGAACGAGGCCTTCGCCAGCCAGTGCCTCTACAGCCGCGACAAGCTGGGCATCGACCCGGCCAAGTACAACGTCAACGGCGGCTCCATCGCCATCGGCCACCCCTTCGGCATGACCGGCGCGCGCCTCGCGGGCCACGTGCTGCAGGAAGGCAAGCGCCGCGGCGCCAAGCACGTGGTGGTCTCCATGTGCATCGGCGGCGGCATGGGCGGGGCGGGCCTGTTCGAGGTCTTCTGACCTCGAAGCCATGGACGAACGTCGGGGGGCGGCCGCAGCGATGCGGCCGCCCCTTTGTCGTCAGGCCGGCCGGACCGCCTCGAACGTGAGGACCCGGTCGCCGGTGCGGGGGCCCCGCCGCCGGTCGTAGCCGCCGACCACGCTCACGTCCGTGAAGCCCGCGGCCTCCAGCGCGAGGCGGAACTCCTCCAGTCCCCAGTAGCGCTGCGCCATGACGTCGAGTTGCGACTCCACGAGGCGGCCGTCGCGCCAGCGCTCGTAGCGGTAGGTCGTCTCGGCCCGTTGCCCCAGCCAGTCGGTGTGGGTCCGGATTCCCTCGCAGGTCAGCACGTCGCCGGACGGGGCGGTCCAACGCCGCCGATCCTGCCCCTGCCCCGCCAGGACGTTCAGTCCCTGCTGGTCGACGACCAGGATCCCGCCCGGCTCCAGGTGGTCGAAGAACCGCCGCAGCACCGCCCGGGCGGCGGCGACGTCGTCCACGAGGGTGAACGACCCTACCGGAATCAGGATGGCGCCGAAGCGCCGGGCGTAGGCGAAGTCCTCGTACCGCTGGCGGGTCAGGTCCGCGGACACGCCCGCGGCGGCGCATCGGGCGCGGCACCGGGCGAGCATCTCCTCCGACGGATCGAAGCCGGCGATGTCCAGGCCGGCCTGCAGGAACGGCACGAGGGTCCGGCCGGAGCCGCACGCGGGCTCCAGGATGGGTCGGCCGAAATTCTGGAAGCGCTCCAGGTGGAAGGCCGTGTCGGGCAGGGCGAAGTACGGTTTGTCGATGTCGTAGATCTCGGCCGCTATGGCGCCATAGCGGTTGGTCACCGGGTCGGTGGGCATGAGTCGCCTCGGAAAACAGCAGAAGGGGCCGCGCCTCTGGCGGGCGCGGGGCTCGAGGCCGGCGATGTCTCGCGGCGCCTATGTGGAGCTAGGCCTTCATGACGGGCGCAGCTTAGTCCCGTCGCGCCGGCGAGGTCCAGAACGGCGTTGTACAGGAACCGGAATTATGCTTCCGTTCTCACCGACAGCTGGGAGGGGCGGCCGATGCGTTCAGCGTGGGTGCTTGCAGTGGGGCTGCTGGCCCTGGGGAGCGCCGGGCCCGCGGCGCCCGAGGCGCGCAAGCCGGTGATGGCCGGCGACATTCCGGTCGCCCACACGCCGCCGGGCCCCCGCGGCTACGGCCGCACCTTCCCGCCGCCGGTGCTGAAGACCTGCACCGAGCCCCTCGTGGCGGGGGCGCCCGACCTGCGGGGGATCTGGAAGGTGATCGAGGAGAACGGCAAGCCGCCCGAGGCCTCGTCGCGCTTCTCCACCTACGCCGAGCGCATCGAGCAGTGCGGGAACCGCATCGTCGACATGGGCGGCGGCACGATCGCCGACGCCCGCGCCGACGGCACGGAGGCGAACGCGGTCCAGGACGTCTCGGTGCGGGACTTCAAGACCCCCATCGTCGCCATCGCCAGCTACGAGAACGGCGTCTTCATCCTGCGGCCGAAGGGCACGAACCGCGAGGTGCGGCGCTGGCTGGACGACAAGGGCCGCCTGCACTGGACGCGGCCGGACTACGGCCACCTCGTGCTCGAGAAGATCGGCGGCCCGAACGACCCCTACACGCGGCCTCCGCATCCGGCCGACCCTTGAGCCCGCCCTACCCTGCCGCCGGCCTCGAGCTGCGCTCGCAGATCCGCGCCGACGGCGTCCTGGAGCTGTCGCTGGCCGATGCGCCCGTCCGCCCCCCGGGCGCGGCGGAGGTGGTCGTGCGCATCGAGGCGGCGCCGGTCAATCCCGGCGACCTGGGGCTGCTGCTCGGTCCGGCCGACCTCACCACGCTCGCGACGCGCGACGGCGTCACGACCGCGACGATCCCGCCCGCGCTGCGGCCCGCCGTGGCCGGCCGGATCGGCCAGTCCCTGCCGACCGGCGTTGAGGGCGCCGGCGTCGTCGTCGCGGCCGGCTCCGACCCGGCCGCGCAGACCCTCGTCGGGCGGGTGGTCTCGGTGTTCGGCGGCGGCATGTACGTCCAGTATCGGACGCTGCCCGCGGCCATGGTCCTGCCGCTTCCCGAGGGGACCGACCCCGCGGACGGGGCGGCGGCCTTCGCCAACCCCATGACCGCGCTCGGGATGGTCGAGACGCTGCGGATGGAGGGCCACGCCGCGCTCGTGCACACCGCGGCGGCGTCCAACCTCGGCCGGATGCTGATCCGCCTCTGCGCCGCGGACGGCGTGGAGCTCGTCAACGTCGTGCGCAGCCCGCAGCAGGCCGAAGAGCTGCGGGCCCTGGGCGCGCGGCATGTCGTCGACACGAGCGCGCCGACCTTCCAGGCCGACCTCGCGGCAGCGGTGGCCGCCACCGACGCCACCCTGGGGTTCGACGCCGTCGGCGGCGGCCCGCTGACCAGCCAGATCCTGTCCGCGATGGAACAGGCCCAGGCCGCGAAGGGCGGCGCCTACAGCCGCTACGGCTCCAGCCGGCACAAGCAGGTCTACATCTACGGCGGCCTCGATCCCGGCCCGACGGCCCTGGCCCGCAGCTACGGCATGGCCTGGGGCGTGGGCGGCTTCATCCTGACAGGCTTCCTGGCCAAGGCCGGCCCGGCGCGCGTGCAGGCGCTGCGCGATCGCGTGGCCGCCGAGCTCGCCACCACCTTCCGGAGCGCCTACGCGGCCGAGGTCTCGCTGCGCGAGGCGCTCGAGCCGGACGTCATCCGCGCCTTCAGCCGCAAGCAGACGGGCGGCAAGATCCTCCTGCGCCCGAACCGCGCCTGACCGCCGCGGGCGGCTCCGAGCGCCGCCTGTTCCAGGCGCCTGCGGACCTCCCGCCGCAGGGGCTTCACGTTGACTTGCGCGGGGGTAGTCCTTAAGTCACCCACGCCCCGAAATGCGCATTTTTCCAGGCGGGCGAAGGGCCACATCGCCGCCTCACGGATACCTTCCCTTGAGCATCTTCCAACGGTTCTTCGGCTCCTCCAACGACCGCAAGGTCAAGGCCTTCTCCGCGCGCGCCCTGAAGGTCACCGCCCTGGAACCGCAGATGAAGGCGCTGTCGGACGAGCAGCTCCGCGCCAAGACCGCCGAGTTCCGCGACCGCCTCGCCAAGGGCGAGACCCTGGACCAGCTGCTCGAGGAAGCCTTCGCGGTCGTGCGCGAGGCCGCCTGGCGGGTGCTGGGCCAGCGGCACTACGACGTCCAGCTCGTCGGCGGCATGATCCTGCACCAGGGCGGCATCGCCGAGATGCGGACGGGCGAGGGCAAGACGCTGGTCGCCACGGCGCCGGTGTACCTCAACGCCCTCGCCGGCAAGGGCGTGCACGTCATCACGGTCAACGACTACCTCGCCCAGCGCGACTCCGAGTGGATGGGCCAGGTCTACCGCTTCCTCGGCCTGACGGTGGGGGTCATCGTCCACGGCCTCAGCCAGGGCCAGCGCCAGGAAGCCTACGCCAGCGACATCACCTACGGCACGAACAACGAGTTCGGCTTCGACTACCTGCGCGACAACCTGGTCTACGACCCGCGCGAGATGGTCCAGCGCGGCCACAACTTCGCGATCGTCGACGAGGTGGACTCGATCCTGATCGACGAGGCCCGTACGCCGCTCATCATCTCGGGGCCGACCGACGACAAGTCCGACTTCTACCGGACCATCGACCTCCTGGTGAAGGAGCTGATCCAGGACAAGGAGACCTACGAGTACGACGAGAAGCAGCGCCAGGTGATGCTGACCGAGCACGGCTCGGAGAAGATCGAGGAGATGCTGCAGGCCGCCGGGCACCTGGAGGAGGATTCCGCCGGGCTCTACGACGCGGCCAACGTCTCGGTCGTCCACCACGTGAACCAGGCGCTGCGCGCCAACGTCATCTACGTGCGCGACAAGGACTACATCGTCCGTGCGGGCGAGGTGATCCTGATCGACGAGTTCACCGGCCGCATGATGCAGGGCCGCCGCCTGTCGGAAGGCCTGCACCAGGCTATCGAGGCCAAGGAAGGCGCCGTCGTCCAGCCCGAGAACCAGACGCTCGCCTCGGTCACCATCCAGAACTACTTCCGCCTCTACGCCAAGCTGTCGGGCATGACCGGCACGGCCGCCACCGAGGCGCAGGAGTTCATCGACATCTACAAGATGGACGTGGCCGAGATCCCGACGAACCGCCCCGTGGCGCGGATCGACGAGGACGACGAGGTCTACCGGACGTCGCGCGAGAAGAACCAGGCGATCATCGCCCAGATCGAGGAATGCCATCGCCGCGGCCAGCCGATCCTGGTGGGCACGGTCTCGATCGAGAAGTCCGAGCAGCTCAGCGAGCTGCTGAAGGCGCACACCTTCGAGCTTAACGGCAAGACGATCCGCGGCATCCCGCACAGCGTCCTGAACGCCCGCTACCACGAGCAGGAGGCCATGATCGTGGCCGACGCCGGCGTGCCGGGCGCCGTCACCATCGCCACCAACATGGCCGGCCGCGGCACCGACATCCAGCTCGGCGGCAACGTCGACATGAAGGTGCTGAAGTGGCGCGAGGACCAGCTCGCCGCCGGCGTCGAGGTCACGCCCGAGATGGCGCTGGCCCACAAGGCCAAGGTCGAGGCCGAGATCGCCGACCTGAAGCAGCAGGCGCTGGCCGCGGGCGGCCTCTACGTGCTGGGCACCGAGCGCCACGAGAGCCGGCGCATCGACAACCAGCTGCGCGGCCGGACGGGCCGCCAGGGCGACCCGGGCCGCTCGAAGTTCTTCCTCTCGTGCGAGGACGACCTCCTGCGCA
The DNA here is from genome assembly GCF_016793225.1 of Phenylobacterium sp. GTDB lineage: Bacteria > Pseudomonadota > Alphaproteobacteria > Caulobacterales > Caulobacteraceae > Phenylobacterium. The sequence continues at coordinate 79,741 of NZ_JAEUMN010000186.1, forward strand.
TCTTCGCCGGCGAGCGGCTGGACGCGATCATGCGCACCTTCGGCGTCCAGGACGGCGAGGCGATCACCCACAAGTGGCTGAACAGCGCCATCGCCACGGCGCAGAAGCGCGTCGAGCAGCGCAACTACGAGATCCGCAAGAACCTGCTGAAGTACGACGACGTCATCAACGACCAGCGCAAGGCCGTCTTCGAGCAGCGCCAGGAGTTCATGGAGGCGGAAGACCTCCAGGAGATCATCGCCGAGTTCCGCAACGACACGATCGCCGACCTCGTCAACCGCCACCTGCCGCCCAAGGCCTACGCCGAGCAGTGGGACATCGCGGGCCTCGACGCGCACCTGCAGCAGTACCTGGGCCTGACCCTGCCCGTGGCCGACTGGGCGGCCGAGGAAGGCATCGCCAACGAGGAGATCGAGGAGCGCATCCGCAAGGCGGCCGACGAGCGCGCGGCTGAGCGCAACGCGCTGGTGGGCGACCACATGCGCAACGTCGAGAAGAGCTTCCTGCTGCAGATCGTCGACCAGCAGTGGCGCGAGCACCTCATGCACGTGGACCACCTGCGCACGGTGATCGGCCTGCGCGGCTACGGCCAGCGCGATCCGCTCAACGAGTTCAAGACCGAGGCCTTCACGCTCTTCGAGAAGCTCCTGGTCGACCTGCGCCAGAACGTGACCCGCTGGCTGATGACGGTGGAGTTCCAGTTCGAGGCGCCGCCGCCCCCTCCGAACCAGCGGACGTTCGAGGTGCACCTCGACCCCCTGACGGGCGAGAACGAGGCGGAACTCGGCTACGTGCCGGACGGCATCTCGGCCGAGCAGCGCCAGGCCCTCCCCGTCTCGGCCCTGCCCGACGGCTGGGAGGACACCGGCCGCAACCAGCCCTGCCCCTGCGGCTCGGGCAAGAAGTTCAAGCACTGCCACGGCTCGCTGGTCTGAGCGGACGCCGCCGCTGTCATCCCGGTTTCGCCGCAGGCGAAGACCGGGACCCATAGACTCCGTCTCTCCGGAAGACGCTCAGCGCCGCCGCCGCGGGTCGTCCCGCCATCGGGCGGATTCCGGCTCTCCGCGCGGCTTCGGCCGGGACGACAGAACCTAGCCCGCATCCTCCAGGACGAACCGGGCGCCACGGTCGGCGATCATGATCGTGGGGGTGTTGGTGTTGCCCGAGGTGATGGTCGGCATCACCGAGGCGTCGATCACCCGCAGGCCCTCCACGCCGAACACCCTCAGCCGCGCGTCGACCACCGCCATCGGGTCGCTCGCCAGCCCCATCTTCGCCGTCCCGACCGGGTGGAAGATGGTGGTGCCGATATCGCCGGCGGCCTTGGCCAGAGAGGCGTCGTCGTCGCCCACCGCCGGCCCCGGCAGGTGCTCGGCGGGCCGGTACGCGGCCAGCGCGGGCTGGCGCATCAGCCGCCGCGTCACGCGGATCGCGTCGGCGGCGACCTGGCGGTCCTCGGGCGTGGCCAGGTAGTTCGGCGCGATCCGGGGCGCGTCCGCCGGGTCGGGCGAGCGCAGGCGGATCGTCCCCCGCGACGTGGGTCGCAGGTTGCAGGCCGCCACCGTCACCGCCGGGAAGCGGTGCAGCGGCTCGCCGAAGCGGTCCAGCGACAGGGGCTGGACGTGGAACTGGATGTTGGCCCGCTCGTGCTCGGGCGACGAGCGCGTGAAGATGCCCAGCTGCGACGGCGCCATGGTGAGCGGCCCGGTCCGGAGCAGCGCGTACTCCAGGCCCATGACCGCGCGGGTGACCAGGTTGTGGTAGCGGGCGTTCAGCGTCGGGACGCCGCTCACCCGGTAGATCGCCCGCTGCTGCAGGTGGTCCTGCAGGTTGCGCCCGACCCCCGGCCGGTCGGCGGTGACCGGCAGGCCCAGTTCGCCCAGCCACTCGCCCGGGCCCACGCCCGAGAGCTGCAGGATCTGGGTGGAGCCCACCGACCCCGCGCTCAGCACGACCTCGCCCCTCGCCCGCGCCTCGAACCGCTCGTCGCCGCGCCGGAAGGCCACCCCGGCCGCGCGCCGGCCGTCGAACAGCACGCGCTCCACGACGACGCCCGTCTCCAGCCGCAGGTTGGGCCGCTTCAGCGCCGGCGCCAGGAAGCCGCGCGCCGCCGACCAGCGCAGGCCGCGCCGCTGGTTCACGTGGAACAGGCCCACGCCCTCGTTGTCGCCGGTGTTGAAGTCGGAGGTCGCCGGGACGCCCATCTCCACGGCCGCGCGGGCGATGGCGTCCAGCACCGCCCAGCGGACGCGCGGCGGCTCGACGCGCCACTCGCCGCCCACGCCGTGGTGCTCGCTGTCGCCCAGGAAGTGGTCGTCCAGGCGGCGGAAAGCGGCGCGCACGTCGTCCCAGCCCCAACCGGTCAGCCCCAGCTGGCGCCAGTGGTCGTAGTCGGCCGCCTGCCCGCGCATCGAGATCATGGCGTTGATCGCCGACGAGCCGCCGACCACCTTGCCGCGGGGGTACTTCAGCGCCCGTCCGTTCAGGCCCGGCTCGGGCTCGGTCTCGAACATCCAGTCCGAGCGCGGGTTGCCGATGGCGAAGAGGTAGCCGACCGGCACGTGGAACCAGATCCAGTCGTCCTTGCCGCCCGCCTCGAGCAGCAGGACGCGGTTGCGGGGATCCTGCGACAGGCGGTTGGCCACCACGCAGCCGGCCGAACCCGCGCCGACCACGATGTAGTCGTACTCGCCGTCCAGCTCGCGCCCCGTCATGCCGCCCGCCCGCGCGCCGTCGCTCAGCGGGTCACGATCGGGAACGCGGGCCGCGGGGCGCTCAGCCAGCCGAGCAGCCGGCCCAGCGCCGCCCTGTCGCCGCCGGTCGCCGTCGCCGACAGGTCCGCGCCCGCCAGCGCGCCGGCCAGGAACTGCGAGCGGGGCAGTGCATAGGCGGCGTCCGCCGCGCCGCCCTTGGGGTCGGCCTCGTAGGTGAGCACGTCGTGGCGCACCGCCACCCGCCAGCGCTCCTTGCGGTCCGGGAAGACCAGGTCGACGCTGAGCGCCTGGCCCTTCGACTTCGCCGGGTCCAGCCGGACGGCGAAGAGGTCGAGCAGCATGTGGGTGGGCGTGTTGCGCAGCGTCTCCACCGCCTGCGGCGCGGCGGCGCCGGCCTGCACGCCGTCGCGCAGCTCGCGGGCGGCCGTGAGGTACATGTTGCGCCAGGTCGAGGCCTCGGCCGCCGCGCCCTGGCGGTCGTAGACCCTGGCGAGCAGGTCCCTGGCGCCCCGGTCGTTCGCGTCGGCCATGACCAGCCGGTTCAGGAGCTCCGCGGCCCAGCGGTCGTCGCCCTTCGCGTAGGCGTCCTGCGCCGCCGCCAGGACCTTCGCCGCCCCGCCCATGATCGCCACGTAGCGCGCGGACTCTTCGGCCGGCTCCAGCGGCGCCAGGTTCACCGGGTTGGCGTCGTACCAGCCCATGTAGCGCTGGTAGACCGCGCGGGAATTGAAGCTGACGGTCCCGTAGTAGCCGCGGTTGTACCACTCGCGGTCCAGCGCCTCGGGCAGCTTCAGGCGGTTGGCGATCTCGTCGGGCAGGAGGCCGTCGTTCATCAGCCGCACCGACTGGTCGTGCAGGAACTTGTAGGCGTCGCGATGCTTGGCGAGGTAGTCGCCGATCACCTCGCGCCCGAACCGTGGCCAGGCGTGGCTGGTGATCAGGATGTCGGACCGGTCGCCGTACAGGCGGATGGACTCGGTGAGGTAGTCGGACCAGGCCTTGGCGTCGCGCACCAGAGCGCCACGCGGGGTCAGGATGTTGTGCTGGGTGGCGTTGGCGTTCTCGGCCAGGTCCAGCACCTTCAGGTCCGGGAAGTAGAGGTTCATCTCGGCCGGCGCCTCGGTCCCCGGCGTGACCTGGAACTGGATCCGCACGCCGTCGACCACCAGCTCCTCGCCGGTCCGGGTGATCACCCGCGTCGGCGGAATGAGGCTCTGCGCGCCGCGCGCCAGGGCCGGGCCGATGCCGGCGCTGACCTGTCCCTCGGGGCCCTTCGGCAGGGTGACGCCGAACTGGTAGTTGGCGCGGCGGCTCATCGCGGGCCCGGCGATGATGTTCTCCGAGACCGCGTGCTCCAGGAACCCGTCCGGCGCGATCACCTGGACGCGGCCGGCGTCGACGTCGGCCTGCGACGTGACCCCGCGCGCCCCGCCGAAGTGGTCGCCGTGGCTGTGGGTGTAGATCACCGCCACCACGGGACGCGCGCCGAGCCTGGCGTTGGCCAGCTCCAGCGCCGCGCGCGCGGTCTCCACGACGGTGAGGGGATCGATGACGATCCAGCCCGTCTTGCCCGCGACGAAGGTGACGTTGGCGATGTCGAAGCCGCGGACCTGCCAGACCCCCTTGGTCACCTCGAACAGGCCGTGCCGGGCGAGAAGCTGCGACTGGCGCCAGAGGCTCGGGTTCACGCTCGCCGGCGCCGGGCCCTTCAGGAAGTCGTAGGCCGTCAGGTCCCAGGCCACCTGGCCGTTCTGGGCCGGGATCCTCGGGTCCGCGCGCGTGCCCAGATAGCCCCGCTCGGCGAAGTCGAAGTCGCGGCGGTCGTTGAAGTCCGGCGCCGCGTGGGCGGCTCCGGCCAGGGCGAGCGCGGCGGCGATGATCAGAGTCCTCATGCCCGACCCATGGCGCTGATGCGCCAGCTTGGCAATCGACCAGGGCCAACTTGACTTCCCCAGGCGTTGCGCCCGCAAATCGGCTCATGGGCGTGGTCGTCATCGGGGCGGGAATCGGCGGGCTCACGGCGGCCCTCAGCCTCCACGCCGCAGGCGTGCCGGTGCAGGTCTACGAGGCGGTGGCCGAGATCCGGCCGCTGGGCGTCGGGATCAACCTGCTGCCGCACGCCGTGCGCGAGCTCACCGAACTGGGGCTGGCCGAGGCGCTGGCCGCCAACGGCGTGGCCACCGAGGCCCTGGTCTACGCCAACCGCCACGGCCAGGAGATCTGGCGCGAGCCGCGGGGCCTCGCCGCCGGCTACCGATGGCCGCAGTACTCCATCCACCGCGGGACGCTGCAGATGCTGCTGCTGGCCGCCGTCCAGGCGCGGCTGGGCCCCGGCGCCGTGCGGCTCGGGCGGGCGGCGGCCGGGGTCGATCCCGCGGGCCGCCTGCGCCTGTCCGACGGCGAATGGGTGGAGGCCGAGGTGATCGTCGCCGCCGACGGCGTGCACTCGGCCGTGCGCCGCCAGTTCCATCCCGCCGAGGGCCCGCCGATCTGGAACCGGCGCGTGCTCTGGCGCGGCGTGACCGACACCGCGCCCTACCTCGGCGGGCGCACCATGGTGATGGCCGGCCACGCCGAGCAGAAGTTCGTCTGCTATCCGATCGACCCGGCCGCCGCCGCGCGGGGCCGGTCGCTCGTCAACTGGATCGCCGAGCTGCGCTTTCCGGACGGCCCGGAGTGGCGGCGCGAGGACTGGAACCGGCCGGGCCGGCTCGAGGACTTCGCGCCCCGGTTCGAGAGCTGGGACTTCGGCTGGCTGCGCGTGCCCGAGGTGATCGCCGGCGCCTCGCACGTGTTCGAGTACCCCATGGTGGACCGCGACCCGCTGGAGCGCTGGACGCACGGACGGATCACGCTGCTGGGGGACGCCGCGCACCCGATGTACCCCATCGGCTCGAACGGGGCGTCGCAGGCCATCCTCGATGCGCGCGCCCTCGCCTTCCACCTGGCGACGAAGCCGGCCGACGCGGCGCTGGCCGCCTACGAGGCCGACCGCCGTCCGGCCACCAGCCGGATCGTGCTGGCCAATCGCGGCGAGGGCCCCGAACGGGTGATGCAGCTCGCCGAGGACCGCGCCCCGGGCGGCTTCACGGATGTGACCCAGGTGATCCCGCGCGACGAGCTCGAGGCCGTGGCGACGTCCTACAAGCAGGTCGCCGGCTTCGACCGCGAAACCCTCAACACCCGCCCCTCCCTCACCCCGCCCACGGCCTAGCGGCAGGGTCCCCTTGCAGGGGAAGACCGGACTCACCCCCAACCCCTGTCATCCCGGTTTCCGCGCAAGCGGAAGACCGGGACCCATAGACTCCACCTCTCCGGATAAAGCGCGGCGTCCCCGCCCGCGGGCCCACCCCCACATCGGCGCGTATGGGTCCCGGTCTTCGCCTGCGGCGAAACCGGGATGACAGCCGTGAGGACGGGGCCGGTCGATGCTCCCCCCCTGGGGGAGCTCGCGAAGCGAGAGGGGGTCCTGCCCCAACCCCCTGTCATCCCGGTTTCCGCGCAGCGGAAGACCGGGACCCATACACTCCGCCTCTCCGGATTAAGCGCGGCGGCCCCGCTCGCGGGCCCACCCCCACATCGGCGCTTATGGGTCCCGGTCTTCGCCTGCGGCGAAACCGGGATGACAGCCGTATGATGCTCCCCCCCTGGGGGAGCTCGCGAAGCCAGAGGGGGGCCGGGCCGCTCCCCTTGCCGCAAGGGGACCGCGAAGCCCCCCCCTAGAAGCTCGCCCAGTTGCCGTGGAAGCCGAACGGCACGCGCCGCGGGACCTCGGCGGTGGCGATCGGGCCCTTGGCGATGTCCTGCGCCTCGAACACCAGCATGTCCGAGCGGTCCTCGGCCGCGCGGTAGACCACGGCGGTGACCCATCCGTCGCCCTCGGCGGCGTCGGCCGAGCGCGGCACGAACACCGGCTCCGACGGCATGTCGCGGCCCTCGAATTCCCAGACCTGCCGCTTGCCGGTCGCCAGGTCGATGTGGGCGATGGCGTTCATGCGGATCGTCGAGGCGCTGGTGGAGTCCGCCGCGTACCAGCCGTGGCGGTGCTTCAGGGTCTCCACCCGCGGGTCGACGCGCGGGAACTCGCCGTCCAGGTCGTCGAGCGGGGTCTCCTTGATCGCGTCGGAGTTCCCGGCCAGGTCGAAGGTCCAGCGCACCAGCCGCGCCGCGGCCTTGTCGCCGGGCGAGCCGTCGGCCTTCGGGAACAGCGGCGCCACGTTGTAGCGCATGACGTCGCAGTGGATCTTGTCGCCCTCCTCCCAGCTGTTCAGCGGGTGGAAGACGTAGCAGGCCTCGGTGTTGAACCAGCGGATCGACGAGACGTCGCCGTCGCGCCGCATCACGCCCACGTAGGCGCCCTTCTCCGGCTCCCAGGCGAAGCCGGGCAGGCCCTTCATCGCCCGCTCCAGGCTCGCGGTCAGGGGAAGGATCGGGAACAGCACATGGTTCTCGGTGACCATGAAGTCGTGGACCATGGCGGCGAACGGCGCCTGGAAGTCGTCGCGGCGCACGACGTTGCCGGCCGCGTCGGTGACGCCGTAGCTCATCCCCGCCGAGAGCGGGGCGCCCACGCCGTAGCCGAACCAGACCATCTCGCCGGTCTTCGGATCCAGCTTCGGATGCGCCGTCGTCCGGTCGCGGTAGTCCTCGCGGTAGCCCACCGTCTCGAGCGTGTCGGCGCGCATCTCGGTCGGCATGTGGCCTTCCTCCAGCGCCAGCAGCTTGCCCGCGTGCCAGAGGATGTTGGTGTTGGCGACGCCGCCGTCCTTGCCGAACACGGACGGGTCGCCCGCCATCGGATTGAAGCCGCCGAAGAGCGCGCGGCCCGCCTCGTTCTCCAGCTTCCACTTCGGCGTGCGGACGTAGCGGTTGCGGTACCGCACCTTGCCGTCCTCGACGTAGAAGCCGTGCACCATCCCGTCGCCCGTGAACCAGTGGTAGCTCTCGGGCTGGCGCGGTTCGAACTGCGGGTTCGGGCCCGTGCGGAACAGCGCGCCGCGCATCTCGGCGGGGATCTCGCCCTTCACGGTCAGCGCGAAGTCGTCCTCGGTGTGGATGGGGGCGAAGTTGCCCGCGAGGTAGGGATTGATCCGAGCGTTCCCGTCCATGGCCAAGCTCCTCGACCTGTTGTCTTTCTTACGTTGTAAATTGATGTCGAAGCGGGTAGCCCTTGGCAAGCGCTTTCTTTGCGGATCACACACACGGCATGCCTCGCGTCTTGACCGAATCCGACGTCGCCGACTTCCGGGACCGCCTGTGCGGGGTCGCCGAGCGGCTTTTCGCGGAGCGCGGTCCCGATGCGGTCACCATGCGGCAGCTGGCCTCCGAGCTGGGCGTCTCGCCGATGACCCCCTACCGCTACTTCCAGGACAAGGACGACATCCTGGCCGCGGTCCGGACCAACGCCTTCAACCGCTTCGCCGAGGCGCTGGAGACCGCGCGGGATGGCGCGAAGGGGGCGCGGGCCAAGGGGGCGGCCGTCGGCGAGGCGTACGTGAACTTCGCCTTCGCCAACCCGCACACCTACAAGCTGATGTTCGACCTCAACCAGCCGCTCGAGGGCGACTATCCCGAGCTCGTCGAAGCCGGCCGCCGCGCGCACGCCAACATGACCGCCTGGGTCGAGGACCTGATCGCGGCGGGCGAGATGGCGGGGGACGCCGAGGAGATCGGCGCCATGTTCTGGGCCGCCACCCACGGCGTCATCGTCCTGGAGATGGCCGGCAAGCTTCCGGCCGGCGCCTCCCGCCGCCTCCACGACCGCCTCGGCGCCACCCTCGCCCGCGGCCTCCGCGCCGGCGGATGAGGGAGCCCGCTGGGGGTAGCTCGCGAAGCGAGAGGGGCCCCACCCCAACCTCCTGTCATCCCGGTTTCCGCGCAAGCGGAAGACCGGGACCCATAGACTCCGCCTCTCCGGATGAGGCGCGGGCGGCCCCGCCCGCGGGCCTTCCCCACACCAGGCGCGTATGGGTCCCGGTCTTCGCCTGCGGCGAAACCGGGATGACAGCCGTGAGGACGCGGTAATAGATGCTCCCCCCCTGGGTGAGCTCGCGAAGCGAGAGGGGGTCCGCGCCGGCGCTTGACGAGTCGTGGGGGAAGGCGGGCACGTAGGCGGGATCATCGGGAGGCGCGCAATGGCCGACATCCAACCCTTCGAGGTCCGCTGGGCGGACGAGGACGTGAACCGGGTGCTGGACCAGGTGCGGGCCTACCCGTGGCCCGTCGAACCCGAAGCGCCCGACGGCTGGAACTACGGCTGCGACGGCGCATACCTGCGGGCCCTGTGCGACCACTGGACCTCGGCCTACGACTGGCGCGCCGCCGTGGCCGACCTCAACCGCTTCCCTCAGCACACGGCGCGCGTCGAGGACTTCGACATCCACTTCCTGCACGTGGTGGGCGAGGCCGGCGGCCGCCGGCCGCTCCTGGTCACCCACGGCTGGCCGGGCTCGCACTACGAGTTCTGGGGCGCGATCGAGAAGCTGGCGTTCCCGTCGCGCTTCGGCGGCGATCCCGCCGACGCCTTCGACCTGGTGGTCCCGTCGCTGCCCGGCTTCGGCTTCTCGTCCAAGCCCCGGCGGCCCATCGGCCAGCGCACGACGGCGCGGCTCTTCAACACGCTCATGACCGAGGTGCTGGGCTATACGACCTACCTCGCCCAGGGCGGCGACTGGGGCGCCATGGTCACCTCCTGGCTCGGCCGCGACCACGGCCGCTCGGCGCGCGCCATCCACCTCAACATGCTGGGCTTCCGCCCGCACGACGGCGTGCAGACGGACGAGGAGCGGGCGTGGGCGGCGCGGCAGGAGGCGGCCGCCGGCATGATGGGCGCCTACCTGCGCCTGCAGGTCTCCAAGCCCCAGTCGATCGCCTGGATGGGCGCGGGCAACCCGGTGGGCCAGGCCGCCTGGATCGTGGAGCGCTTCCACGACTGGTCCGACCTCAGCCGGAAGTCGCTGGACGAGGTCTACGGAAAGGACCGCCTGCTCACAAACGTCATGATCTATGTGATGACCGGCAGCTTCACGACCGGCGCCTGGTACTACCGCGGGCTCATCGAGGAGGGCGGCCTGGCCTTCGAGGCCGGGGAGCGCTGCGAGACGCCCACTGCCTTCGCGAACTTCCCCGGCGAGCCGCTCTATTCGGCGCCGCCGCGCTCGTTCGCCGAGCGGGCCTACAACGTGACGCGCTGGTCCGACATGCCCCGCGGCGGGCACTTCGCGGCCATGGAGGAGCCCGACCTCTTCGTGGACGAGGTCCGCGCCTGGGGCCGCGAGGCGGGCTGACGGCCTACCAGTTCACCAGCTTCTTCAGCTCGGGCAGGTAGCCCAGGAAGGTGTTGAAGTCGTCCTCGACGGCTTCCCAGGTCCCGCCCGGGGCGAGGTTGCCGTCGTACTCGAACGAGACGTCCCCGTCGGTGTCGAGATAGGCCTTGATGTACCGCTTCTCGCGGTTGAAGGCGTTCACCTTCTCGAGGTTCGGCGTGTCCGGGCCCTTGTCGAAGCCGACGTAGTACTGGAGCGCCGCGCAGCGGTCCTTCCTGCAGTCGTAGAAGTAGACCGAGAAGCGCAGGCCGTCGGCCCCCGAATCCACGTGCGCGTCGCCGTCCTTGTCCTTCTGGATGTCGGCCTTGTAGCCGTTGTCCTCCAGCCAGCGGGCGTACTCCACGGCGGTCAGCCCGCCCTCCGGCAGCGGCTTGCCCGTCGCGGTCGCCGCCGCGCCGCAGGCCCAGGCGACGCACGCCGCCAGCAACCAGATCCTCATCACAACGCCCCGACGCCACTGTTCCGGGGGCCACCAAACACCCGGCCGCGGCGCCCATCAAGCCTGCGGTGACGCTTGCCCGCGGCCGCCGGTCCCGGCAGAAGCTCGGCCGCATGGCCCGCTACGACTTCGCATCCGACAACACCGCGCCCGCCGCGCCCGAGGCCATGCAGGCGCTCGCGCAGGCCAACGCCGGCTTCGCCTCCGGCTATGGCGGCGACACGGTGAGCGCACGCGCCGCCGACCTCATCCGCGAGGCGCTGGACGCGGACGCCGAGGTCCGGTTCGTGGCGTCGGGGACGGCGGCCAACGCGGTCTGCCTGGCGGCGCTCTGCCGCCCGTTCGAAGCCGTGCTCGCGCACGAGCACGCCCACGTCTGCACCGATGAGACCGGCGCGCCCGGGTTCTTCGGACAGGGCCTGGGCCTGATCCGCCTGCCCGGCGCTTCGGGCAGGATCGACCCCGCTGCCCTGGCGGCCCCCCTCGCCGCCCCGGACGTCTCGCACCGCCAGCCGGCGGCGGCCCTGTCGCTCACCAACGCGACCGAGTACGGCACGGTCTACACGTCGGCGCAGATCCGTGCGCTCGTCGAGCCGGTCAGGGCCAGAGGCTACGGCGTCCATCTGGACGGGGCCCGGCTGGCCAACGCCGCCGCCTCGGGCTTCGACCTGAAGGCGATCCGCACCCTCGGGGTGGACCTCCTGGTGTTCGGCGGGACGAAGGCGGGCATGCCGCCCACCGAGGCCGTGGTCATCTTCGACCGGACCCTCGCCCGGCGCTTCGACGCGCGCCTGAAACAGGCGGGGCAGCTCCCGTCCAAGGGCCGCTTCTACGCGGCGCCCTTCATCGGCATGCTCGAGGACGGCGCGCTCCTGCGCCACGCCGCCCACGCCAACGCCATGGCGCGCCGCCTGGCCTCGGCCATGCCCTTCCCGGTCCGCCATCCGGTCGAAGCCAACGGCGTGTTCGTGGAGATGGACGAGGCGCGGCTCGCGGCGCTGCAGGCCAAGGGGTGGTTCGTCTACCGCTTCCTCGACGGTTCGGTCCGCTTCATGTGCTCGTGGGCCACGACGCCGGAATCCGTCGACGAGATCGCCGCGGCGCTCCGCACGCTCGCGTGACGGTTTGTGACCGGTTTGCCACCGGCGGTTTAGGGTCAGCTTTACCCCAGTGCGCCGAATGTGTGGCGCCAATGGCGCACATCGGCAGAAATTCGTAATCTTCCCCGACCGTTCGTCGACATTGTGGCGGCTTTTCGTTGCTCGCGTAACGGCTGCGTGACAGCTTCCGGCCTCACCTTTTCGGACGCCCCCTCTCCGCGTCGCCTCCACGGGCGCCGGAGCGGCGTGCGCTCGAAGGCGACCAACCGCCGGCGTGACCGGCAGACCCGACATTACTTTTGCCAGGCCGGGGGCCGCAGAATGAAAGTCCAGATGAACACCATGCTTCGAAGCGCGCTGCTCGTGTCAGCCGCCTCCGCCGGCCTGCTCGCCGGGCCGACCTACGCCCAGGCTCAGGCCGCCGACGAGGGCGTCGATGTGGGCGAGATCGTCGTCACCGGCTCCCGTATCCGCCGCGACACCTTCAATGCGCCGCAGCCCCTTTCGGTGGTCACGGCCGAGGCGATCCGCGAGTCGGGCAACACCTCGATCGGCGACATCCTGCTCGAGCAGCCGAACATCAACCCGGCGACCAACCAGCAGAACTCGTCCGGCACCCTGTTCCTCTCGGGCCAGACCCGCGCCGACATCCGCGGCCTCGGGCCGACGCGCACCCTGGTGCTGATGGACGGCCGCCGCCTGCCGTTCTCCGACGCCTCGTCGCCCGCGGTCGACCTCAACACCATCCCCTCGCTGATGATCGAGCGCATCGAGACGATCGCCGGCGGCGTGTCCGCGGTCTACGGCTCGGAAGCCATCTCGGGCGTCGTCAACTTCATCATGAAGAAGGAGCAGGAAGGCCTCGAGGTCGACATCCAGGGCGGCATCAGCCAGGAAGGCGACGGCGAGGAGAGCCGCCTCGGCTTCAACTGGGGCTCCAAGTTCTTCGACGACCGTCTGAACGTGCTGATCGGCGGCGAGTACGCCTCGCTCGACAAGATCATGCAGATCAACCGCGACGAGCTGTTCCCCGGCATCCGCCGCAACAACGCCACCGGCGTCACGGTCCAGGGCATCGTCCCGGCCAGCCGCAGCAACACGGCGCCGACCGCCACGTTCCAGCTGATCCCGGGCAACGTCATCGGCACCGCCCGGGCCGTCACGCTCGACTACCGCAACCCGACCAACGTCGTCCGCCTGTCGGCCAACTGCAGCACCGCCACCGTCCAGCCCACCTGCCAGGACGAGGCTCTGTTCTACGGCGCGACCTACAACGCCCTTCAGGGCAAGGCGAACCGCGGCGTGCTGCGCAGCTACGTCGACTACAAGATCGGCGAGACCTTCAAGGCCTTCGTCGACGCCTCGTACGTGAAGGTGACGGGCTACGGCATCTTCCAGCCGGCCTTCTCCAGCGCGGCGGGCGGCGGCACGATGCCGGTCGTCCTGCGCGGCGACAACGCCTACCTGAACGGCCCCGGCGCCACGGCCGCGGCGCTGCGCGCCGAGTGGCTCGCGGCGGGCAAGACCTTCACCCAGGGCTCGACGGCCAACGTCGGCAAGTTCTGGCAGGAGTTCGGCGGCCGTGACGTGAAGACCGAGCGCGAGCAGTACCGCGTCGCGGGCGGCCTCAACGGCGAGTTCGAGACCTTCGGCCGCAAGGTGCTGATGGACAGCTACGTCCAGTACTCGCGCCTCGACGGCCGGACCACGTCCTACAACGTGCCGAACATCGCGCGCGTGCAGCAGGCCACCGACGCCGTCCTCCTGAACGGCCAGGTCGTCTGCCGCAGCGATGCGGCCCGGCTTGCCGGCTGCGCGCCCTGGGACCTGATCAACGGCCCGTCGCGTGAGGCGATCCTGTTCGCCAACGCCAACTCGACCACGGACCAGAAGATCACCCAGACCGTCGCCGGCCTGAGCTTCTCGACCGACCTGTTCGAACTGCCGGCGGGCCCCGTCGGCACGGCGTTCGGCTTCGAGTACCGCAAGGAGACCAGCTTCTTCGCCCAGGACGCCCTGGGCGCTTCGGGCGCGCTGTTCTTCAACGCCATCGGCACCCGCCAGGGCGAGTACAAGGTGAAGGAAGCCTTCGGCGAAATCCGCATTCCTCTGCTGAAGGACCTGCCCTTCGCGGAAGAGCTGAGCGTCGAAGTCGCGGGCCGCGTGTCCGACTACTCGACGATTGGCGGCACCGATCAGTACCGCCTCGCCGCCACCTGGGTTCCCTTCGAGGACGTGAAGTTCCGCGCCAGCCAGGCCACCGCCGTGCGCGCGCCGAACATCATCGAGCTGTTCTCGCCCCAGAGCCGCAACTTCACGACCGCCGCCAGCGATCCCTGCGACGCGGCCGTGTTCCGTGGAGCCACCGCGGCCCAGCAGGCCGCCCGTCGCATCACCTGCGCCGCGGCGATCCCGGGCTACAACTCGGCGACCTTCCAGTCGAACTTCGGCACCGGCCGTCCGTCGCTGGCGCTGCTGCAGGGCGGCAACCCGAACCTGGGTCCGGAAGAAGCCCACACCTACCAGTACGGCGTCGTGATCCAGCCCCGCTGGGTCCCGAACCTCCAGATCTCGGTGGACTTCTTCAAGTACAACATCGACGGCCAGGTCGGGACCATCCCGATCAACACGCTGTTCCAGCAGCTCTGCTATGACGACTCGACGCGGCCGATCGCCTCGAACGAGTTCTGCCAGCAGATCATCCGCGATCCGACCGGCGCCCTCACCGGCGTCGTGGGCGGCGTCAGCGAGGTCGTCCTGGTCAACCAGAACGTCGCCAAGGTGAAGGTCGAGGGCTACGACTACTCGATCTCGTACGGCTTCCAGACCGAGGACCTGATCGGTCAGGACCTGGGCTCGCTGGCCTTCCGCATCGACGCGACGTGGATGTACCAGTTCCAGCTGCAGGGCCTTCCGGGCCAGGCGTTCACCCAGCTCGCCAACACCATCAACAACGCCACGCCCGAGTGGAAGGCGAGCGGTTCGGTGCGCTGGAGCTACGGCAAGTACTCGTTCACCTGGTCGACCCTTTGGATCGACTCGATGATCTCGAACAACGCGTTCCAGCCCAACCAGCTCGACCCGTACTACACGGGCGACTACTGGAAGCACGACATCCGTGCGACCTACCGGCTGAACGACCAGATCGCGCTGCGTGCGGGCGTGATCAACCTGTTCGACAAGTATCCGCCGGACCTGCCGGAAGTGTTCACCGGCACGGGCACGGGGTCGTCGCAGTACGACAACCGCGGCCGGTTCTTCTTCATCGGCGCGAACATGGAGTTCTAAGCCGGGGAGAGCCTCGAACGAACGGAGCCGCCGGGGCGACCCGGCGGCTCTTTTCTTTTGTCCCGATGATCAGGCCGCGCCGGCGTCGAAGGCCGGCGTCCGGGCCTACTGCAGGCCGCTGCGGCCGATGGCGTAGAAGCGCTCGGCGCGCCGGGCCTTCAGCTCCTCGGCCGACAGGCCCTCCAGGGCCTTCAGCTCCTCCTCGACCGCGTCGCCGACCAGCACCATGGCGACGTCCGGGTCGGAGTGGGCGCCGCCGGCCGGCTCGGGGACGATCCGGTCGACGATCTTCATGCCCAGCAGGTCCTGCGCGGTGATCTTCATAGCCTTGGCGGCCTCCGCCGGAGTCCGCGCGCCGCGCCACAGGATCGAGTTCGCGCCCTCGGGCGGGATCACGGAATAGATGGCGTGCTCCAGGATCAGCACGCGCGAACCGCAGGCGATGCCCAGCGCGCCGCCCGAGCCGCCCTCGCCGGTGACCACCGCCACCATCGGCACCTCCAGCATCAGCGCCTTCTCGGTGGACCGCGCGATGGCCTCGGCCACGCCGCGCTCTTCCGAGGCCATGCCGGGATAGGCGGCCGGGGTGTCGACGAAGCTGATCACCGGCAGCTGGAAGCGCTCGGCCAGCTCGAACAGGCGCACGGCCTTGCGGTAGCCCTCGGGCCGGGCGTAGCCGAAGTTGTGCTTCACGCGGGTGACCGTGTCGCGGCCCTTCTCGTGACCCATGACCACCACGGGGCGGCCCCGGAACCGGCCGATGCCGCCCATGATCGCCTGGTCGTCGGCGTACTTGCGGTCGCCCCGCAGCTCCTGGAACTCGTCGATCAGCGCGGCCACATAGTCCACGAAATGCGGCCGGTCGGGATGGCGCGCAACCTGCGTCTTCTGCCACGCGTCCAGGTTCGAGTAGGCCTCCACGCGCAGGGCCTGGGCGCGGGCGCGCAGGGCCTCGATCTCCTCGTCCACGCCGCCGCCGGCGGTCTCGGACAACTTGGAAAGCTCTTCGATCTTGGCTTCGAGGTCGGCGATCGGGCGCTCGAACTCGAGGTAGTGCGCGGCCATCTGGCGGTCGGTCCTGAAGGGGGGTGGACGCCCGGATCGGGCGGACGCGAGGCGGCGGAAACTAAGGCTGAACGGCCGCGCTCACAAGCCGCCAGCGCGACCACGCTCGCGTGTCCTCCGGAACGCTCAAGCCTGTCGGCCGTTTGGGCCGGTCGAGGGAGACCGGAGCGAGAAAATGTTGAAGCCCCTGAACATCGCGATGGCGTCGGCGCTTGCGCTGTCCACCGCCGCCACCCCCGTCCTGGCCCAGCAGTACCGGCCGACGGACGAGTATCAGCGCCAGCAGCGCGAGTACGAAGCCCAGCGCGGCCAGTACGAGGCGCAGCGCGACGGGTACGAGGCCCGCCGCCAGGATTACCGCGAGGCCCGCCGCGACTACCGCGCGGCCCGTCGCGACTACGACCGCCGCCTCGCCGAGTGGGAGCGCGCCCGGGCGATCTACGACCGCCGCTACGGCGCGGGCGCCTACGCCCGGCTCTACGCGCGTCCGGTCTGGGATCAGGTCTACTGGACCCGCAACGAGCCGCCGCCCTACGCCGGCTACTACGGCCGCCCCGCCTCGACCTCGACCGTGCCCTGCTCGAGTGACCGCGGCAGCACGGTCGCCGGCGGCCTGATCGGCGCGCTGGCCGGCGCGGTGCTGGGCAGCCAGGTCGCCTCGCGCGGCGCACGCACCGAGGGCGCGGTCCTGGGCGGCGTCGCCGGCGCCGTGGTCGGCGGCGCGATCGGCAACGCGCGCGACCGCGACTACAAGTGCGACGCCCGCGGCCCGTACTTCACCTACGACGAGACCATGCCCTACCGCGAGGGCCGCAACCGCTACTCGAGCAGCTACGATTCCAACTACTACAGCCGCCAGCGCTGCCGCCTCGCCGCCGCGCCGGTGGACGCCTACGGCCGCGACCTCCGCTACGTCCGCGTCTGCCCCGACGCCGAAGGCCGCTACCGCATCACGGGCTGACGCCCGAACCCAAAGGCTGGGGGCCTCGGCACACGCCCAGGCCCCCTCCCCCCTGTCATCCCGACCTGTCATCCCGGCCGAAGCGAAGCGGAGAGCCGGGACCCATAGACTCCGCGCCTCAAGCAAACCCCGGACGCCGCCGCCAAGCCGCCAAGCTTGACTTTGGCGGCTAGATGTTCTACTTTCGTTCTCCATGGCCGAAGCCCTCACCCCTGAGCGCATGGACGCCGCCCTGGCGCGCGTCCTCGACGCCTGCGTCGAGGGCGTCGAGCTCGCGAGGGGCCTCATGGCCCATGCCGCCGAGGGCCAGGACATCGAAGGCTTCGAACGCTGCGGCCGCACGGCCAACGCCTTCGCCCGCACCGTCGGCCAGGTCGTCCTCCTGAAGCAGCGCTTCGACCGCGAGCAGGCCGAGGCC
>NZ_JAEUMN010000189.1 GCF_016793225.1 Phenylobacterium sp.
GCGCAGGTGACCGCCGGATTGGCGAGCACGTACTTCAGCAGGATCTGTCCCCAGCTCGCCGCGCCGATCTCGGCCGCCCACGACGGCAGCGGCAGGCGGCGGACGCGGCTGAAGAGGTCGCCGCCCGCGAAGGGCCGGTTGATCAGCACCGCCATGCCGCGCTCGGCGGCGAGCGGCAGGATGCGCCGTTCCGCCTCGCGCTCGGCGACCGAGGCGTTGATCTGGATGAAGTCGAGCGGATGGCGGCGCATGGCGGCCTCCAGGTCGTCGTAGGCGCCTTCGGTGTAGTGGGTGACGCCCAGATAGCGGATGCGGCCGGCGTCCTTGGCCGCGCGCAGGCTGGGCAGATGAACCTCGAGGTCCAGCAGGTTGTGCACCTGCATGAGGTCGACGACCGGCGCCTGCAGCAGGCGGCCGGACTCGGCCATCTGGCGCAGGCCCTCGTCGCGGCCGCGGGTCCACACCTTGGTGGCCAGGAACAGGCGCGGACGCAGGGCCAACTCGGCCGTCAGGGCGCCGACCGCCGCCTCGGCCCGACCGTACATGGGCGAGGAGTCGACGACCTTGCCGCCGCCTTCGACGAAGGCCGCCAGCGCCCGGCGGGCTTCCGCCCAGTCCTCGCCGCCCGGCCGGATGTCGAACGCCTGCCAGGTGCCCAGGCCCACCACCGGGAGCGCCTCTCCCGTCGACGGGATCGCTCGGGTGAGCGGCGGCGCGGTCGGCATGGGGGGTTCTCCTGCGGTCTGCGCGGCCGTGGCGGGCTCGCGGTCGCAGCCGGCCAGGAGGGCTGCGGCGGCGAGGACGTGGCGTCGGTTCGGCATGTCGGCGGCTCCCGTGCGGACCCCGGTCCCGACCCTGCGGGACGGCGGCGACATGGGCAAGCGTGTGGCGCGGAGCGGCGGCGTCGCCGCGTCGGCCGGCCTCAGGGCGCCGCGCCGCGCGCCGCCTCGCGGTCCTTGGCGCGGCCGCCGGCGAGGATGTTGGCCAGCGCGTAGTTGCCCTCGTGGCAGGCGTACTCGAAGAGCGGGCCGGGACTCGCGGTCAGCGGCAGCTCCGCGCGCCAGGGCTGGGTGTAGGCGCCGGGATCGTCCACCACGTAGCTGTAGAGGATCTCGCCGGGTCCGGTGCGGGTGAAGCGCTCCACGATGCGGGCCGCGGGCGTGAGCATGATCCAGTCGCCCGCGCTCCAGCGCCAGCGGTCGCTGGGGCTGATGTTGGTGGTCTCGACCACCAGGGTGTCGCCCTCGAACCAGCCCACGGGATCGCCCATCCAGGGCCGGATCGCGGCGGGCAGGTGGCGGCGGTCGCCCAGGCGGACGATGCGCGCCTCGTGGTTCTGCTCGCCGAACAGCACGACATGGTCGGCCGTCTGCACGATCAGGATGTGGTGCCGGTTCATGATCGGCGGGGCCACGCCGCCGCCGCCGCCCAGCAGGCAGCGCTCGTCGAAGGGCCGCCCTTCGGGGTGGTCGTAGACCTCCTCGTCCTTGAGCGCCTTCTCGGCCGCCGCGCGGGCCTCCGGCGTGTACGGGAGACGTCCGTCCACCGGCTCGACGATCTGCGAGCTGCGGATCTCGCCGCGGATGCGCGACAGCCCACTGGGCCGGTCCAGGCGGTCGTCGTCGGTGACGCCGTCGGGCTCGGGAGCGGGCATGTCGGGATCGACCGGCGCGACCACCTTGTCGTAGCGGCCGTAGCGCTTGGCCTCGTAGGCGGCGGCCTCCTCAGGCGTGGCGATCAGCGCCTTGAACCCCTTCGGACGCTGCAGCTGGGTCATGGAATCCGTATCCCAGATCCCCTGCAGGTCCGGCTGTCCGGACGGCGTGCGGGGCGCCCTGTAGGTCTCGGCCTGCGCCGCGCCGGCGAGCAGCAGGACGAGCGGGACGAGGCGCAGCCACATGCCTCAGGCGTTGCGCGCCATCAGCCCCCCGTCAACCGGAATGGTGACGCCCGTGATGTAGGACGACGCCGGCAGGCACAGGCTGAGGGTGACGTGCGCCACCTCCTCGGGCCGGCCGTAGCGGCGCATGGCCGTGCGGCGCTTCGCGAAGGTCTGCTTGTCGGCGTCCGGGATGCCCTCGGTCATGCCGGTGAGGATCGGCCCGGGGCAGATGCAGTTGACGGTGATCCCCTCGGGGCCGAGCTCCACGGCCAGGGCGCGCGTGAGGCCCGTCACCGCGGCCTTGGCGGCCGAATAGGGGCTGTCGCGGCTGGTGGCGCCCAGGGCCTCGGTGGAGGCGATGTTGACGATCCGGCCCGCCGGCGACTGGCGCAGGTAGGGCAGGGCGGCGCGGATGATCCGCTGGTGCGAGGTGACCAGCACGTCCATCGCCCGGCCCCAGATGCGGTCGTAGTCCTCGGAGTCGATCGGCGAGAAGGCCGAGATGCCGGCGTTGTTCACGACGATGTCCAGACGGCCGAACTTCAGCGCGATCTGGTCGACGACGTCCTGGATCGACTGGGGGTCGGCGACGTCCAGGGCCCAGGCCTCGGCGGTCCCGCCGGACTGCCGGATGGCCTCGGCGACCGGGCCGCAGGTTTCCAGCTTGAGGTCGGTGACGGCGACGTGCGCGCCTTCGGCCGCGAAGACCTCGGCGGTCGCCTTGCCCATGCCCGAGGCGGCCCCGGTGACGAGGACGACGGAGCCGGCGACGGATCGGGTGGTCATGGTGGTCAGCGTCCCTGAAAATGGGGCTCGCGCTTCTCCATGAAGCTGGCGACGCCCTCCTTGTGGTCCTCGGTCTGCATCAGCAGCCGGATCTTCTCGATGGCCCAGGCCCCGATCTCGCGCGGGTCGCCGTAGGCGAACTTCGACAGGCCCGCCTTCAGGTGCCGCACGGCCAGCGGCGGGTTGGCGGCGATCTTGGCGGCCAGCGCCTGGGCGCGGGGCAGCAGGTCGTCATGCGCCGTCACCTCGGTGACGAGGCCGATCCGCAGCGCCTCCGCCGCGTCGATCACGTCGCCGGTGAAGAGGAGCTCGGCCGCCTTCGCCGGGCCGACCACGGCGGGCAGGCGGTAGAATCCGCCCACATCGCAGACCAGCCCGCGCTTGACGAACAGCTCGCCGAACTTCGCCTTCTCGGAGGCGAAGCGGATGTCGGCGAAGAGGGCCAGCTCCATGCCCCAGCCCACCGCCGCGCCGTTCACCGCCGCGATGATCGGCTTGTCGCACTCCAGCGCCGCCATGGCGGCGGGCGTGGCGGTGAAGGTCACGGGCATCGGGGCGCGGGAGACGGGCTTCGGCCCGGCCATGATCTCGCCGACGTCGTCGCCCGAGCAGAAGGCGGGGTCGGCCCCGGTGAGCACGACGCAGCGGACCTCGGGATCGGCCGCGGCGGCGCGCAGGCTCTGCTCCAGCTCGTCGTAGGCGGGAAAGTTCAGCGCGTTGCGCCGGTGCGGGCGGTTCAGGGTGATGGTGGCGACGTGGTCCTCGACCGTGACGATCGTGTTCTCGAACCGCGCGCTCTTCTCGGTCAGCGAGACCATGGGCGCTCCTCCGTTGCCGCGACTGTTCGCCCGCCGGGAGGACAGGTCAACGGTGACGCCCCGTCAGCGTCGCCGGCCCCTACGGAGCCTGCCGCACCGTCAGTCTTGCCAGCCCTCGCCGGGACGTCGAAGCATGGCGCCGAACCAGCGTTCGGGAGGCGCGCATGCCGGAATTCCGCAACATAGACGCCGGCGGGACCAACATCCGCGTCGCCGTGGAAGGCGAGGGGCCGCTGGTCCTGATGGTCCACGGCTTCCCGGAGAGCTGGTATTCCTGGCGACACCAGATGGGCCCGGTGGCGCAGGCCGGCTTCACCGCCGCGGCCATGGACGTGCGCGGCTACGGCGGCTCGGACAAGCCGCATCCCATCGAAGCCTACGACATGGAGTCGATCACCGCCGACGTCGCCGGCGTGGCCGGGTCCCTGCAGCCGGATGCCCCCGCGATTCTGATCGGCCACGACTGGGGCGCTCCCATCGTCTGGAACACCGCCCTGTCGCGGCCCGAGGCGATCCGCGCGGTCGCAGGCCTCTCGGTGCCTTTCGGCGGCGTCCCCGAGCGCCCGTTCACGGAGATCTTCAAGGCGCTGTTCACCGACAAGGGCCACTTCTTCTACCAGGCCTGGTTCCAGGAGGTCGGCCCGCCCGAGGCCGAGGCCGAGAAGGACGTCCGCGACTTCCTGCGCAAGTTCTACTTCGGCATCGCGGGCGAGGCGCCCGACGGCAGCTGGCCGGCCAAGAAGCACGGCGCGAGCCTGCTGGAAGGCATGAAGGACCCCGGCGAGTTCCCCGCCTGGCTGACCGCCGAGGACCTCGACTACTACGTCGGCGAGTTCGAGCGCTCCGGCTTCCGCGGCCCGATCAGCCGCTACCGCAACCACGAGCGCGACTGGGCCTGGCTGCAGCAGTTCAAGGGCCGGAAGCTCGAGATGCCGACCCTGCTGATCGGCGGCGACCGGGACCCGGCGTTCAACGGCTTCGGCCGCATCGCCGACCCCTCGGCCATGATGCGCGAGCACGTGACCGACCTGCGCGGCGCCCACGTCCTGCCCGGCTGCGGCCACTGGACCCAGCAGGAGCGGCCCGCCGAAGTGAACACCATCCTCGTCGACTGGCTGAAAGGGCTCTGACCATGGCTGACCTCGAACTGCGCCAGGACGGCGAGGTGATCTGGGCCACCATGAACCGGCCCGACCGGCTGAACGCCCTGTCGCGCAACCTCGTGAAGGAGCTGCGGGACTTCTTCGTGGGCCTCTACTGGCGGCGCGACGTCCGTGTGGTCGTGCTGACCGGGGCGGGCAACGCCTTCTGCGCGGGCCTGGACCTCAAGGAGAGCACGGGCGGCGGCAACCGCGAGGGGCGGCGCTCGATCGGCGCCGGGCTGACAAGCCAGCGCGAGATCAGCGAGATCGTCATCGCCATGCGCCGCTGTCCGCAGCCGATCATCTCATGCGTGAACGGGGCGGCGGCCGGAGGCGGCTTTGCGCTGGCGCTGGCTTCGGACATCCGCATCGCCACGCCGAACGTGCGCATGAACGCGGCCTTCATCCGCATCGGACTGTCGGCCTGCGACATCGGGGTCAGCTACTTCCTGCCGCGGATGGTGGGGGCCTCGGTCGCCGCCGAGTACATGCTGACCGGCCGCTTCATCGACGCCAGGCGCGGGCACGAACTGGGGCTGATCAACAAGGTGGTCGAGAAGGACCAGCTCCAGGCCGAGGCCCAGGGCTATGTCGACGACATGCTGCACGCCACGCCGCTGGGCCTGCGGCTCACCAAGGAATGCCTGAACCACGCTATCGACGCGCAGGGCCTGGAAGCCGCCATCGCCATGGAGGACCGCAACCAGATCCTGGCCAGCTCGGACGGCGACTTCGGCGAGGGCGTCGCGGCGTTCCTCGAGAAACGCAAGCCGGTCTACTCGAAGCGGGAAGGGTGATGGGCGGAAGCCGGCCGCCGTGACGGGCCGTCGGCAGGTGTCTCAACCCTCCGCCTCGATGGAGGAGGGCTGGATGGCGGTGTCGCCGCCCCCGGCCCTTCTTCCATCCGGGAGGAAGGGAGAAGGAGAGGATCTCTCATGATCGAGCTGTGGCACTGCCCGGACGCGCGGTCGTTCCGGCCGCTCTGGGCGCTGGAGGAGCTGGGGCTGCCGTACGAGCTGCACCTGCTCCCGTTCCCGCCCCGGGTGCGCGAGCCGGCCTACCTCGAGGTCAATCCGCTCGGGACGATCCCGGCCCTGCGGGACGGCGAGACATTCATGAGCGAGAGCGCCGCGATCGTGCAGTACCTCGCCACGCGCTACGGCCCCAGCGACCTGGCCGTGCCGGTCGAGGACCCGGCCTACGGGGCCTGGCTGAACTGGCTGCACTTCGGCGAGGCGACGCTGACCTTTCCGCAGACGCTGGTGCTGCGCTACCGGCAGTTCGAGCCGGGGAAGGCCGAGGTGGTCGCCGACGACTACGCCCAGTGGTTTCTGAGCCGTCTGCGGCATGTCGACCGGGCGCTGCAGGGCGCCGACTATCTCTGCGCGGGCCGGTTCACGGCGGCAGACATTTCCGTGGGTTACGCCCTGCTTCTCGCACGCCAGCTGAAGCTGGACGGCAAGTGGTCGCCCGCGATCCAGGCGTACTGGGCCCGCATCTCCGGCCGCGACGGTTTCAAGGCCGCCAAGGCCGCCCAGAAGATGGACCTCCAGCAGGCGCTCTCGTCATGATCACGCTCTATGACCACCCGTTCTCGCCCTATGCGCAGAAGGTGAAGATCTCTCTGCGCGAGAAGGGTCTGGCCTTCGAGACGCAGATGCCCGGCGGCCTGGGCGCCGGCGGCGCCGCGGGCGACTTCGTCGAGGCGAGCCCCCGCGCCGAGGTTCCCGCCCTGGTCGACGGCGATGTCCGGATCTTCGATTCCACGATCATCCTCGAATACCTGGACGACGCCTATCCGCAGGCGCCCATGCGTCCGGCCGCCGCCGCCGAGCGGGCCCGCGTCCGCATGCTGGAAGAGGTGATGGACACCCACTTCGAGGCGATCAACTGGGGCCTCTCCGAGATCCGCTGGTTCCGGCGCGCCGAGGGTGCGGCGGCCGAGGCCCTGTTCGCCGCGGCGAAGGCGCAGACCGAAGGCTTCTTCGCCTGGCTCGAGCGGCAGCTGGGCGACCGGGCGTGGTTCAACGGCGACGACTTCGGCTGGGGCGACCTGTCGGTGGTTCCCTACGTGAACGGCTCGGTCGGGCACGGAAATCCGCCGGCGGAGGGCTCGCGGCTGGCGGCGTGGCTGGCGCGGGCGAACGCGCGGCCCTCGGTGGCCGCCTGCGTCGCCGACATCGCCGCCCTGAACGCGGCGGGGGCCTCCATGGGCAACGTCGCCGAGCTGGTGGAGAAGGGGCTATTCAAGCGCGAGTACCGCGACCATCGCCTGGAATGGATGATCAAGTCCGGCGGTGTCGAGGTGGTGCTCAAGGGGCTCGAGCGCGACAACATCCGCTTCGCCCCCGCCTTCGGCTGAGGTCGCGCGCCCGCGCTCGGCCTTGACGTGGCGTCGCGGTTGCAGGGCCCTCGGGGACGCGTAAGGCTTCGGCGCACAAGGAGAAACAGGAGGACGGGCATGCCCGCCGACGACCAGGCGCTGCTCGCCAACGAGGCGCCCAGGGCCGCGCCGCCGCCCTTCAAGCCGCTGCCGCAGAAGGCGCCGGACATCAGCGTCGAGCGGACGGCCGAGGGCGTCTACTACGTGCGCTCCAACCATCCGCAGGGCGAGGGGCCGCGCTCGATCGCGCACCTGCTGGCAGAGCGGGCCGCCGAGCATCCCGACCGGCCCTGCATCCTGCAGCGAGAGCCCGGGCACGGACCGTGGCGCGGCGTCACCTACGGCGAGGCCAAGCGGGCGGCGGACGGCGTCGCGCAGTGGCTGCTGGACCAGGGCCTGACCGGCGCCGACAGCGTCATGGTGCTCTCGGCCAACTCGGTGAACCACGGCCTGATGATGCTGGGCTGCTACACCGCCGGCGTGCCGATCGCGCCGATCAGCCCGGCCTACAGCCTGCTCTCCACCGACCACGCCAAGCTGAAGCACTGCTTCGGGGTCGTGCGCCCCAAGGTGGTCTACGCCGAGGCGGCGGGCATGTTCGAGCGGGCCTTCGCGACGCTGCGGGCGCTGGACCCCGATGTGCGGTTCGTCAGCGCCGACGGCGCGGCCGGGACGATCCCCCTGTCCGAGCTGACCGCCACGGCGCCCACCGCGGCCGTGGAGGCGGCGCGCGAGGCGATCGGCCATTCGACGGTGGCCAAGTACCTCTTCACGTCCGGGTCCACGGGCATGCCCAAGGGCGTGCCGCAGACGCACGGCATGTTCGCCGGGGTCATCGCCGGATCGGAAGGCCTGCGCGCCGAGCCGCCGGAGCCCGGCGTCGTCCCGCAGAGCCTGGAGTGGATGCCCTGGAGCCACATCTCCGCGGGCAACATCAGCTTCAACGGCTGCCTCTGGTCCGGCGGGACCCTCTACCTCGACGAAGGCAAGCCGATCCCGGGCCAGTTCGAGACGACGATCAAGAACCTCTACGAGGTCTCGCCGATGGTCTTCGGCTCGGCGCCGGTGGCCTTCGGCATGCTCGTGGAGGCGATGGAGCGCGACCCCGAGCTGCGCCGCAGCTTCTTCAGGAACCTGCGCTACTGCGGCTACGGCGGCGCCACCCTGTCCACCGACGTCTCGGAGCGCCTGCAGGCGCTGGCCATCGCCGAGACGGGCTACCGCATACCGCTCACCACCATGTACGGCGCCACCGAGACGCAGGGGATCACGGTGGTGCACTGGATCACCGACCTGGTCGGGCTCATCGGCCTGCCGCTTCCGGGCATCACTCTGAAGCTCGTGCCCAACGGCTCGAAGCTCGAGGTGCGCGTGAAGGGGCCCACCGTCACCAGCGGCTACCACAACGACCCTGAGAAGACGGCGGCCGCCTTCGACGAGGAAGGGTTCTACAAGCTGGGCGACGCCTGCCGTTTCCTCGACCCCGAGAAGCCGGAGCTGGGCCTGGTGTTCGACGGCCGCGTCACCGAGGACTTCAAGCTGGACAGCGGCACCTGGGTGTCCGTGGGCACCCTGCGCCCCGACCTGGTGGCCGCCTGCACGCCGTACGCCTTCGACATGGTGATCGCCGGCCAGGACAAGCCCTTCGCCGGCGCCCTGATCTGGCCGTCGCCCGCGGCGCTGCCCACGCTCGGCGCGGACCCGATGGCAAGGCTGGCCGAGTTGCTGCGGGAGCGGATCGCCGAGTTCAACCGGACGGCCGGCGGCTCGTCGCGGCGCATCGCGAGGTTCATCGTCATGACCGAGCCGCCCTCGATCGACGCCGGCGAGATCACCGACAAAGGCTATGTGAACCAACGGGCGACGCTGGAGCGCCGCCAGGCGCTGGTGGAGGCGCTCTACGCCGAGCCGCCTGGTCCCGGCGTGGTGGTGGTCTAGCGATGGCGGCGATCCGTCCCGATCGGCGGCAGGTGGTGGCCGGCGCCGGCGCGGCGCTGGCGGCCGGCGCGGCGCGGGGGCAGGGCGCCTGGTCGGCCGGTCCCGTGGCCCACCTGCTGCCCACGGCCGGCCACGACGCGCTCCGGCTGACCGTGACCACGACGCGCCCGCTGGGCACGCCGCCCCGCCTCGTCGGCGGTCCCCGCGCGGCGACGGCGCGACCCACCGCCGACGGCGGCCGGTACTGGCGCTTCGACCTGGGCGGGCTGCGGCCGTCCACGGCCTACGACCTGAGGATCGAGACCGAGGCTGGCGCGACCGACGCCTGGACGCTGCGAACGCTGCCGGCGCCCGACGCCGCGCCCGGGCGCCTGCGCATCCTGGCCTTCACCTGCGCCGGCGGAGCCGACGGGCCGCGCAACCTCGCCATCTCGGCGCGCCGGCGGCTGCTGGCGCGGGGGCTCAGCTTCTCGCCGGACGTCGCCATCGTGAACGGCGACCACGTCTACTGGGACCAGGACACCGCCTTCCGCCGGCCCAGCGGCGCCGAGACGCGCGCCCTGCAGGCCCAGATCGGGCTGCTCGATCCGGCCGCCGGCCCGGCCTCGGCCGAGAACCTGCGGATCGTGGCGGAAGTCGGCCGCCGCCAGATCGCCGACCTCTACCGCACGGACCTGCGGTCCACTCCGGTGTGGTTCATCCGCGACGACCACGACTACTTCGAGAACGACGAGTTCAACGACGGCGCGGGCACGTTCCCGCCGACCGGATTCCGCCGCGCGCTCACCGACGCGCTGCAGGCCATGTACTGGCCGCCGTTCCTCGACGGCGCGGGCCTTCCGGGCGGCGGGACCAGCTTCGGCGCCCTGCGCTGGGGGCGGCTCGCGGAAGTGCTGCTCTACGACTGCCGGGGCTATCTGACGGACCAGGGATTCCTGCCGCCTTCGGTGGAAGCCTGGATCGAACGCCGGACCCGCGACGCGCGCGTGCGTCACGTGATCCCGTCGCCCTCGACGCCCTGGGGATGGACCGCCGGCAAGTGGGGCGAGTGGTATCCCGACGTCCTGGACGCGGACGGCAAGCTCACCACGGCCCGGGCGAAGGCCGGCTGGAAGGCCGCCTGGTTCGAGCAGCACCAGCGCCTGCTGAAGCTCGCCGGCTCGCGGGGCCGGCCCGCGGTCGCGCTGTCGGGGGACCTGCACGCGGTGGGACTGGGCCGCATCGACGCGAGCGGCGGCCTGAAGCCGGCGCACCCCGTGCACATGGTGCTGACCGGGCCGCTGGGCACCGGCCCGCCCGGCTTTCCGTCGGCCTTCCGGGGAACCCGGCCACAGGTCGCCCAGGCGATCCAGATGGCCACGGTGCTGGAGCCGCAGGAGCGCAACGGCTTCACGATCGTGGACGTCGCGCCTGACGAGATCCGCCTGCGGCTGTTCGCGTGGCGCCCGCCCGAGCCGGTCGAGGCGATCGAGACCCTGGCCCCGATCGTCGACGTCACCATCCCGATGGAGAGCTAGAGACGGCCATGGCCGACATCATCTTCCACCACTACGACACCTCGCCCTTCTCCGAGAAGGTGCGGCTGATGTTCGGCATCAAGGGCCTCGCCTGGCGCTCGGTGATCCAGCCGGTGATCATGCCGAAGCCCGACCTGATCCCGCTCACGGGCGGCTACCGGCGCATCCCCGTCCTGCAGATCGGCGCGGACGTCTACTGCGACTCCCAGGCGATCCTGGCCGAGCTCGAGCGGCGATTCCCGGAGCCGCCGGTGGTTCGGGGCGCCGACTGGGCGGTGAACCTGTTCGCCGACCGCACCTGGTTCCAGGCCAGCGTCGCGGTGATCTTCGCCGAGATCGGCGACAACATCCCCAAAGAGTTCGCCGAGGATCGCGAGAAGCTGTCGGGCCGCCCGTTCGACGTGGCGGCGATGAAGGCGGCGGCGCCCTTCGCCAAGGCCCAGTGGCGGGCCTACGCCGCGTGGCTGGAGGAGGGCCTGCGCGGCGGCGACTACCTGGGCGGAGCGACGCCGTCGCTGGCGGACGTGGGCGCCTGGATGAACGTCTGGTGGACCGGCGGGGCCGCGGCGCGGCAGGCCGGCGAGCTGCTGGCGGGCTTCGGACGCACGCAGGCCTGGGCCGGCCGCGTTCGCGCCATCGGCCACGGGACGCGCAGCGAGATGACCCCGGCCGAGGCGGTCCGCGTGGCGCGCGAGGCCGAACCGTCGCCCGCGGCCTGCGATCCCGACGATCCCTCGGGGCTGAAGGCCGGCGACCCGGTGGTCGTGATGGCCGACGACTATGGCCGGGACCCCAACGAGGGCGTCCTGGTCGGACTGACCCCTGACCGCGTGACCATCGCCCGCGAGGCGGCCGAGGTCGGCAAGGTGCATGTGCATTTCCCGCGCGCCGGCTATGTGCTGGCGAAGCGCTAGAGAGGACGAGAGACCATGAACGATCGCGTGACCGTGACGATGGAAGGCGGCGTCGCCGACGTGCGCCTGACCCGGGCCGACAAGATGAACGCCCTCGACAACGCCATGTTCGAGGCGCTGATCCAGACCGGCGAGCGCCTGAAGCGCGAACCCGGCCTGCGCGCCGTGGTGCTCTCGGGGGACGGGCGCGCCTTCTGCGCCGGCCTCGACACCTCGAACTTCGCGGCCATGGCCTCGGGCGGCCGGTCCAGCGGCCAGAGCAGCGCCGGCGGGGCGCTGGTGACCGCCAACCGCACGGCGGGCGGCTCCAATCGGGCCCAGCACGCCGTCATGGTGTGGCGCGAGATTCCGGTGCCGGTCATCGCCGCCGTGCACGGGGTCGCCTATGGCGGCGGCTACCAGCTGCAGCTGTCGGCCGACCTGCGCTTCATCGCCCCTGACGCCAAGCTGTCGGTGTTCGAGATCCGCTGGGGCCTGGTGCCCGACATGGCGGGCATGGCGCTGCTGCGGGGCCTGGTGCGCGACGACGTGGCGCGCGACCTGACGTACTCGGGCCGCATCTTCTCCGGCGAGGAGGCCCTGGCGATGGGCCTTGCCACCCGGGTCTGCGACGACCCGCGCGCCGAGGCGCTGGCCTATGCGCGGGACGTGGCGGCCAAGAACCCCCACGCGATCCGCGCCGCCAAGCGCCTGCTGAACCTCGCCGTGGAAGGCTCGCAGCAGGAGATCCTGATCGAGGAGAGCCGCGAGCAGACCGAGCTCATCGGCTCGCCCAACCAGGTGGAGGCCGTGAAGGCCAACATGGAGAAGCGCGCCGCGAACTTCGCCGAGGCCGAGGTGGAGACCCCGGCGCCGGTCCCGTTCGCGGCGGGCTGACGCGCGGAAGGGCCGAGGGGCCGCCGGTCGCCCCTCGGCTTCCGATTCAGTCCTGGGCGGCGACCTGGGTCGGCGCCGGCGTCTGCTGGGCCAGGCGGGCCACGGCGTCGCGGACGGCGTGCTCGTAGCAGCTGGCGTACATCTCGCGCGGGAACGTGGCCCCGACGACGGCCTGGCTGCAGACCTTGCGGGCCGCCTTGGCGATGTCGGCCTGGATCTGGGCGCTCGACTTGCCGGCCAGGACGACCGTGGCGGTCTGCGCGGACGCCGGGCCCGCGATCAGGGCGGCGGCGGCGATGAGAGCGAAAGTGCGGTTCATGTGACTGTTCCGGTTAGGGTTTCGAGTACCCTGTTCCGGCGTTTCCTGTGCGCGTCGGCCGTGAACTCACGCCACGGACTTGGACGCCCACGGCTTCAGCGTGGCCTAGGCTTACCTTGACGCAAGCGTAAACCAGGCCCGGGCGCCGAAGCGCGCCGGCCTGCGGACAAACAGATCAGTTATCGCTGATAACTTGAGCAGATATCGGGGGCTCACCCGCGCCCGATGAAGGGCATCTGAGTCGCCATCACCGTCATGAACTGCACATTGGCCGATAGCGGCAGGCCGGCCATGTAGAGCACCGCGTCGGCGACGGCCTGGACGTCCATCACGGGCTCGGGCCTGAGCGTCCCGTCGGCCTGGGGGACGCCCTGGGCCATGCGGCGGGTCATGTCGGTGGCCGCGTTGCCGATGTCGATCTGGCCGCACGCGATATCGTAGGCGCGGCCGTCCAGGGCGGTGGAGCGCGTCAGTCCGGTGACGGCGTGCTTGGTGGCGGTGTAGGCGATCGACCGGGGCCGGGGGACGTGGGCCGAGATCGAGCCGTTGTTGATGATGCGCCCGCCGCGCGGGTCCTGATCCTTCATGAGGCGGAACGCCTCGCGCGTGCAGAGGAAGGCGCCGGTCAGGTTTACGTCGACGACGCGCTTCCAGTGCTCCAGCGTGTGGTCCTCCAGCGGCGTGGGCGGCGCGCCCGAGCCGGCGTTGTTGAACACAAGGTCGAGCCGTCCGAACCGCGCCTTCGTGGCGGCGAAGAGCGCTTCGACCGACGCCTCGTCGGCGACGTCGGTCGGCTGGACCAGGCACGGGGCCCCCTCGCCGAGGGCGGCGGTCCCGGCGAGCTCGGCCTCGCGGCGCCCGGCGAGGGCCACGGACCAGCCGGCGCCGAGCAGCGCCAGCGACACGGCGCGGCCGATGCCGGAGCCCGCGCCCGTGACGATCGCGACCTTGCCCATTGCGCTCTTCCTCCACCCTCATTAGCCCTGCGGGCCCGTCTCCATACCAGAGTTGCGAGATTATGCCGGACCTGCCGCCTCCCCAGGCCCAAGTGGACGCCGTGGTCGTCACCGCGCCTCGCCTCGCGCCGCTCGGCGGCGATGCGGCGTTCAGCGCCGTGCAGATCGCGCCCCAGGCCCTGCGTAACGAAGCCCGCCTCGACGAGGCGCTGAAGAGCGCGCCCGGCGTGTCGCTGTTCCGCCGGACCGGGTCCGGCGCGGCCAACCCCACCACCCAGGGCCTCTCCCTGCGCGCCATCGCGCCCTCGGGCGCGGGCCGGGCCCTGGTGACGCTGGACGGCGCGCCGCAGAACGACCCCTTCGGCGGGTGGGTGATCTGGAGCGCGCTGCCCAGCGAGGGGATCGAGAGCGCCAACGTGGTCCGCGGCGCGGGCGCCGGTCCCTACGGGGCCGGGGCGCTCACCGGCGTCATCGCCCTGCAGGAGCGCGGCGCGCGCGAAGGCCTGTCGGCGGCCGAGGTGACGGCGGGCGAGCGCGACAGCTTCCGCGCCGTCGCCGTCGGCGGCGGCCCGGGCTGGGTGCTGACGGCCGCGGCCTCGCGCACCGACGGCTACTACGCCGTGCGTGGGCCCCGGCGCGGCGCGGCGGACGAGCGGCTGAGCCTGGAGGACGGATCGGTGGCGCTGCGCGTGCAGCAGCGGATCGGCGAGGTCGATGCGGCGGTTCGCCTGTCGGCCTTCAGCGTGCGCCAGAACGCCGGGCTTCGCGGGGCCCGGTCGAACGCCTCGGGGACCTCGGCGGCGATCACCCTGGCGCAGCCCGCCTCGTCCGGCGTGGGCGGCTGGCGCCTGCAGGGCTGGGTTAGGACCAGCGACCTGGAGAACAGCTCGGTCGCCGTGGCGGCCAACCGGGCCACGACCACGCCCGCCAACGACCAGTACTCGACGCCGGCGCGCGGCTACGGCCTGAACGCCGCGTGGCAGTGGACGCAGGGGCCGGTGGCCCTGGAGGTCGGGGCCGACGCGCGGCTCACCGACGGGACCGAACGCGAGAAG
>NZ_JAEUMN010000194.1 GCF_016793225.1 Phenylobacterium sp.
TGCGTCCAGGGCGAACAGCGCCTTGCCGCTCAGCCTGCCGTCCTTGGCCGTCACGCCGGCGCCCTCGCGCGCGCCGGCGATGGGCTCGGAGATGGCGACGCCGGCCGTCACCTCGCCCGACGCCAGCTTCGGCAGCCAATCCGCCTTCTGCGCCTCGGACCCGCCAAGCGTGAGCGCGAGCGGCGCCAGCACCGCCGAACCGAGAAACGGCGTCGGCGCCACGACCTTGCCCAGCGCCTCCGCCGCCAGCGCCGCCTCCAGCAGGCCCAGCCCCAGGCCGCCGTACTCCTCCGGCACGAGCAGACCCGGCAGGCCCATCTCGGCCAGACCGGTCCAGATGTCGGGCGCCGTCATCTCGCCGCCGTCCGCGAACCGGCGCACCCGCTCCAGGGGCGACAGCGACGCCAGCGCCTTGTTCAGGCTGTCCTGCAGCAGCCCCTGGTCTTCCGAAAGCGCGAACCTCATGCGGGCACCACCTTGGGCTCGCGCGGCATGCCGAGGCCGCGTTCGGAGATGATGTTCTTCTGGATTTGCGCTGTGCCGCCGCCGATGATCAGGCCCAGGTCGAACATGTAGTTCCGCTGCCAGTTTCCCTTCGCCCGCAGGTGCGGCCCGTCGTGGTAGAGGATGCCCAGTTCGCCCAGGGCGTCGATCGCCAGGGCCGCGACCTGGTGGTTCAGCTCGCAGCCCTGCAGCTTGACGACCAGCCGCGCGAGGCCCGCGGTGTCGTCGGTCATCACCCGCAGACCGTTGAACTTCATGGACAGCACGCGGGCCTGAAGCTGCATCAGCCGGTCGCGGAAGATCGGATTGTCGATGATCCGCTGCCCGTCGACCGTCTCGGTCTTCATGAGCTCGATCAGCGCCTTCAGCCGCGCCTCCGTGGCGTTCGGATCGCCCAGCATGCCGCGCTCGTGCTTCAGCGTGGTGTTGGCGACGAACCAGCCCCGGCCGCGGCCGCCGACCACATTGGCCTGCGGCACGCGCACGTCGGTGAAGAAGACCTCGTTGAACTCGGCCACGCCCGTCATGGTCTTCAGCGGCCTGACCTCGATCCCCGGCGTGGACATGGGGAAGAGGATGTAGCTGATGCCCTCGTGTTTCGGCTTGTCGGGCTCGGTGCGGACGAGGCAGAACATCATCTGCGCCTGCATCGCCGTACTTGTCCAGATTTTCTGGCCACTTATGAGGAAATCCTCACCATCCTCGACCGCCTTCGTCTGCAGGTTGGCAAGGTCGGATCCGGCGCCCGGCTCGGAGTAGCCCTGACACCAGATGATGTCGCCGGCGAGGGTCGGCGGGATCCACCTCCGCTTCTGCTCCTCCGACCCGACCTCGAGCAGGGTGGGGACCAGCATCGAGATCCCCTGCCCCGCCATACCGCGCGGCGCGTTGGCCTCGATGAACGCCTCGGCGATGATCCGCGACTTCAGGATGTCGGGTTCGGCGCCGTAGCCGCCGTATTCCTTCGGGATCGTGCGCGCGGCGTAGCCGTGGGCGATCAGGGTCTTCTGCCAGGCCTTCGCGTCGTTCGGGACGCCATCGCGATACTCGCCCCGATGAGCCTCGAGGAAGCCGCGCACTTCCTCGCGGAAGGCCGCGAGTTCCGGCGTCAGCGTCAGGTCCATGCAGCCCTCCCGGAGTCGTTGGCGCGACACTCCAGCCCTCTTTCCGCCGGAGGCGCAACGGCGCCGTGGCGTCAGCGTTTGCCGAGAAATGGTGTAGGAGACCGCACATGCGTCGCGCCCTCACAGCCGCCGCCGCGGCTCTCGCTATCGCCGGCTGCCAGAGCCCCGGTTCGTCGGACCCCTTCGTGGGCTTCGGCCCGAACCCCGCGCTCCCGGCGGCGCAGAAGAGCCTGATCCCGTCCATCGGGGCGCCGGATGCGGTGGGGTGGCCGGAGGGCGCCGCGCCCAAGGCGCCGCCCGGGTTCGCCGTGACGCGCTTCGGCTCAGGGCTGGACCACCCGCGCTGGCTCTACGTGCTGCCCAACGGCGACGTGCTGGTCGCCGAATCGGCGGCGCCCCCGAAGCCTCCCGGCCAGGACGAAGGCATCCGCGGCTTCTTCCAGAAGATGCTGATGAAGAAGGTCGGGTCCGCCGTTCCGAGCGCCGACCGGATCACCCTGCTTCGCGACGCCGACGGCGACGGCGTGGCCGAAACCCGGACGATCTTCGCGCAGGGCCTCAAGAGCCCGTTCGGGATGACCCTGGTGGGCGGGACGCTCTACGTGGCCAACCACGACGGGGTGGTCAGCTTCCCGTACCGCACCGGCGACACCCAGGTGTCCGGCGCGGGGACGCCCGTGTTCGCGCTCCCAGGCCCGCCGATCAACCACCACTGGACGAAGAACGTGGTGGCCAGCCCCGATGGGGCGAAGCTCTACGCCACGGTCGGCTCCAACTCGAACATCGGCGAGAACGGCATGGCGGCCGAGGCGGGCCGGGCGGCCGTCTGGGTCTACGACATCGCGAGCGCCAAGGCCGAGGTGTTCGCCACAGGCCTGCGCAACCCGAACGGCATCGACTTCGATCCGGCGACGGGCGCCATGTGGACGGTGGTCAACGAGCGCGACGAGATCGGACCGGACGTGCCGCCCGACTATCTCACCACGGTGCAGGCCGGCGGCTTCTACGGCTGGCCCTACAGCTATTGGGGCGTCGTCGACGCACGGGTGAAACCCCAGAACCCTGAACGGGTGGCCCGGGCGATCCGGCCGGACTACGGCCTCGGCGCCCACACCGCCTCGCTGGGTCTCGTCTTCTACCGCGGCGAGGCCTTTCCCGCGCAGTACCGCGGCGGCGCGTTCATCGGGCAGCACGGCTCGTGGAACCGCAAGCCGCTGAGCGGCTATCGCGTCGTGTTCGTGCCCTTCGCAGGCGGACGGCCGACCATGCCGCCGGAGGTCTTCCTCACGGGATTCCTCAACGCCGACAACAAGATCCAGGGACGTCCTGTCGGCGTGGCCGTGGACGGGCGCGGCGGCCTGCTGGTGGCCGACGACGTCGGCGACATCGTGTGGCGCGTCGCCCCCGTGGCCGGCTGACGTCCGCCGTTCAGCGCTCGGGGAACTTGTAGACGCAGAGCTTGTTGCCGTCCGGGTCCCGGAAGTAGGCGGCGTAGAAGAAGTCGCCCCGCGGGCCGGGCGGACCCTCGCAGCTCCCGCCCGCCGCGAGCGCGGCCGCGTGGACCTGGTCGACCGCCGCGTCGGACGGCGCCTCGAGCGCCACCATGACCCCGTTGCCGACGGACTGGAGCCCGCCGTCGTGGGGCAGAGTGACGCCCAGCATGGCGCCGCGCCGTGGCCCGCCGAAGTAGGTCGAGCGCTCGTAGTCGAACGCGCGGCGCCCCCCGAGCGGGACGAGGACGGCGTCGTAGAACGCCCGCGCCCGCTCGAGGTCGGTCACACCCAGGGTGGTGTAGCCGATCACGCCTCAGCCCATCTTGAAGACACAGATCTTGTTGCCGTCCGGATCGCGGAAATAGGCGCCGTAGAAGGTGGGCAGGCGCTGGCCGGGCGCGCCCTCGTCGGTTCCCCCGGCAGCCATGGCGGCGGCGTAGGCGGCGTCCACCTGCTCCTTCGACGCGGCCGGCAGGCCGAACATCGAGCCGTTGCCGGCGCTCGCGGGCTTCTCGTCGTAAGGCTTGCTGACGGCCAGCATGCCCGGCGTGGACTTGCTGCCGTAGAACTGCATGCGGTCGCCGTTCGCGAAGGTGCGCGCGCCGCCGAGCGTGGCGAGCACGGCGTCGTAGAATTTCACGGCCCGCTCGAGGTCGTTGGTGCCGATGGTGGCGTAGGCGATCATGGTCTCGTCCCTCCCGTTGAAGCGCGACCCTAGCGGATGACCTGCACGGAAGCGCAAGCGATGGATGACGCCGGCGCCGCGGCGGGTCCATGATGCGCGAAACGGGCGGGGGATTTCCATGCGCAGAGCTCACTTCGGCGGAGCCATCGCGTTGTCGGCGGCGCTGGCGGCGGGCGGTCCGGCTCAGGCCGAGCTCTCGAGCGCCGTGCAGGTGGAGACCTCTCCGCTGAAGGGCCTGTCGCAGCCGGCCGAGATCATCGTCGACCGCTGGGGCGTTCCGCACATCTACGCGGCCTCGTCGCGCGACGCCTTCTTCCTGCAGGGCTGGAACGCCGCCCGCGACCGGCTCTGGCAGATCGACCTCTGGCGCAAGCGTGGCCTCGGCCGCCTGTCGGCCAGCTTCGGCTCGGCCTTCGTGGCGAAGGACCGCGCGGCCCGGCTGTTCCTCTACCGGGGCGACATGGCCGCCGAGTGGGCGGCCTACGACCCGCAGGCGCGGGAGGCCGTCGAGGCCTTCGCCGCCGGCGTCAACGCCTATGTGGCGGACGTCCGCGCGGGCCGTCGCGCCCTCCCCGTCGAGTTCAGGCTGACCGGCAGCCAGCCCGAGGACTGGCAGGCTGAGGACGTCCTGCGGATCCGCAGCCATGCGCTCGTGAGCAACGTCACCTCCGAGGTCGCCCGGGCGCGCACCGTCTGCGCGGGCGGCGTGGAGGCCGACGCCCTGCGCCGCAAGCTGGAGCCTGCGCACAAGCTCGTCGTCCCCAAGGGCCTGGAACCCTGCGACGTGCCCGCCGAGGTGCTCGCGGACTATGTGCTCGCCACCGAAGGGGTCAGCTTCAAGGCCGGCGGGCGCGAACTCGCTGCCGTCGACGCCAAGGCGCTGACCGACGTCATCGCCGAGCGATCCGCCGAAGGCTCGAACAACTGGACCATCTCCGCGGCGCGTTCGGCCACCGGGCGGCCGATCCTGGCCGGCGACCCGCACCGGCCGGTGACCGTGCCGTCGCTGCGCTACATCGCCCACCTGGACGCGCCCGGCCTTTCGATCATCGGCGCGGGCGAGCCCGCCCTGCCCGGGGTGTCGATGGGACACAACGGCACCTCGGCCTACGCCATCACGATCAACTACGTGGACCAGGAGGATCTCTACGCCTACGAGCTCCGCGACAACGCGTACCGCTACAAGGGCGGCTACGAGCCCATGCGCGAGGTGGTCGAGACCATCGAGGTGAAGGGCGAGGCGCCGCGGCAGGTCACCCTGCGCTACACGCGCCACGGCCCCGTGGTGTGGCAGGACGCCCGGCGCGCCTTCGCCATCCGCACGATCTGGAGCGAGCCCGGGACGAGCGGCTACTTCGGCTCCTCGCGGATGTGGCGGGCCGGCGGCTGGGAGGACTTCCAGCGCGCCCGCGACCGCTGGGGCGGCCCCCCGTTGAACCTCGTGTACGCCGACACCCGGGGCGACATTGGCTGGGCCGTGGCGGCCAAGACGCCGGTCCGGGCCGGATGGGACGGCCTGATGCCCGTGCCGGGCGACGGTCGATACGAGTGGCAGGGCTTCCTGGGCGACGGCGGCCTGCCGACCGTGAAGAACCCCGCGGCAGGCTTCTTCGCGACGGCCAACGCCATGAACATCCCGGCGGAGCCCGACTATCCCCGCACGCGCCGCCAGCTCGGCTTCGAATGGGCCGACTCCTCGCGGACGGACCGGATCCACGAGGTGCTGAAGGCGCTTCCCCGGAGCACGCTGCGCGATTCCATGGCGCTGCAGGTCGACAGCGTGAGCCCGCAGGCGCGGCGCGGCGTGGCCCTGCTGCGCGGGCTGAGCTCGCCGGACGCCGACGTCGCCCGCGCCCTCGCGCTGCTGTCCGGCTGGAACGGCGACACCGCCACCGACAGCGCCGCGGCGGCGATCTACGAGACCTGGGCGGTGAAGCACCTCGGCCGGCACACGGTGCAGGCGTTCGCCCCGGCGGCCGCGCGCGACCTGATCGGCGCAAGCTCGCCCGATCCGATCCTGACACGCCTGGAGGCCGCCCCGCCGGCGGTCCGCGACCCGATCCTGCTCAGCAGCCTCGGCGACGCCGTGGCCGAGCTCAGGGGCCGGCTGGGCCCCGACATGTCCGCCTGGACCTGGGGGCGGCTGCATCGCGTCCAGCTGGTCCCCGCCGCCGCCGCCCTGGCCGACGACCAGCTCGCCGCGCAGATGATCGTGGGCCCGCTGCAGGTTCCCGGCTCGGCCTCCACCCCGCGTGCGACCACCTACGACCCGCGCACCTTCATGCAGACGTCGGGCGCTTCGGTGCGGTTCGTGCTGGACGTGGGGGCCTGGGACAACTCGATGGCCATCAACACGCCGGGCCAGTCCGGCGACCCGATGAGCCCGCACTACCGCGACCTCTTCCCGCTGTGGGCGGCCGGGCGATACGTGCCGCTGCGGTTCACGCGGCCCGCGGTCGAGGCCGACGCCGCCACCGTGATCCGGCTGACGCCCGCGCCGTGAGCCGTCAGCCGCCGATCGTCTTGCGCAGGCGGATCAGCAGGTTCCCGCCCCACTCCAGGTCGCGGACGTCGGTGAACCGGAGCGGCGCCACGCTGCGGGGGCCCGTGTAGACCTCCCGGATCCGCTTGGCGGCGCGCATGTTGATCCCGTTCGCCTCGATGCGAAGCGAAAGGTCCGGGCGCAGACGGATGTCGGTGTACAGGATCAGGTACGGCGAGATCTTCTTGGTTTCGATCTCGGTCAGCCGGAAGACCCGCTCGCGGATGCCGCCCAGCAGGTCGAGGCCCCAGGTCATGCGCCAGGCCGGGACGGCGTGGCTGAAATGGGCTTCCCAATCCACCGGGTGCAGCGTCGAGATCTCGCGGTTCGACACGGTCAGCGGATCGAGGACGCGGGTATCCCGCCAGGTGACCTGCCCCTTGATCTGCGCGGCCCGCAGGCCCAGCCGGTCCAGCGGCATCGTCAGGCCCAGCGCCACCTCGTTCTTGCGGCCCGAGCCGATGTTGCCCGGCGCGTCGGCGAGGATCGCGCCTGTGGGGCCGACGATGGGGATGCGGTCGACGACGTCCGTCAGGTCGTAGCGCCGCGCCGTCAGCACAACGGCGCCGTCCTTCCAGAACCGCCGTTCGAGCGCCGCCTCGTAGACCCAGGCCTGCTGGGGGGTCAGGTCGGGGTTGCCCGCGACGACGACGCCCGTCGAGGCCACCTGCGGCGAGGCGACGAAGTCGTCGAAGTTGAGCTGCCCGACCTCGCGCTCGACGCGCAGGCGCACCTGGGTCAGGGCGTCGGGGTTCCAGGTGACCGCGGCCCGCGGCTTGAGGAAGGACAGCGACTTCTCCAGCTGCACGTCGCCTTCCGAGGTGACGCGGGACACCTCGTGGCGCGCGCCGGCCTCGACGATGAGCCGGGGATTGATCCGCCAGGAGGCGCGCAGGATCGCCTCCCCCCGCAGTTCCTCCACCACCACGTCTCCGGCGGGCAGCGGCACGGGCCGGCCGTTCTGGGAGAGGCTCGTCTCGCTGTTCAGGTAGTTGTAGGCGCCCTCGGCGCCGACCTCGACCTTCAGCGCGGCCGACGGCGTCACGTTGAACTGGATCCGGCCGACCGTCTCGGCCGTGTCGCGGTCGAGCGCGAAGTCGCGGAGCAGCCCCGGCGCCTCGAAGTGCGATGTCTGCTCCTGCAGGAAGAACTGCTGGAACAGGAGCGCCTCCAGGCCCACCCGCTCGGACAGGCGGCGCGTGAAGCGGATGCCCGCCTCGTGCTGCCCCCGGTCGTTCGTGCCCTTCTCGTACTCCACCGCCCGCGTGAAGCGGTCGTGGTCGTAGATCTCGGTGGCGCCGTAGTTGAACTGGATGGCGCCGGTCAGGCTGAGCTGGCCGCCGGCGAGCGGGGTCGTGAACGCGCCGGTCGACTGGAACCTGTGGCCGTGGGAGTCGGCATTGATCCGGGAGTCGATCAGCCGCGCCCCCCCGGCCGAATAGCGGATGCGGCCGCCGTCGCCGATCTCGTCATTGGGGAAGTGCCCCGTGGAGATCTGCTGGCTGAACTCGGCCGACCGGCCCCCCGAGAACGTCCACTGCCCCTCGAACCGGATGCCCGGCAGGATGCGTTCGTCGTAGACGAAGTCCACGTAGGGCTGGATGGCGCCCCGGAAGCCCGCCTGGCGACGCCGCACGACGTTCGCCACGACCGTGCGGCCCTCCATGTCGATCCCCGGCGCGCCGCCGCGGATCACCTCCACCCGCTCCACCGACGTGGCCGGGATGCGGCGGAGGATGTCCTCCAGGCTGTCGTTCTTGGCCAGCGGCGGGTGGCCGTCGATCAGCACGTTGCCGCCCGAGCCCTCGAGACCCCGGATCGTGGAGCCCTTGTCGAAGGTGAAGCCCGGCAGGCGGACGACCATGTCGTAGGCGCTGACCGGCCGGATCTCGGCGAAGAACGACGGCGGATAGGCAATGAGACCGCGCTCCGCGGGCGGCGGCGGCGCCGGCGCCGCCGCGACGACGGCCTCCGCCTGCGGCTGCGCCGCAGCGGCCATTAGAAGCCATGGACCCATCTTCGGGGTTCCCTCCCGGGCCCCACTCTCGCGCGCTTCGAACGGCTAAGCTACCGCCGATAACCTGACGCGCCGTTTTTTCGAAGGGTCGGTGCGGCGGCCGCGATGCGGGGTCAGACGCGGCCGGTCACCGGGACCAGCGACCCGGTGACGGCCGTGGCGCGTTCGCCGGCCAGGAACAGGATCACGGCGGCGAGGTCCGCCGGCGCCACCCACTGGGCGGGATCGGCGTCGGGCATGTCGGCGCGGTTGGCCGGGGTGTCGATGATCGACGGCAGGACGGCGTTCACGGTGACGCCGTCGCCCTTGAGTTCCTCGGCCAGGGACTGGGTGAGCGCGTGCACCCCCGCCTTGGCGGCGGCATAGGCGCCCATGCCGAGGCCGGCCTTCAGCGCGGCCGCCGAACCGACGTTGACGATCCGGCCGGCGGCGCTCTTGCGCAGGTGCGGGATGGCCGCACGGCTGGCGTTGGCGGCGGTCACCACGTTGAGCTTGAAGAGGTCTGCCCAGCGCGACGGATCCTGGCCCTCGATCTTCTCCCAGACGAAGCCGCCCGCGATGTTCAGGAGCGCGTCGATCCGGCCGTAGCGCTCGCCGACGGCGGCCATGGCGGCGGCGGCCTTCACGGCGTCGGCGAGGTCGACCTCGGCCAGAACCAGCGCGTCCCCGGCGACGCCCTGGGGCGCCTTCGCCGCGTCGATCAGCGCCAGGCTCGCGCCCTGCTCCGCGGCCGCCCGGGCGACCGACGTCCCCAGGATGCCGAAGGCCCCGGTGATGGCGATGACGCGGCCGGCCATGATGGTCTCCTCGGACATGGAAATGGCCGGGGTCGCCCCCGGCCATTCCTCGAAAGCCGATTTCGGCGCCGGGCGCTAGAGGCGCTCGACGATCGTGACGTTGGCCAGGCCGCCGCCTTCGCACATGGTCTGCAGCCCGTAGCGCTTGCCGCGGGCCTTCAGGGCGTTGAGCAGGGTGGTCATCAGCTTGGTGCCCGAGGCGCCCAGCGGGTGGCCCAGG
Organism: Phenylobacterium sp.; assembly: GCF_016793225.1. Lineage (GTDB taxonomy): Bacteria > Pseudomonadota > Alphaproteobacteria > Caulobacterales > Caulobacteraceae > Phenylobacterium. The sequence continues at coordinate 9,383 of NZ_JAEUMN010000194.1, forward strand.
GCGATCGCGCCGCCGTTGACGTTCAGGCGGTCCGGATCGGCGCCCAGCTCCTTCAGCCACGCCACCGGGACCGAGGCGAAGGCTTCGTTGACCTCGAACAGGTCGATGTCGTCGATCGACATGCCGGCCTTTTTCAGGGCCCGCGCGGTCGCCGGGATCGGGGCTTCCAGCATGATCACCGGGTCGTGGCCCATCACCGACAGGTGGTGGATGCGCGCCATCGGCGTCAGGTTGTGCTCCTTCAGCGCCTTCTCGGAGACGACCATCACGCCCGAGGCGCCGTCGCAGATCTGGCTCGAGGTCGCCGCGGTGATCGCGCCGCCTTCCTGCAGCAGCTTCACGCCCTTCATGGCCTCGAGGCTGGCCTCGAAGCGGATGCCCTCGTCGGCGTCATGGCGCACGACGTTGCCCTCGGCGTCCTTGCCGTCGACCACCAGGATCTCGTCCTTGAACGCGCCGGCCTGCGTGGCCGCGATGGCCCGCTGGTGCGACAGGAAGCCGTACTCGTCGAGCTGGTCCTTGGTCAGGCCGTACTTCTTGGCCACCATCTCGGCGCCGGCGAACTGGCTGAACTGGATGTTCGGATAGCGCTCTTCCTGGCGCGGGCTCTTGGGCACGCCCATGCCGGCCTTCATCGGCAGCACCACCGACATGCCCATGGGGCAGCGGGTCATGCTCTCGACGCCCGAGGCGATCACAACGTCCATGGTGCCGCTCATCACGGCCTGGGCGGCGAACTGCAGGGCCTGCTGCGACGAGCCGCACTGGCGATCCACCGAGGTGGCGGGCACGCTCTCGGGCAGGCTGGACGACAGCACGGCGTTGCGCGCGATGTTGGTCGACTGCTCGCCGGCCTGGGTCACGCAGCCCATGATCACGTCCTCGATCACCGCCGGGTCGATGCCCGTGCGGCCGACCAGGTCGTCCAGGACCTTGCCGGCGAGGTCGGAGGGGTGCCAGTCGCGCAGGCGGCCGCCCTTGCGGCCACCGGCGGTGCGGGATGCGGCGACGATGTAGGCCTCGGCCATCAGACTGCTCCGTATTCTGCCTTCTTGCGCCCTGCGGGCTCTCGCGGCTGCGTCTAGCGGGGCGCCGCTGCGTAACACAAGAAAAGGCCGCGCCGGCCTTCGAACCCCACCTTGAAGTGTCGGCCAGACGACACCTAAGTTTTTGATTGAACTAAGTTTCCCTCGCACCGTTGTAAGGCCGCTGAACGACTTCGCTCAGTTCGTCCCGTGCAGGGTCGACCCTCTTCGGGAACCTCAAGACATGATGAAATCGCTTCTGGCCGCCGTCGGCGGCTGCGCCGTCCTGGCCGCCGGCCCCGCGCTGGCCCAGCTCCCCGCCACGCCCAGCGCCACGGGCGCGCCGTCGTCCGTCACCGTCCCGGCCCAACCCGCGGGCCAGGTCGTCCAGAGAGGCGGCCAGGCCGTGATCGTCGGCGCCGGCGCGCACGGCGGCGGCCCGGCTCCGGTGGTCGCAGGCGCGGTCCCGCAGACCCGTCCCTTCACCGAAGGCGTCACCGACGGCGGCGCGAAGGTGGGTAAGGGCATGAAGTCCACGGGCGGCGCCATCGAACGCGGCGGCGTCACGGTCAGCCCGCAGGGCGCCAAGAAGGGCGCGGAAGGTGTGCCGCGGGGGCTGGAGACCCAGGTCAACCGCGCGGCCGCCATCCCGCGCTGACCACCGGCGGGTCCCGGCGCTTCGCCGGGACCCTACCGGCCGAAGGTCTGGGCCAGGATCCGTTCCAGCCACGCCCGATCGGTCTCGTCGAAGGCGGCCGGCCGTTCCGAGTCGACGTCGAGGACAGCGATCAGCGCCCCGCCGGCGTCGAAGACCGGCGCCACGATCTCGCTGGCGGAGCGGCTGTCGCACGCGATGTGGCCGGGGAAGGCATGGACGTCCTCCACCACCTGTGTCGTCCGCGTCGCCGCCGCCACGCCGCAGACCCCGCGACCGAAGGCGATGCGCAGACAGCCGAGCGTGCCCTGGTAAGGCCCGACGACCAGCTCGTCCCCCTTCGCCGGATCGACCACATAGAAGCCGGTCCAGAAGTAGTGCTGGAAGCTGTTCGCCAGCATCGAGGCGACCGTCGCCATGCGCGCGGTCAGGTTGGGCTCGCCGTCCAGCACCGCCGCGATCTCGTCCGCCACGGCGGCGTAGCGCTGGGCCTTGTCGGCAGGCAGGATCGCTTCGTTGAAGGCTTCGGCCATGGCGGAGACTTAGCCGCGACGCGCGCCCGGAGCCAGTCCAGTGGGCCAGGCGACCGCCGCAGGCCGGCGACTCGCAGCCGACCCGCGGAGCTCTCCCCCGGCGTCTACGCCTGCAGCGCGCGCTTGAGCAGGTCCAGGGCGGCCGCGGCGAACGCGCGCATGTTGGCGCTCCGGTCGGCCGAGCCCGTCTCGACGGTCAGCACGGCCTCCAGGGGACCGGCGACGGCCACGCAGGTGTGGCCGGCGGCGTCGCCGTAGCCGTTGCCGGTCGGACCCGCCGCGCCGGTTTCGGAGATCCCCCAATCCGCGCCGTACCGCTCGACCTGGTTGCGGGCCAGCAGCAGGGCATAAGGCTCGCTCGCCGAGCGCATGCCCTCCAGCGCCTCGCGGGGGATGTCGGTCAGGAGGACCCGCGCCTTCGGCGTGTAGACCACCGCCCCGCCCAGGTAGTACGCGCTGGCGCCGGGCACGCTCAGCAGCGCCGCCGAGATCAGGCCGCCCGACGAACTCTCCGCCACCGCGATCTTCTGGCCCCGCGACTTCAGGATCTCCCCGATCTCCGCGGCCAGCGCCTCCAGTTCGTCCATCGTGTCCTCTTCCCCAAACGCGTGTTCGGGGCCCATGATGCCCGCATTCAAGACGAGAACCATACTCCGGGAGGAATTTGATGGACGCCCAGTCGCAGTGGACCGGCCTGGACGCCGCCCGTTTGGAGCGGATCACCGAGCACCTGGAGCGCAACTACATCGCCCCCGGCAAGATCGCCGGCTGCCAGGTCGCGGTCGCCCGCCATGGTCACCTCGCCTACCAGCGCTCGCTGGGCTCGATGGATCTCGAGCGCAACAGGCCGATGCGCGACGACGCCATCTTCCGCATCTACTCGATGACCAAGCCGATCACGTCGGTGGCCCTGATGACGCTCTACGAGCAGGGCTACTTCCAGCTGAACGACCCGGTGAGCCGGGTCGTGCCCTCGTGGAAGAACCACCGCGTCTGGGTCTCGGGCGAGGGCGAGGGCATGGTGACCGAGGCGCCGACCCGTCCGATCACCTTCCGCGACGTGCTCGCGCACACGGCGGGCCTCACCTATGGCGGCGGCCTGCCCGGCGTGGGCCTGCAGCACCCGATCGACAAGATCTACCGTGAGCTCAAGATCCGGTCCCTGGACGGCCGCGACACCATGGCCGAGTTCATGGACAAGCTGGGGCGTGTGCCGCTGCGCTATCAGCCCGGCACGGCGTGGATGTACTCGCTGGCGACCGACGTCTGCGGCGCCCTCGTCGAGCTCATCTCGGGCAAGCCGTTCGCGCAGTACCTCGAGGAGGTCATCTTCCAGCCGCTCGGGATGAAGGACACCGCCTTCCAGGTGGCGCCCGAGAAGCTCGACCGGTTCTGCGCCAACTACCAGCGCGGCCCCGACAAGAAGCTGAAGGTGATCGACGACCCCGAGACCAGCCCCTTCCGCCACGAGCCGGGCTTCAAGTCCGGCGGCGGCGGCCTCACCGGGACGACGGCCGACTACCTGCGCTTCTGCGAGATGCTGCGGCGCGGCGGCGAGCTGGACGGCGCCCGCATCCTCGGGCCCCGGACGGTGGCGATGATGCACATGAACCACCTGCCCGGCGGCAAGCAGCTCACCGAGCTGGCCATCGGCGGCTTCTCGGAGACGGCCTACGACGGCGTGGGCTTCGGCCTGGGCTTCGCCAGCTCCCTGGACGAGGTCGCGGCCGGCGGCCTGGGCGCGGGCGACTTCTACTGGGGCGGCGCGGCCTCGACCATCTTCTGGGTCGATCCGAAGGAGGACCTGAGCGTCGTCTTCATGACCCAGCTCATGCCCTCGGGCACCTTCAACTTCCGCGGCCAGCTCAAGAGCATCGTCTACTCGTCGATCATCGACTAAGCAGCGGCCCTGGTCGTTCCGGCACTGGACCTCGGCGGGGCGCGGGCCTAAGTCCTCGCCCATGCCGATGTCCCAGCCCGACCTGGAAGCCGCCCTGCGCGAGGGCTTCCCCGACGCCACGATCGAGGTCACCGACCTCGCCGGCGACGGCGACCACTACAAGGCCCGGATCGTCTCGAAAGCCTTCGCGGGCCTTCCGCGCGTGCGGCAGCACCAGCTCGTCTATGCCGCCCTCAAGGGCAGGATGGGCGGCGAACTGCACGCTCTGGCGCTCGAGACGTCCGCGCCCGCCTGACGCGCTTGACCCCGGCTGACGCCTTCCCCACTTTCTGCCCGACCGATCCGCGCCGAAAGGGCGACTGACATGACCGACACCGCGACCTCGAACCCCGTCCACGACTGGATCGCCAAGTCGGTGGCCGAGAATCCGGTCCTTCTGTTCATGAAGGGCGAGCCCGAGCAGCCCCGCTGCGGGTTCTCCGCCGTGACGGTGCAGATCCTCGACCATCTGGGCGTGGACTTCGTCGGCGTCGACGTGCTGCAGAGCGATGCGCTGCGCGAGGGCATCAAGACGTTCTCGGACTGGCCGACGATCCCGCAGCTCTACGTGAAGGGCGAGTTCGTCGGCGGCTGCGACATCGTCCGCGAGATGTTCCAGTCGGGCGAGCTCAAGACCATGCTGGAGCAGCAGGGCCTGCTCGGCGCGTGACGAAGCTGCTCGAGCCGCCGAAGGGCCGCCAGGTCTTCCGCCTCGCGTTCGAGCCTCAGCCTGCCGACATCGACGAGAACGGTCACGTCAACAACGTGGTCTACCTGCGCTGGGCGCAGGACCTTGGCGTCGCCCACTGGCGCAGCCTCGCGCCGGCCGACGCCCAGGCCCAGTGGGCGTGGGTGGCGCTGCGGCACGAGATCGACTACCGCCGCGAACTGAAGCTGGGCGAGACCGCCCAGGGGCGAACCTGGGTCGCCGAGACCGCCGGCGGCCCCCGCTTCGACCGCTTCATCCGCATCGACGGGCCGGACGGCGCGATGTGCGCGCAGGTCGTCACGACCTGGGTGCTGATCGAACAGGCGACGGGGCGGCCGCGGCGCGTTCCCGAGTGGATCACCGGGCTCTTCACCTGATCCCGCCACGCCCGAGGGGGTGAACGAACCGCGCCGCCGGGGGTTTTCCTAGGCCCACCCACAGCTCCCGCAGGCCGATGGACTTCGACGACACTGTGCGCGCCTTCGGCGCCCGCTTCGACTGGGCTCCCACCTGGGTCTTCAGCCTCCTTCTCATCGCGCTCGCCCTCGCAGTGGCGCTGGTGCTCTACGGCGCGATGGTGCGGTTCTTCCGCAAACGCCTGCGGTCGGAGCAGTCCTTCTGGCGCCCCCTGCTGCTGCGCACGCGACGGCCGGCGCGCCTGGCCCTGTGCATCGGCGCCATCGGCTGGGCGGTGCACGTCGCCCCCCTGCCCGCACGCGAGGCCTCGCTGGTCCAGCACGGGCTGCTGATCGCCTTCATCGTGCTGGTGGGCCTCGCCGCCATGACCGCGCTCGACATCGGCGCGGCGCTCTACCTGCGGCGCTACCGCGTCGACGTGTCCGACAACCTGCTCGCCCGCAAGCACCTCACCCAGGTGCGCATCCTGCGCCGCGCCATGACGACCCTGGTGGTGCTGCTCACCGCCGCCTTCGCCCTCATGACCATTCCCGGCGTGCGCCAGCTGGGCGTCAGCCTGCTCGCCGCCGGCGGCGCGGCGGGCATCATCGTCGGCCTCGCGCTGCAGCCGGTGCTCTCGAACCTGCTCGCCGGGGTGCAGATCGCCCTCACCCAGCCGATCCGCATCGACGACGCGGTGATCGTGGAGGGCGAGTGGGGCCGGGTCGAGGAGATCACCTCCACCTATGTCGTGGTGAAGATCTGGGACCTCCGCCGCCTCGTGGTCCCGCTCAAGTACTTCCTGGAGAAGCCCTTCCAGAACTGGACGCGCGAGTCGGCCGACCTCCTCGGCGCAGTGATGCTCTACGTGGACTACAGCACGCCGGTGGACGCGATCCGCGGGCGGCTGGACCACATCCTCGCCGAGAATCCGAAATGGGACGGCAAGGTGAAGGGGGTCCAGGTCACCGACGCGCGCGAGCGCACCATGGAGGTCCGCATCCTGGTCAGCGCCGCCAACTCGGGCGACGCCTTCGACCTGCGCTGCGAGGTCCGCGAGAAGATGATCGCGTGGCTCAACGTCGAGCACCCCACGGCGCTGCCCCGCGAGCGGTTCGAGATCGCCTACGCCGAGGCCGAGGACGCCTCAGCCGGGCCCGGTCCAGCCCAGCAGCGGGTTCAGTAGGAACACGGGTGTGCGCGGCGGGACGCCCAGTTCCGCCCAGGTGAAGGTCAGGTCGGTCCGTCCCATGACGACCGTACGGCAGGCGTCGATGCGCCGGCGTCCGAACGCCACGGTCAGGGCGTCGCCCTTCCGCTCGACGTAGAAGGCGAAGTCGGCCTTTGCCGTGCACCCGTTCGACGCGACGCTGATCGTCAGGCCGTCCTTGCCCGCCACGGCGGCGTACAGGGGCTCGAGTTCGGCGAGCGCGGGGTTCGCGGGCGCGACCACGCGCACGCCGCCGGTCGCGCAGCCGGTCAACGCCAGGGCGGCCAGCAGGAACAGGCGTCGGTCCATCGCCGCAGTCCCGCACGGATGGCGGCAAAAGCAAAGGGCCCCGGATCGCTCCGGGGCCCTCGCAAACGCGATGAGGCGGCGTGGATCAGGACGCGTAGAACTCGACCACCAGGTTCGGTTCCATCTTCACCGGATACGGCACTTCCGACAGCTCGGGCGCGCGCACGAAGGTGGCGCTCATGGCCTTGCCGTCGACGGTGATGTACTCGGGCGTATCCCGCTCGGCCGACTGCAGGGCCTCGAGCACCAGGGCCATGTTGCGCGAGCGCTCACGGACCGACACGACGTCGCCCGGCTTCACGCGGTAGCTGGCGATGTTCACGCGCTTGCCGTTCACCAGCACGTGCCCGTGGTTGACGAACTGGCGGGCCGCGAAGGGGGTCGGCACGAACTTGGCGCGATAGACCACCGCGTCCAGCCGGCTCTCGAGCAGGGCGATCAGGTTCTCGGAGGTGTTGCCCTTGCGACGCGACGCTTCCTGGTAGATCCGGACGAACTGCTTCTCGGTGATGTTGCCGTAGTAGCCCTTCAGCTTCTGCTTGGCGCGCAGCTGCAGGCCAAAGTCCGAAACCTTGGACTTGCGGCGCTGGCCGTGCTGGCCGGGGCCGTAGGCGCGGGTGTTGATCGGAGACTTCGGACGACCCCAGACGTTTTCGCCCATCCGGCGGTCGAGTTTGTACTTGGCGCTATGGCGCTTGGACATTCGTTCACTCTCGTCGACGCGGGCCGGCGACCTCTCGAAACGGAGATCGCGATTTCAACGGCGGCTTCGCATCTGCCCGTCATAGGTTTCCGACCGCGCGGGGCAGGCCCGGCGGCAGGAAGCCGCGGTCTATGGCTTCGGGCCCCCGAGAAGTCAAGCGCTGCAACCGAGGCGGCGATTGCGGGTTCTTGCGTCAGGACGCATCCGACCGAAGGCTTCGATTGGCCCTCTCAGTTCATCCGACGGCCGCCGGTCCGCGCCCGATCGTGCACATCGGCTACCACAAGACGGCCACCACGTGGTTTCAGCGGCACGTCTATCCGCAGGCGACCAGCCACCGCTGGGTCCCGAGAGCCGTCGCGCGGCAGGTCTTCCTCGACCCCTGGGGACTCGCCTTCGATCCGCTCGCCGCGCGACGCGCGCTGGCGTGCCCGTCCGATCCGCGCCCGGTCGCGGTCTGCGAGGAGAACCTCTCGGGCTACATCCAGAACGGCGGCCTGCACGGCCTCATGGCGCCCGAGGCCGCGCGCCGGATCCACGCCACCCTGCCCGACGCGCGGATCGTGATCGTCATCCGCGCCCAGCCCGAGGCGATCGCCGCGAGCTATGTGCAGTACGTTCGCGCAGGCGGCACCCATGCGCCCGGCCGCTACCTCTTCCCGGCCCGTCACCTCACCGGGGCGCGGCGTCACCCCTACAAGTCTCCGGCCTTCGCATTCGAGCACTTCGCCTACCACCACCTGATCGGCTTCTACGACGAGCTTTTCGGCCGGCGGAACGTCACCGTGATGACCTACGAGGACCTTCGCCGTGATCCTGCGGCCTTCCTCGACCGGTACGCGCGGGAGGCGGGCCTCATCGTGGACGCGGACCAGGCGGTCCGTCACCGGCCGAACGGCTCCTTCGGACCGACCACGCTGCTGGTCGGGCGCGCGACGGGCCTGTTCACCGCACGCTCGGTCACCGACAAGACCTGGATCGTCAGCCTTCCCGGCTTCTACGAACTTCGACGTCGCCTGCTCCAGGCCATGTCGGCCTTCGACCGCGGCGGTTCGGCCGAGGCGATCCTGGGCGCGGCGAACGTCGCGCACATCCGGAGCTATTTCGCCCCGAGTAACGCCGAGACGGCCCGCCTGCGCGACCTGGACCTGGCGGAGCTGGGCTACCCGATGGCGACAGCCCGGCCGCGGGCCAAGGGCGCGGCGCGTTCGTCCGGCGGGGCCCCGGCCTACGCCGCCACGACGGCCGGCACGCGGTAGGCGCCGCTCAGCAGTTCGGCCCGGGGCAGGTAGGCGCGCAGGAACAGCGCGAACGGTCCGGCCGGCGCCGGCAGCCAGTTGGCCTCCCGCCCGGCGCCGGGGTTCTCATGGCCGATCCAGATATCGAGCGAGCCGTCGGGATTCCTCGCCAGGCCGGGCGTACGGTCGCCGATGGCGTAGCGGTTCAGCGGATTGTCGGTGAAGAAGTACTGCCCGTCGTCCATCGCCTCGTACAGGCTCAGCGACCAGAAGGAATTCACCGGCAACGGCGCATCCGCCGGGAAGTGCAGGCGCCAGGCTCTCGTTCCGTCGAACAGGCCGCTCGGTCCGCCCGCCTGCATGTACATGGCCTCTTCCGGCGGAAGCGCGGCAAGGCCGCTCAGTGCGACCGTCCCCCGCAGGCCGTAGTCCTGGCCGAAATCGCCCAGGCGGGCCGTCGGGTAGCTCCAGCCGTCGATCATCGCGCCGCCCCCGAGGCCGCCACGGCCCCGGACCGCCTTGCGGCCCTCGGCCAGGCCGGCCTCGATCTCGCGCACGTCGGCCGCGCCGAACCGGGCCGGATCGAAGTTCGTCAGGCCCAGCGGGGCCATCTCGCGCAGCTTGGCGAGGTCCGTGGCGGGGGGCGGATTCGCGGCCAGCAGGTCGGCGATGGTCTGGAACAGTTCGCGCCAGTCGGCGGTGCGGGCGGCGTAGGGCCCCGGGCAGGGCGTCTCGGGCGCCTGCATGGAAATGCCCGCCTGCACGGCGCGGCAGGCCTCCAGGTCGTGGGGGCCGTCGACGAGAATGCGCGCAAGCGCCCACACGTGGTTCGTGGGCGACCGGACCACGTTGGCGCCCTCCGCGGCGTCCGTGGGCCCCACGAGGCGGAACGTTCCGCCGTCCGGCCCCGTCGTCCGTGTGCCCAGGATGGCGAAGTTGTTCGTGTAGGCGTCCATCAGGGCGAGCGACAGGTAGCGGTCGCCCGCCGCCGGCAGGGTAATCGTCACGGGCCCGGCCGACAGGTCTACGTGGGCGGTCGAGTAGAGCGTGTCGGTGTTCGGCGTCGTCACCGCCCGGTGCCGGTGATTGGCGAGGTTCCGCACGTGCGTGAACGCCCCCATAGACTGTCCCAGCGCCATGCCGCGCTGGCGCGTGGTCGCCACCTCGATCAGCGGCAGCCCATAGACGAACGCCTCGCGCGCCGCCGTCCGAAGGTCGGTCACTCCACCCCTCCCGTCCGCGCGGCGAGGTCCTTCGCCGCCGCGCGCGCCTCGGCCCACCAGCGGCGGACCATCTCCTCGGCCGACCCCGCGCGCGCCAGCCGCACGGCCTGCCCGGCCCAGAGCGACATCATCTCCGGATCGTCGGCCCTGGCGGCCGCGGCGCGCAGCGGCTGGGTCAGCCGGTTCTGCACAGGATAGGCCGGGACGTCCGCCTCGACCCCATGCATCAGACGCATGAACCTGTTCTCCACGCCGCGGGCGTAGCGGCCGGTGAAGGCGCGGGTCAGGCGGGTGGGCTCGTCGCCGGCCTCACGGACCGCCCGCCGCCAGGGCTCCGCGGTCACCGCTTCGTCGGCGAGCAGGAAGGCGGTGCCCATCTGGGCGGCCGAGGCGCCCAGGGCCAGGGCGGCCGCCACGCCGCGGCCGTCCATGACGCCGCCCGCCGCGATCACCGGCAGGTCCACCGCCGCCCGGACCGTCGCCACCAGCGCCATGGTCCCCACGAGGCTCGCCTCGAGCTCGGCCAGGAAGTGGCCCCGGTGGCCGCCGGCCTCGAAGCCTTGCGCGCAGATCCCGTCGGCTCCGGCCTCGGCCCAGGCCAGCGCCTCGGCCACCGTCGTGGCTGTGCCCACCACATAGGTCCCGGCGCTTTGCAGCGCCTCGACCTGCGCGCGGCCGAGCACGCCGAAGGTGAAGGAGGCCACGGCGGGCGCCGCTTCGGTGACCGCCGCGAGCTGCGCCTCGAAGTCCGGCGCGAACTGGTTGGGGACGGCCGGCAATGGTTCGCCGCGTTCGGCGTACCAGGGGGCCAGTCGGTCCAGGGCGGCGGCGACGTCCGCCGCGTCGGGCGTCGCGCGCGGCGCCATCAGCAGGTTGACGCCGAAGGGCCGGTCGGTCGCCCGCTTCATCGCGGCCACCGCGGGCCCGATGTCCGCGGGCGCGAGGGCGCCGGCCGCGAGCGAGCCCAGGCCGCCGGCCCGGCTGACCGCCAGCGCGAGCCCGTCCAGCGAGGCCCCCACCATCGGCGCCTGCAGGATCGGGATCGGCAGGCCGTCCAGAAGCGCGCGCAGGCTCAAGCGTCTCGCCCCGTCTTCCGCGCGATCTTCTCGAGCACCTTGCCGCGGCCGCGCGACAGGGCCGTGATCACGCCACGGAGGGTGCGCACCTCCTGGTCGGTGAACCGCGCCTTGCCCAGCGCCGAGCGGAGGTTCTGGATCATGTTCGGGGTCTTCTCCGGCGGATGGAAGAAGCCCGCCGTCTCGAGTTCGCGCTCCAGGTGCTCGTAGAGGCCCAGCAGGGCTTCGCCGGTGGCGGGCTCGGGCGCGGGGCGGAAGTTCGCCGGGGCGGCGTCGAGCTCGGCGGTGCGCCACTCGTAGGCGTTGATGGCCACGGCCTGGCCCAGGTTCAGCGACCGGAACCTCGGGTCGATGGGGATCGTCACCACCGCCTGGCAAAGCGCGATGTCGGCGGTCTCGAGCCCCGCCCGCTCGCCGCCGAACAGCAGGCCGGTGCGCTGGCCCTGGACGGCCGCCGCCCGCAGTTCGGCCGCGGCGGCGCGTGGCGTGACCACCGGGAGGGTGAGCTCGCGCGGCCGGGCCGTCGTGGCGAAGACCACCTGCAGGTCCGCGACGGCGGCCGCGACGCTGTCGTAGACCCGCGCCGCGTTCAGCGGCCACTCCGCGCCCGACGCCAGGGCCCAGGCGCGCTCCTGCGGCCAGCCGTCGCGCGGGTTCACGAGCCTGAGATCCGAAAGGCCGAAATTGGCCATCACGCGCGCCGTGGCTCCGATATTCTCGGCAAGCTGCGTCGCGTTCAGGATGATTGCAGGCGCTAGGGGAGACGCTTCGGCCATGGCGCGTTTAGAGAAGGCTGAACCCGCCATGGCAAGCCTCCACCGCCGTTCCCTGATCGCCGCCGCGCCCGCCATCCTGCTGGCGTCGTGCGAGCCCCGGATGCCGACCACGGTGTCGACGACGCCCCGGATCGACGTCGAGGGCTTCGGCCGCGCCCTGGATGCGATCGCGGCCCGCGCGGCGCCCGGCGTGCTGGGCGTCGGCCTCGCCAACCTGGAGAGCGGGCAGGCCTTCCTGCTCAACGGCGAGCGGCGCTTCCCCATGCAGAGCGTCTTCAAGCTGCCCCTGGCCGCCGCCGTGCTGGCCGAGGTGGACGCCGGACGCGCCAGGATGGACGAGCGGTTCGAGCTGACCGAGGAACAGCTTTCGCCCCAACACTCGCCGATCTCCGCCGCCTGGCCTGCGCGCAGGTCCTTCTCGCTCCGGGACCTCCTGGAGGCGACCGTCGTCGAAAGCGACAACACCGCCGCGGACGTGCTGATGAAGCACATCGGCGGGCCGGGCGCCGTCTCGGCCTGGCTCGTGGGCCGCCGGGTGCCGGGCGTGCGGGTCGACCGCTACGAGCGCCAGCTCGCCTGCGACATCGCGGGCATGCCGTCCTTCCGGCCGCAGTGGCGCACCGCCGAGGCGTTCGCGGCGGCCCGGGCGGCCACGCCGCCGACGACGCGCCAGGCCGCGCAGCGCGCATACATGGCCGACCCGCGCGACACGGCCACGCCACGCGGGATGATCGAGTTCCTGCAGATGCTCGACAAGGAGGAGCTCATCTCGCGCGCATCCACGCGCGGACTGCTCCGGATGATGTCGCGCACCGCGCGGGGCGCCGCGCGGCTGAAGGCGGGGCTTCCTCGCGGGGCCTTCCTCGCGCACCGTCCGGGGACGGCCGCCGCCGACCTGGGAGTCTCGGCCGCCCACAACGACGTGGGAATCTTCACGCTGGCCGACCGGCGCGCCTACGCCATCGCCGTCTTTCTGAGCGGATCGACCCTGGACGAGGCCGGTCGAGACGCCATCATCGCCCGCATCGCCGACGCTGCCGTAAGGGCAATCGGGTAGTCGCGCGCCATAGCCTTTCCGGACGCGCCCGCGGTAGCTATACGAACCCAAACGAACTTCCGCCCGGAGCGCCCGCCCCTCATGGCCAAAATCAAAGTCGCCAACCCCGTCGTCGACCTCGACGGGGACGAGATGACCCGCATCATCTGGAAGCTCATCAAGGACAAGCTGGTCTTCCCGTTCGTCGACGTGCCCGTCGAGTACTACGACCTCGGGATCGAGTACCGCGACCAGACCGAGGACAGGGTCACCGTCGAGGCGGCCGAGGCGATCAAGAAGCACGGCGTCGGCATCAAGTGCGCGACCATCACCCCCGACGAGGCGCGGGTGAAGGAATTCAACCTCAAGAAGATGTGGAAGTCGCCGAACGGCACGATCCGCAACATCCTGGGCGGCGTCGTCTTCCGCGAGCCGATCATCTGCAAGAACGTCCCGCGCCTGATCCCCGGCTGGACGCAGCCGATCATCATCGGCCGCCACGCCTTCGGCGACCAGTATCGCGCCACCGACTTCAAGGTCCCCGGTCCCGGCAAGCTGACGGTGAAGTTCGAGGGCGCCGACGGCAAGGTGATCGAGCACGAGGTCTATCAGTTCGAAGGCGCCGGCGTGGCGATGGCCATGTACAACGTCGAGGAGTCCATCAAGGACTTCGCCCGCGCCTCGTTCGAATACGCGCTGGCGCGGAAGTACCCGCTGTACCTCTCGTCCAAGAACACGATCCTCAAGGCCTACGACGGCACCTTCAAGGACCTGTTCCAGGAGCTGTTCGACGCCGAGTACGCCGACAAGTTCAAGGCCGCGGGACTGGTCTACGAGCACCGCCTGATCGACGACATGGTCGCCTCGGCGCTGAAGTGGTCCGGTGGCTTCATCTGGGCGTGCAAGAACTACGACGGCGACGTCCAGTCCGACCAGGTCGCCCAGGGCTTCGGGTCCCTGGGCCTGATGACCTCGGTGCTGATCACGCCGGACGGGAAGGTGATGGAGGCCGAGGCGGCCCACGGCACCGTCACCCGCCACTTCCGCCAGCACCAGAAGGGCGAGTCGACCTCGACGAACTCGATCGCCTCGATCTTCGCCTGGACCCAGGGTCTGAAGCACCGGGCCAAGCTCGACGGAAACGCCGAACTCGCCCACTACTGCGACACCCTCGAGAAGGTCTGCGTCGCCACGGTGGAATCGGGCTCGATGACCAAGGACCTGGCGCTCCTCGTGGGCGACAC
>NZ_JAEUMN010000075.1 GCF_016793225.1 Phenylobacterium sp.
CGGGCTCATCGTCGCCTCGGGCCGTTCGCAGCGGCACGTGGGCGCGATGGCCGACCATCTGCTGCGCGCCCTGAAGGAGGCGGGGTACGGCAAGTGCCGCGTCGAGGGCATGCCGCATGCGGACTGGGTCCTGATCGACGCTGGCGACGTGATCGTCCACCTTTTCCGGCCCGAGGTCCGCTCGTTCTACAACATCGAGAAGATCTGGTCGGTCGAGCCGCCGGCCAACCGCGCCGCCGTCTGAGGCTCGGGACAAGACCCTAAGCGGGTAGCCGCGCGCCGCGAAGGTCGGCGTCCTGCAGGACGGCGTCGGTGATGGTCGCGCCGTCGAGCCGGGCGTAGCGCAGCCGGGCGCCGGTGAGGTTCGCCGGCGTCGAGCGCCCGGGCCCGAGCGGCAGGGGGCCGACGTTGGCCTTCGCCAGGTTCACGCGGGTGAGGTCCGACCGCATCAGGCGGCAGCCGCGCAGGTCGGCGCCCTCAAGGATCGCGCCGCGCAGGTCGCAGCCCTCGAGATTGGCGCCCTGCAGCTCGACGCCTGTCAGGTCCAGACCGGCGAGGTTCGCGCCCCTGGCGCTCAGGGCGCTCAGCTTCAGCCCCCGCAGCGCCTCGCCGGCGGGGCGCAGGTCGGCCCCGTCGAGCTGCGTGGGGGCGCCGTCCGCGCCGCCCGACGCCACCCAGGCGGAATGCGCCCGCGCCTGTTCGACCAGCTTCGCGCACCGGGCGATCACGTCGCGCGTCGGCGCCTCGACGGCGCCGTCCAGCTTCGCATTGCGCACCCCGGCCAGGTCTGCGGCGTGGAGGTCCGCGCCCGCGAACTGCGCGCCCTCCAGCTGCGCGCCGGACAGCGAGGCCGACGCGAGCAGCGCCCCGGCGAAGTTCGCGCGCTTCAGGTTGGCGTCGGTGATCACGGCGCCGCGCAGGGAGGCGTCCGCGAAGTCGGCCTCGGCGGCGTAGAGGCCGTCCAGGCGCGAGCGGTCCAGGGTGGCGCCGGACAGGTTCGCCCCGTCGATCTCGCCGCCGCGTCCCTCCTCCACCACCGCGGGCAGCCCCTTGGTGGGATGCGGCCGGCCGATCACGCCCGGTCGCAGGTCGGCCTCGGTCAGGTCGGCCCCCGCAAGGTTGGCGCCTTGCAGGCAGGCGCCGCGCAGGTCGGCCCGGCGCAGGTTGGCGGCCCGCAGGTTGGCGGCGCGTAGGTCGCAGCCCGCCAGGATCGCGCCCTCGAGGTTGGCGCCGGCCAGCTCGGCGCCGTCGAAGACCGAGCCGGTGAAGTCCGCCCCCGCCAGCTGCCGCCCGGCCAGGTTCAGCCCCCTGAAGTCGACGTAGCTGAGGTGGGCGCGCTTGCCGCCGTTGCCGGCCACGAAGCGGGCGTGGCCATCGAGCAGGATCGCAAGCTCGCCTTCGCTCAGGCGGCGGCGGCCCGGCAGGAACGGCTCCTGGCTTGGCGTCGCGAGCCGCATGGCGGTCAGATCACATCGTCCAGCCCGCGGGCGCCCTGCCGGTGCGCGACGGCGCTGAAGTCGGCCTGCTTGACCATGGCCCCGGTGAAGTTCGATCGGCTGATGTCGGCGTCGGCGAAGACCGCGTGGCGGACGTCGGCGTTCGACAGGTCGGCGCCCTTGAGCTGCGCCCCGGCCAGGTTGCACGGCAGGACGCGGTCCGCGCCCAGTAGCAGCGGACCCATCTGGGCGTCTCGCAGGTCCGCCCCCGAAAGCTTGGCGCCCACCAGGCGTGCGCCCCGCAGGTCGGCCCGCCGCAGGGTGCAGTTGCGCAGGTCCGCGCCCTCCAGGTGCGCGCCCTGAAGCTGCACGCCCTCCATGTCGAGGCCGTAGAACACCGCCCCCTTCGCCGACAGGGCCGTCAGGTTGTAGCCCTTGATCGATCCCAGGGCGCGAAGGTCGGCGTTGTCGAACGACGACGGCTTGCCCTCGCCCCCGCCGGTCTCGCACCAGCGGGCGTGGTCCCTGATCATCTGGTCGTACGGCAGATCGCTCAGCGGGCGCCCCACCGGGACGTCCGTCAGAGCCCCCGCCATGTTCGCGTTGGAGACGTTCCAGGCCACGGTGCGCGCGCCCACCAGGATGGCGTCCGTGAGGTCGGCCCCGGCGAGGTCGGCGCCCGACAGGTCCGCGCCCGACAGGTTGGCGCCCGACAGGGTCGCCTGCTTCAGGTTCGCACGGATGAGCTTGGCGTCCTTCAGCACCGCGTCGGTGAAGTCGGCGCGGACGGCCATGGCGCCCGACAGGCGCGAGCGCTCGAGGTTGGCGCCGGCCAGGATCGCGCCCTGCAGCTCGCCGAGGTTGGGCGCGCCGGTCTCCAGCTTGCGCAGGCCGAACTGGCGGTCGGCGGCCGCGAGCGTGCCCTCCCGCAGGTCCGCCTCGAACAGGTCGGCGCCCGTCAGGTCCACGTTGCGCATGCACGAGCCGCGCAGGTCCGCCCGCCGCAGCGAGGCCTCCCGCAGGTCGGACCCGGTGAGGTCGGCGCAGAAGAGGGTGGCGTTGTCCAGGCGCGCCCCGCGCAGCTGGCAATCGGTCAGGATCGCGCCCGTGAAGTCGGCGTCGCACAGGTTGCGTCCGCGGAGATCGACGCCGGAGAGGTCCTTGAAGGCGAACACCGCCCGGGCGCCGCCGGGCTTGGCGCTCCAGAGCCGGTCGTGGCGCGCACAGACGACGTCGACCTCCGCCTGCGAGAGGCGGGACTGGACGAGGCTGCGTGCGCTGTTGGTCGACATCCGGCCGGCTGACGAGAAAGACTGCGTGAACCTTGTTAGGCCAGGTCGATTAACGGCGACTTTCCGTAGGTTTTGCCGGGCGATAGCTCGCGTAGAGGGGCGCCGCCTCGGCGCCGAGCAACCCCAGGTGTGCAATCACGCCGGCGGCCTGCAACCGACGCGCGCCGTCGCCGGCGGCGAACACCGACGGATCGGGGCAGGCGTAGGCCACGCGCGCGACGCCCGCGGCGACCAGCCGCTCGCTGCAGGACAGGCCGCCGGCCGATCGCTTCGCACAGGGCTCCAGGGTGACGTAGACCGTGGCGCCGCGCGCGCGCTCGCCGGCCCGGTCGAGGGCGACCTCCTCGCCGTGGGGCCGACCGCCCTCGCCCGTGACTCCCTCGCCGACCACCACGCCGTCGCGAACGATGACGCAACCGACCGCCGGGTTTTCGCCCGTGCGGCCGACCTGGGCCTCGGCGAGCGCGATGGCGCGGCGCATGGCGTCTTCGTCGGTCATCGAGCCATCATGACCCGCGATCGCGCCGGCGCGAAGACCGCTGTGGTCAGACCGGCGGCAGCGCCGTGGCGCGGGCGTCGTCGAGGTAGCGCGCCGCGGTGGGCTTAAGGGCTGCGTCCAGGTCGATCACCAGCGGATTGCCGGTGGGGATCTCCACGCCCACGATGTCGTCGTTCGACACGCCGAACAGCAGCTTGACGATCGCCCGCAGCGAGTTGCCGTGCGCCGCCACCAGCAGGGTTTCGCCGCGCTTCAGGCACGGGACGATGTCGGCGTCCCAATAGGGCTGCACGCGGTCGAGCGTGGTCTTCAGGCTCTCGGTCACCGGCAGGCTGGCGCCGGCGTACCGGCGGTCGCGGGAGAAGTCGAACTCGCCGCCCGGCGCGAGGTCCGGCGGCGGGATGTCGTAGCTGCGCCGCCAGATCTTCACCTGGTCGGCCCCGTGCTTGGCGGCGGTCTCGGTCTTGTTGAGGCCGGTGAGGCCGCCGTAGTGCCGCTCGTTGAGCCGCCAGTCCTTCACCTCGGGCACGAACGTCTGGCCGGCGGCGTGAAGCGCCAGCCACGAGGTGCGGATCGCGCGGGTCAGGACGGATGTGAACACGCGATCGATCGACAGGCCCGCGGCCTTGATCAGCTCGCCGCCCTTCTTCGCCTCGGCCTCGCCCTGGGCGGTGAGGTCGACGTCGACCCAGCCGGTGAAGCGGTCTTCCAGGTTCCACTGGCTCTGTCCGTGACGCAGCAGGATCAGGGTGGGCACGGCGGCGGCTCCTTCGGTTGCGGACGGTGGGGCTAGATCGGCGGCCCTACCCCGTCAACCCGGCGCGGGCTATAGCGGGGCCATGTTCGACCGCTTCTACCTGGGCCTGCTCGCGCTCGCCGCCGCCGCGGCGGTGGGCCTGGCGCTGGTGTGGCCGCAGGGTCTCGGCGATCGCTCCCCGGCCCCCTTCGGCCACGATCCGGTGCTGCGCAGCCCCGAGATGCAGGCCCGCATGAAGCGCGAGACCGAGGCCGCCCAGAAGCGCGTCGATCAGGCGCGTGAGGCGGTGCGCAACATCCAGAACCAGGCGATCGCACCCTCGCAATGACCGAGAAGGACACCATCGCCGTCGGCCGCCGGGTGCTCGAGACCGAGGCCGAGGCCCTGACCCGCCTGGCGCGCGAGCTCGACGGAAGCTTCGCGGCCGCGGTCGAGATGCTGTTCGGGGCGAGGGGCCGGATCGTCTGCACCGGGATCGGCAAGTCGGGCCACGTGGCGCGCAAGATCGCCGCGACCCTGGCCTCCACCGGCTCGGCGGCGATCTTCGTCCATCCCAGCGAAGCCAGCCACGGCGACCTCGGCATGATCGGCCAGGACGACGTGATCCTGGCGCTGTCGAAGACCGGCGAGACCCGCGAGCTGGCCGACGTGATCGCCTATGCGGCGCGGTTCCATATCCCGCTGATCGGCATGACCACTTCGGCCGAGAGCGCCCTGGGCCTGGCCGCCGACATCGTGCTGCGCCTGCCCGATGCGCCGGAAGCCGCGGACGCGGTCAATGCGCCCACCACCTCGACGACGCTCCAGATCGCCCTGGGCGACGCCCTGGCGGTGGCGCTGCTCGAGCGGCGGGGCTTCCGGCCGCAGGACTTCAAGGTGTTCCACCCCGGCGGCAAGCTGGGCGCCCTCCTGCGTACGGCCGCCGACCTCATGCACGGCCGCGAGGAGCTGCCGCTGGTGGCGCCCGAGACGCCGATGCGCGAGGCGCTCCTGGTCATGAGCGAGAAGCGCTGGGGGATCGTCGGCGTCGTCGATCCAAAGGGCGTGCTGCTGGGGGCCATCACCGACGGGGACCTGCGCCGCCACATCGAAGGCCTGCTCGACCACACCGCCGGCGAGGTGATGACGCCGGGGCCAAAGAAGGTGGCGCCCCCCGGGATGCTGGCGGGCGAGGCCCTGGCCCTGATGAGCGATCCGCCGCCCGCCGTCACGGTGCTCTTCGTCGTCGACGCCGGCAAGCCCGTGGGCATCCTGCACGTCCACGACCTGCTGCGCGCCGGGGTGATGTAGCGGCCGCCGCGGAACAGCGGGGTCCCGTTAAGGCTTCCTCAGTGGCGCTGCGGCTATCGGCCGCGCTAAACACCCCCACCGCCCCCGCGTGCGCCCCCGGAGTCCCGATGCTGCCTGCCCCCCGCGCCGACCTCGTCGCCAACACCTTCGACTACGAGAATGCGCCGCTGGTGAAGGCGACCGGCTTCCGGGAATACGACGCGCGCTGGCTGTTCGGGCCCGAGATCAACCTGCTGGGCGTCCAGGCCCTGGGCCTGGGCCTGGGCACGCTGATCCACGAGATGGGCCAGACCCGCATCGTGGTCGGGCACGACTTCCGCAGCTATTCGCTCAGCATCAAGCAGGCCCTGACCATCGGGCTGGTGGCCGCCGGCTGCGAGGTGCTGGACATCGGGCTCTCGGTCTCGCCCATGGCCTACTTCGCCCAGTTCGACCTCGACGCCCCCTGCGTGGCCATGGTCACCGCCAGCCACAACGAGAACGGCTGGACCGGCGTGAAGATGGGCGCTCAGCGTCCGCTCACCTTCGGGCCCGACGAGATGGGCCGGCTGAAGGAGATCGTGCTCGGCGGGAAATGGGCGCAGCGGCCGGGCGGCTCGGTGGCGCACATCGGCGGCGTGGCCGAGCGCTACATCGCCGACGCGGCCTCCCGCGCGAGCCTGAGCCGGCGGCTCAAGGTCATCGCCGCCTGCGGCAACGGCACCGCCGGCGCCTTCGCCCCACAGGCCCTGCGGCGCATGGGCGTGGCCGAGGTGGTCGAGATGGACTGCGATCTCGACTGGACCTTCCCGAAGTACAATCCGAACCCCGAGGACCACCACATGCTCTCCGAGATGGCCAAGGCCGTCCGCGAGCACGGCGCCGACGTCGCCCTCGGCTTCGACGGCGACGGCGACCGCTGCGGCGTGGTCGACGACGAGGGGGAGGAAATCTTCGCCGACAAGATCGGCCTGATGCTGGCCCGCGACCTGTCGGCGCTGCACAAGGACGCCACCTTCATCGTCGACGTGAAGTCCACGGGCCTCTTCGCCACCGATCCCGTGCTGAAGGCCAACGGCGCCAAGACCGTCTACTGGAAGACCGGGCACAGCTACATCAAGCGCAAGACCGCCGAACTGGGCGCACTGGCCGGCTTCGAGAAGAGCGGCCACTTCTTCATGAACCCGCCCATCGGCCGCGGCTACGACGACGGCCTCGTGGCCGCCGCCGCGATCCTGTCGATGCTGGACCGCAACCCGGACAAGAAGCTCAGCGACCTGAAGAAGGCGCTGCCCGTGGCCTGGACGTCGCTCACCATGAGCCCGCACTGCGCCGACGAGGAGAAGTACGGGGTCGTCGACGACGTGGTCGCCGAGTACAGCGCGTTCGCCAAGGCCGGCGGCACGATCCTCGGCCGCAGGATCGTCGACGTGATCACCGTCAACGGCGTCCGCGTGGCGCTCGAGGACGGCTCGTGGGTCCTGGTCCGCGCCTCGTCGAACAAGCCCGAGATCGTGGTCGTCGTGGAGAGCACCCGCTCGGAGGACGACATGCGCGCGCTCTTCCGCGAGGAGGTCAAGCCGCGGCTGGCGAAACGCCCGCAGGTCGGCAAGTACAACCAGGAGATCTGAGGATCTCGTCGTAAGCGGCGCGGGTCTTGCTGACTCGCGGACCGTCTGTGCCGTTGCGGCGCCGCATCCCGGGTGGATAGAAGCGGCGGCCTCCTAGGGGAGTTCTGGAATGCGCGTGGCGATGATCGGGACGGGCTATGTGGGCCTGGTGAGCGGGGCGTGCTTCGCCGATTTCGGCCATGTCGTGACCTGCATCGACAAGGACGCCTCGAAGATCGAGCAGCTCAGGTCCGGCGGCATCCCGATCTACGAGCCGGGTCTCGACGTGCTGGTCGCCAGCAACGTGAAGGCCGGCCGGCTGTTCTTCGACACGGACGCCACCCAGGCCATCCGCGAAGCGGACGCGGTCTTCATCGGCGTGGGAACGCCGTCGCGGCGCGGCGACGGCTACGCCGACCTCAGCTACGTCTATGCGGCCGCGGAGGAGATCGCCCGCCTGGTGCAGGGCTTCACCGTCGTCGTCACCAAGTCGACCGTGCCGGTGGGCACCGGCGACGAGATCGAGGC
>NZ_JAEUMN010000109.1 GCF_016793225.1 Phenylobacterium sp.
TCCCTCACATTGGCGCAAGGCGAACGTGTGGCGCTGATCGGGCCCTCGGGCTCGGGCAAGTCGTCGATGATCGCCGTGGCCGCAGGCCTGGAGCGGCCGAGCTCGGGTCGCGTGCTGCTGTTCGGACAGGACCTCGCCCGCCTCGACGAGGACGGGCGCGCGAAGCTGCGCCGGGGCCGCGTGAGCCTGGTGTTCCAGTCGTTCCACCTGCTGCCCAACATGACCGCCGAGGAGAACGTGGCCGCGCCGCTGGAGATCGCGCGGCGGCCGGGCGCCATGGACGAGGCCCGCGCCTGGCTTGACCGCGTGGGGCTGGGCGCGCGGATGCGGCACTACCCCCACCAGCTGTCCGGCGGCGAGCAGCAGCGGGTGGCCCTGGCCCGCGCCCTCGCCCCGCGGCCGGCCCTCATCTTCGCCGACGAGCCCACGGGCAACCTCGATTCCGCCAACGCCGCGCACGTGGCCGACCTCCTGTTCCAGCTGGCCGAGGACACGGGCGCGGCGCTGTTGCTGGTGACCCACGACTCCGCCCTGGCGGCTCGCGCGCAGCGCACCGTGCGCCTGCGCGACGGCGCGCCGGTGACGGAGTCCGCCTGATGCCGCTCTGGCTGCGGTTCGCCGCGCGCGAACTCCGGAGCGGGGTGAAGGGCTTCCGCATCTTCCTCGCCTGCCTGGCGCTGGGCGTCGCCGCGATCGCGGCCGCCAGCTCGACCGCCGAGGCCTTCCGCCGCGGCCTCGCCACCGAGGCGCGCGCGATCCTGGGCGGCGACCTCGCCATCGCCGGCAGCCAGCGCCGCTTCGACGCCACCGAACGGGCGCGGCTGGCCCGCCTCGGCAAGGTCACCTACGCGGTGGCGTCCCAGGCCATGGCCGAGGCGCCGGGCGGCGAGCGGCGGCTGATCGAGCTGCGCGGGGTCGACGCGAACTACCCGCTCGCTGGCGCCGTCTCGATCCGCGGCGCGCCGTCGCTCCAGTCGGCGCTCACCTACCAGGACGGCGTCTGGGGCGCCGCGGTCGAACAGCCCCTTCTCGACCGGCTCGGCCTGCGGCTGGGCGACCGCTTCCTGGCCGGCAACGTCCCGATGCGGGTGACCGCCGTCCTGGACGAGGAGCCCGACCGCCTGTCCCGCGGCTTCGCCCTCGGGCCACGGGTGCTGACGCGCGTGGGAGCCCTGGAAGCTGGCGGCTTCCTGAAGCCGGGCCTGCCGTTCGGCGAGACGGCGCGCATCGCGATCGAACCGGGCGCCTCGCTGGCCGCCGCCAAGGCCGAGGTGCGCAAGACGATGCGCGGCTTCTATCGCCTGCGCGACCGCAACGACGCCTCGCCGGGGGTGTCGCGGATGATCGACCAGCTCGAGTACTTCCTGGGCTTCATCGGCCTGGCCTCGCTCGTCGCCGGCGGGCTGGGGGTGTTCGGAGCAGTCAGCGCCTACGTCGATGGCCGCAAGCCCGCCATCGCGACGCTGAAGGCGCTGGGCGCCGACAGCGGCCTCATCCGCAACATCTACCTCGCCCAGATCGGCCTGCTGGCGTTCGCCGGCGTCACCATCGGCCTCGTGGTCGGCGCGGCCACGCCGCTCGTGCTGGGCGCCACCATCGCCGACGAACTGCCCGTGCCGGCGCTGTTCGCCGTCTACCCCATGCCGCTGCTGAAGGCGGGCGGGTTCGGCCTCCTCTCGGCCGCGGCCTTCGCGCTCGCGCCGCTGGCGAGGGCCCGCACGACCCCGCCGGCCAGCCTCTTCCGCAGCGACCTCTCCGGCCGGATCCGGTTCGGCCCCGAACTCGTCGCCGCCCTGCTCGCCGCCGCGGGCCTCGCCGGCCTGGCCGTCTGGACGGCGCCCACGCCGCTCGCGGCCGCCCTGATGATCGGCGGCGTCGCGGTGGCCTTCGTCGTGCTGTGGGCGTTCGGCTGGGCCGCGGCCAGGCTCGCCGGCCGGCTGCGGTCGGGCACGCGCGGCGCGCTCCGCATCGCGCTCGCGAACCTCGCCGGCCCCCGCTCGGCGGCGCGCACCGCGGCCCCGGCCATCGGGCTGGGCGTGGGCCTGCTGGCGGCCGTGGTGCTGATCCAGTCGAGCCTGCTGCGCCAGATCGCCGTCATCGCGCCGCAGACCGCGCCCGCGCTGGTCTTCACCGAGATCCCGGGCGACCGGGTCGCGCAGTTCGACGCCGAGGTGGCGCGGGCGATGGGGCGGACGCCGGGGCGGGACCAGTACCTGCGCGCCCCCATGCTCTCGGGCCGCATTCTCGCCGTGCGCGGAGAGCCGGTCGACCGCGAGAACATTCCCCGCGGCGAACGCTGGGCCTACGACCGCGACATCACGCTGTCGGCCCTGCCGGGCGAGCCGCCCAACCCGGGGACGCTCCAGGGCCGCTGGTGGCCGCCGGGATATGCCGGGCCGCCCCAGGTCGCCCTGGCCGAGGGGGTCGCCGAGGCGACTCGCCTGAAGCCGGGCGACACGATCACGCTGTCGATCCTCGGCCGGGAGATCGACGCCGAGGTGGCCGTGATCCGCCGCGTGGACATCGGCAGCTTCGGGGCCAGCTTCCCGATCGTGCTGAGCGCGAACGCCCTGGAGGGGGCGAGCCCGCGGCACGTGGCCATCGCCAAGGCGAGCCGCGCCGAGGAGCAGGCGGTCACCCGCGCGCTGGGCGCCGCCTTCCCGGAGGTGAACGTGATCTCGGTCCGCGAGCAGCTGGAGGCCGCCACCGAGCTCTTCGACCGTGTGGCGCTGGCCATCCGCGGCGCGGCGGCGGTGGCGCTCATGGCGGCGCTGCTGGTGCTGGCCGGGGCGATCGCCGCCCGGGCCCAGGAGCGGACCCGCGAGGCCGCGACGCTCAAGGTGCTGGGCGCGAGCCGGGCCCAGGTCCTGGCGGCCTATGTGCTCGAGTATGGCCTGGTGGGCGTGATCGCCGGCGCGGCCGGCGTGGGGCTCGGCTACGCCGCCGCGTGGCCCGTGGTGGTCGAGGTCTTCGAGGCGGACTGGAGCGTCGACTGGGGCGGCGTGGCCGCCCTGCTGGCCGCCGCCTCCGCGGTCGCCGCCGGCGGCGGACTGCTGGCGTCGTTCCAGGCCCTGTCGAAGCGCCCCGCCCCCGCGCTAAGAAGCGAATAGCGCGGAACGGGGGCCAAGATGCTGCGGAGACTTCTCAGGCGCCTGAGCCCCTCGCCCCCGAACCCCTCGCCCCCGCCGCTTCCGGCCGACTGGCGGGGATTCGACCGCGACACGCTGCATCATTTCGACGCGCCCGAACTGCCGCTGCAGCCGCACGGCATGGCCGTTCCCAGCTATGCCCTGCGCACCGAGGCGGGCACGGGCGACCTCGCGATGTTCCTGGGCATCGGCGAGGCCTGGGCGCAGATGGTCGCCCGGTTCCTGCCCGACGAGCCGGTGGTGCTGGACCTCGGATGCGGCTGCGGCAAGCTCGCGCGGTTCCTGCATCTCAACCCGCGCCTGCGCTACGTGGGCGTCGACATCTTCCTTCCGGGGATCCTGTGGTGCCGCAGGGCCTTCGCCGGATCGGCGGACCGCTTCCGCTTCGAGCACTTCGACGGGTACTCGGCGACCTACAACCCCGACGGGCGGATCGCCGTGACGGACTACAGCCTTCCCGCCGCCGATGCGTCGGTCGACGTGGTGGTCTGCAGCTCGCTGTTCACGCACCTCCTGGAGGCGGACGCGATCCATTACCTCGGCGAGATCGCACGCGTCCTGAAGCCCGGCGGGCAGGCCTTCATCTCGGTGCACAACGCCGTGGCGCCCGGTGAACGCTGGCGCGGCGACGAGGAGCGGATCGACCTCGACGAGGACTATTTCCTCGAGCTCTGCGCGATGTCGGGTCTTATCGCCGAGGAACCGATCGGCGAGGTCTACGGCCAGGTGGTCCACCGCCTGCGCAACAGTGTCGCATCGCGCGGGCGGTAAGCATTTGGCATCCACCGGAAGGCAAGTTCGCCGCCGCAATCGAAGCCATCCCGCGGAGCTCAAATGTCGTTCGACATCACCCGGAAAGATCTCGTCGAGTGGAGCTCGGCCAGCCTCGTCTTCCTGTCCGGCGCGATGACCGGCCACTACGCGGCGATGGGGATGAACGCCATCCAGTGGACGGGCGCGGCGGCCGCGGTCCTGGGTTCGGTGACCATCGCGGTCGCCGTCCGGATCTGGCCGCCGAAGGCCGAGGGCGCCAAGGCGAAGGTCGGCGACTAGCCGGCCGGCCTCCGCGGCGCCCGCGGAGCGCGCCGCCGCCGTTGAAGTCTCGGCGGATTCCCGCATGAGGCGCGAGCGCTTGCCAGGGCTCGCCGCTGTTCGCACTATCCGTTCCATGTCGGGGCGTACCAGCCAGGATCATGTGCGCGAACTGCTCGCCGCCTGGCGTCGTGGCGACCGCGCCGCCCGCGACCGGCTGTTCGAGATCCTCTACGCCGAGCTGACGCAGGCCGCCGCGGGGATGCTCCGTGGCGAACGGCACGTCTCCCTTTCGGTCGGCGACCTGGTCCACGAGACGATCCTGAAGCTGATCGCGCTGGACAGGATCGACTGGCAGGACCGGGCGCACTTCATGGCGCTGACCTCGGTGATGATGCGCCGCGCGCTGGTCGAGCACGTGCGCGCCAAGCGCAGGGCCAAGCGCGACCACCAGAAGGTCGAGCTGGTCACCAACATTCCGGACGCGGTCAACGCAGACCTCGAGGACATCAACGACGCGCTGGACCAGCTCTCCCGCATCGACAGCGAGCGGGCCGATATCGTCGAGATGCGGTACTTCGGCGGCATGGAGATCGCCGACATCGCCGTGGTGCTCAACCTGTCGGAATCGACGGTGAAGCGCCGCTGGCAGGCCGCGCGGCTGTGGCTGTACGAGGCCCTCGCCCCGCAGCATGGCTAGGTCGTCCCGCACGGCCGCCGCCGCCGAGGCGCAGGCCCTGGACCTGCTCGAACGGGCGATGGCCGAGCCGTCCGAGACGCGGGCCCGCTGGATCGCCGAGCAGGCGGCGCCGGAACCGGTGCGCGCCCGGGCCCTCGCGCTTCTCGGGGTCGGCCAGGACGCCGCCCTCGCGCTCGTCACCGGCGGCGCCCCGCGCAAGGCCGACGGCGGGCCGCTGCCCGAGCGGATCGGGGCCTACCGCATCACCGGGCTGATCGGGCAGGGCGGCATGGGGGCCGTCTATCGCGCCGAGCGCGCCGCGGGCGATTTCGAGCACGCCACCGCCATCAAGGTCATCCGGCCCGGCGCGCTGTCCCAGAGCCTTATCGAGCGCTTCCGGCGCGAACGGCAGACGCTGGCCCGGCTCGCGCATCCGAACATCGCGCGCCTGTTCGACGGCGGCGAGACCGCGGCGCACGAGCCCTACATCGTCATGGAGCTGGTGGACGGCCGGCCCCTTTCCGAGTGGCGCGCCCAGACCACGCCATCGCGCGAGGCCCGCCTGGACCTGTTCCTCGCCGCGGCCTCGGCCGTGGCGTTCGCGCACCAGAACCTGATCGTCCACGGCGACGTGACCCTGGCGAACATCCTCGTCGATGCGGCCGGCCAGCCGAAGCTGATCGACTTCGGGATATCGTCGCCGGCCTCGACGGCCGCCCCGTCCCTGCCCGCGCCGGGCGGCAAGGCCGGGATCCACACCCCGGGCTTCGCCGCGCCCGAGCGCATCGCGGGCGCGCCCTCGACGACGCTGTCCGACATCTACTCCCTGGGCCGGGTGCTGGCCTGGCTGACGGAGGGCGACCCGCCGGACGCCGAGCTCGCCGCCATCATCGGCCGCGCCACCGCCGAGGACCCGACCGAGCGCTACCCCACAGTCGAGGCGATGCGCGACGACGTCGCCGCCTGGCGCGGCGGCTTCCCGGTCGCCGCCGTGGCCGGCGGGCGCGGCTATGTGTTCGGCAAGTTCGTCCGCCGCCATCGGCTCGCCGTGGGCGGGGCGGCGACGGCGGGCGTCCTGATCGTGGCGGCCCTGGCGGCGACGCTGGTGGCCAACGCCCGCGCCGAGGCGGCCCGCGCCGAGGCCGAACGCCGGTTCCAGCAGACCCGCGAGATCGCCACCGCCATGCTGTTCGACGTCTACAACGAGGTCAGCAAGGTGCAGGGCGCGACGCTCGCGCGGGGCAAACTGGCGGGCACCGGGCTGCGCTACCTGGACGCCCTGAGCGCGGATCCCGACGCCCCGCTGGACGTCCGCGTGGAGGCCGGACGCGGCTACGTGCGGCTGGCGCAGGTCACCGGCAGCGGGCAGCAGAGCCAGCTCGGCAAGGCCGCCGACGCCAATGCGCTCCTGGCCAAGGCCGACGCGATCCTGACCCGCGCCTACGCCGAGGCGCCGGACGACGAGAAGGTGCGCCGGGCCCTCGCCGACCTGCGGATCGAGCAGGCGGGCGTCAATCTCTACAACAACAGCGAGATCGCCCTGGCCCGCAGGCAGGCCATCGAGACCCAGCGCCTGCTCGAGCCCTTCGCCCGCAAGGACGCCGAGGCGGCGCGGATCTACGCCACCGCCATCCAGGCCGAAGGGGACAGCCACGGCTGGGACGGGAACTACGCCAGGTCGCTGGAACCGTTCCAGCGCGCCGAGGCCTTCCTGGCCGGGCTCCCCGACGCCCTGCGCAACGAGACGGGCGTGATGAAGGCCCGCTCCGCGATCCTGCGGCTGCACGCCGAGGCGCACCACGAGATGGGGAACGACGCCGCCGCGGTGCCCGCCGTCGACCGGGCCGTGGCCCTCAACGAGGAACTGGCGCGCCGCGAACCGGACTCCCCCGAGGTCCTGCGCAAGCTCGCGATCTCGCTCTGGTACCGGGCCGTCGTCCTGAGCGCCCTCAAGCGCCCGGAGGAGGCCTATGCATCGGTGGACCGGGCCGTCGCCCTGACACGCCGGATGCGCGCCCGCGACCCGGCCGACCGCGGGGCGCTGGGACTGTTCGCCGTGGTCGGCGAGGTCCGGGCGATGGTTCTTTCCGACCTCGGCCGGGTCGCGGAGGGGTTCGCCATGTCCGAGGAGATCCTCGCCGCGCACCGCGACATCGTCCGCCTGTCCGACAACGCGCCGGGGCCCCGGCGAAGCATGGCGGCGACCATGAAGAGCGTCGGCGGGGTCTACTACAACGGCGGCGCCTACCCGCGCGCCTGCGGCGCCTGGGGCGAGGCCCGGGGCGTCTACCGGGGGCTGGAGCGAGAAGGCAAGCTCACCGGCCACGACCGGGAGCAGGCGCTGGCCCAGCTCGAGACCTGGATGGCGAAGGCCTGCAATCCCCCGCGCAGGGGGATCGCAGGCCGCCTGTAGTCGTCAGGCGACGGCGGTGCGCCGACGGCGGAGCGTCGCGCCGGCCGCGCCGAAGCCCAGGATCATCATCGCCCAGGTCGCCGGCTCGGGAACCCCGGTCACCGGCTGACGGGTGTCGATGTAGTTGATCGCGGCGACCGCGTCGGGGTCGAAGCCGTTGCTGCCGCTGATCGACCCGCCGGACGTCCCGTCCAGCCGCAGATAGCGGAACTGGCTCACGCCCAGGGCGGTCACGGCCGCCCCGAGATCGTAGGACCGGCGGAAGCTCGCGCTGCCGTGCGCTTCGTCGCCCACCAGGTCGACGGCAGCGGCCGAACTCGCCTCGATGTTGAAGAAGGTCACGCCGTCGTTGCTGACCAGGATATCGACGCTGCTGAACTCCACGCTTCCCCCATCCACCTCGTAGACATTGAGGTCCTGTCCGGCCCCGTCGACCAGTCGGTAGTCGCCGAAGTCGTAGGTGATGAACCCGGACCCGATGCCCGTGTAGAGGTCGTCGGGCGCGCCCAGGAAGCTGGCGAGTTCGGCGGGCGACAGCGCCTCCGAGCTACCGCTCAGTTGGAACCCGTAGAGCGGCGCGGCGGCCTGTGCGGCGCCTGCGGTCAGCACGATTGAAATGGCCGCGGCGGCGAGCTTCATCCTCATTGTAAACACCCCTGTGTCGCGACACGCATGCGTCGCCCTGGGGTAGGCGCCGGCCGCGGTCGTCACGGGTCAGCGCGGCGCAAGAATCCTCGCCAGACCATGCAGTTTCTATCTGGGCGCGAATTTATCGCGCCGCAGGGGAGCCACGCCCCGCAGCACCTTCCTCTCCCGCCAGCGGGAGAGGGGGACCGCCCGCCGAAGAGCGGGTGGTGGAGAGGGCGAGCGGCAGCCACGGCGCCAAACTTTCGTATGCGATAGCCCCGGCGCCGCGGAAAGTGGCAGACCCGGCCGGAACTCGCCTCGCGAGGGTCCGTGGTTGCCGAGCCGCGGGCTTGCAGCCAAGCTGCCGTCCCGGGACGACACGGGGCTTCCCATGCAGGGCGCGGACGAGAGCCGGTTCCTCGACGGACTCTACGAGGCCGCCCTCGACCCTGCGCGGTGGCCGGCGGTCATGGAGGACCTCGCCGATCTGCTCGGCGGGGCCGCGGGGTGGCTGACGCGGATGAGCGTGGCCGACGGCTCGGGCGAGGGCGTCCTCGCGCGCCTGGATCCCGCGATGGCGACGCTCTACGAGACCTACTATGCGCGGCTGAACCCGTTCTCGAACGAGCCGGACCCGGCCGCCTACATGGCCGCCTGGCGGCCCGAGGTGCTCACCGACGAGGCCTGGCTCGGGCGCAGCGAGCTCGAGCGGACCGAGTACTTCAACGACTTCATGCGGCCCCAGGACATCCATTCGGGGATGATCATCCGGCTGGCGGCCTACGGCTTCGACGTCTGCGCCCTGACCATGACGCGCACAATGCGGCAGGGCGCGTTCGGCCAGGAGGCGCTTTCCACGGCGCGCCGGCTGCACCCGCACCTGCGGCGGGCCTTCCGCCTGACGGAGAACCTCGCCATGGGCGGGGGCGCCCTGCCCGCGGGGGTGGCGCAGGCGCTCGACGCTTCGCCGCACGCCCTGCTGGTGCTCAGCACATCCGGCCTGATCCGGCGCCTCAACGGCCCAGCGGAGCGGATGCTGCAGGAGGGCGGCGGCCTGCGGGCCGTGAACAGCCGTCTCGTGGCGGAGCGGCCGGAGGACGCCGCGGCGCTCGAGGCGCTGCTGGGCGCCGCCGGGACGGCCGATCCCGAACAGCGGCGCGCCGGCGAGATGAAGCTCGCCTGGTCGGAAGACCGGCCGGCGGTCTCGATCACGGCGTCGCCCGTGCGCTCGTCCGCCACCGCCGTCTTCGAGGACGGGCCGGCGGTGCTGGTCTGCGTCACCGATCCGCTGGCCGCCGGCCCGTGGAGCCCCGCATCGCCCAACCTGACCCTGCGCGAGCGCGACGCCCTGCAGTGGGTGGCGGCCGGCAAGTCCGACTGGGAGATCGGGATGATCCTGGGCGTCTCGCCCACCACGGTCCGCTTCCATGTGGACAACGCGCGCCGCAAGCTGGGGGCGGTGAACCGCGCCCACGCGGTCGCCCTGCTCCTGGCCGCCCAGCGCGCCGCGAACTGAGATCCCGGCCGTTGCGCCGAAGATTCAATCGCGGGGGGAATTATTCCCTCAATCCAATATGTTGTCGGGTCTGACACCCCTGATCGGGGGGTGACGCGATCCCCTTCGACGGCCGATCAACGAGCCTGACGCCGAACTCGTGGGGGCAGAAGATGAAGACGAAGCGCTTGGGGCTCGCGGGCATGGCCGCGGCGATGGGCCTGGCTTGCACCGGGGGCGCGGCGCAGGCCGCGGTCAGCCAGCTGACCATCAGCAACGTCGGCATGGGCAACCAGTTCGGCAATCCGTCCAGCATCAACGCCGCCCAGCAGGCGCTGCTCAACGACTTCTTCAACAAGCCGTTCTCGGTGACGTTCGCCTACGACACGGATGCGACGCCCGTCGGGGGCCAGTTCGCCGCGACGCTCGTCTCGGCCACCGCCAACGGCAACAGCAGCGTCTTCGCCGGGTTCAGCGCCTACATCCGGCAGTCGCAGGCCTCGTTCAATCCCACCTGGGACGTGATGGACTTCGTGCTGTTCCGCAACGCGCACGGCGGCCCCACGGCGAAGACCGAGGCCTACTTCACCATCGTGGACACCCAGGGCGGCCTGTTCGCCAGCGCCGGCGCCCTGCCGCCCGGCGTCATCAACACCGCGATCCTGGATCAGGTGAACGGCGAGATCCGGATCAACAACGGCGCCTATTCGCTGTTCGGCGGCGGCGGCACGGCGAGCGCCCAGGCGGCGCCTCCGCCGGGTCCGGGCGTGCCCGAGCCCGGCGCCTGGGCGCTCATGATCGCCGGCTTCGGCGCGGCGGGCGCCATGCTGCGCCGGCGGCGGGCGCTGCCGGCCTGACGCCCTACTCCGCGGGGGCCACGGGGACGAGGATCTCGCCGCCTCCCTCGCGGAACTTCTGCGCCATCTCGGCCATGCCGCTGTCCACCTCGTTCTGGGCGCGGGCTGCGTCGCGGATGTCCTGGCTGATCTTCATCGAACAGAACTTCGGGCCGCACATCGAGCAGAAGTGGGCGGTCTTGAACGCCTCCTTCGGCAGGCTCTCGTCGTGGTACTCGCGCGCCGTCTCGGGATCGAGGCCCAGGTTGAACTGGTCCTCCCAGCGGAACTCGAAGCGGGCCCGGCTGAGCGCATCGTCCCACGCCCGCGCCGTCGGGTGGCCCTTGGCCAGGTCGGCCGCGTGGGCGGCGATCTTGTAGGCGATCACCCCGTCCTTCACGTCCTGCCGGTCGGGCAGGCCCAGGTGCTCCTTGGGCGTGACGTAACAGAGCATCGCCGTGCCGAACCAGCCGATCATCGCCGCGCCGATGGCCGAGGTGATGTGGTCGTAGCCGGGGGCGACGTCGGTCGTCAGCGGGCCCAGGGTGTAGAAGGGGGCCTCGTGGCAGTGCTTCAGCTGCTCGTCCATGTTGGCCTTGATCTTGTGCATCGGCACGTGGCCGGGGCCCTCGATCATGGTCTGGACGTCGTGCTTCCAGGCGATCTTCGTCAGCTCGCCAAGGGTGCGCAGCTCGGCGAACTGGGCCTCGTCGTTGGCGTCGGCGATCGAGCCCGGACGCAGGCCGTCGCCCAGCGAGAACGAGACGTCGTACGCCTTCATGATCTCGCAGATCTCCTCGAACCGCTCGTAGAGGAAGTTCTCGCGGTGATGCGCGAGGCACCACTTGGCCATGATCGACCCGCCCCGGCTGACGATGCCCGTGACCCGCTTGGCCGTGAGCGGGATGAACGGCAGGCGCACGCCCGCGTGGATGGTGAAGTAGTCGACGCCCTGTTCGGCCTGTTCGATCAGGGTGTCGCGGAACACCTCCCAGTTCAGGTCCTCGGCGACCCCGCCCACCTTCTCCAGCGCCTGGTAGATCGGCACGGTGCCGATCGGGACCGGGCTGTTGCGCAGGATCCAGTCGCGGATGTTGTGGATGTTGCGGCCGGTGGACAGGTCCATGACCGTGTCGGCGCCCCAGCGGATCGCCCACACCATCTTGTCCACCTCGTCGGCGACGGTGGAGAGCACCGCCGAGTTGCCGATGTTGGCGTTGACCTTGACCAGGAAGTTGCGGCCGATCGCCATCGGCTCGAGTTCGGTGTGGTTGATGTTGGCCGGGATGATGGCGCGGCCGCGGGCCACCTCATCGCGCACGAACTCGGGCGTGCACACGTCGGGGATCTCGGCGCCGAAGCTCTCGCCGTCGCGGATCCCTGCTGCCTCGCGGCGCAGGTTCTCGCGGATGGCCACGTACTCCATCTCGGGCGTGACGATGCCGCGCCGCGCGTAGGCCATCTGCGTCACGGCGCCGGACGTGGCGCGGTAGACGCGCCGGGGCGCGGTGAACTGCGGGGCCAGGTGCTCGCCCTTGGCGAAGCCGTTGTCCTCGGGCTTCACCTCGCGCGGATTGGCCACGATCTCGACGTCGCCGCGCGACACCACCCACGGCTCGCGGGTCTTCGGCAGGCCCTTCTCGATGTCGATGCTCGCGCCGGGGTCCGTATAGGGGCCCGACGAGTCGTACATCGTCACCGGCGGCTCGCCCGACGACGGGTGGACGGCCACCTCGCGGAACGGCACCCGGATGTCGGGCCACGCGACGCCCGCCTGCCACACCTTCCGGGACCCGGGGCGTTCCCCGGTCGGGATGGCGGCGGCTTCCAGCTTGCCGGCGATGGGCTTGTTCATGGCGTACTCCAGCGGTGGGGGCCATGGACGGAGGTCGGGTCGAAAGCTGGCCCTTCCCTTCGCCGGCATGACCCGGATCAGGTTCGACGGGTCGTGGGCTCACCCACCTCTCAGCCGCTCGTGCGCGGCCCCCCGAGGAGGACCGCACGGTAAAACGGAAGCGCCGGGGAGTCATCCGCGGACGACGGCCCCGGCGCCGATTTCCCGCTACAGGCTGAGGCGCGAGCCGAGCTCGACCACGCGACCCGCCGGGATGCGAAAAACGTCCGTCGGATCGGCCGCGTTTCGCGTCATCCAGATGTACAGGCGACCCAGAAGGCGCGGCAGCGCGGAATTGGCCCCGACGACGATGGACCGTCGCCCGAGGAAGAACGATGTCGACATGATGTCGAAGGCCAGGCCCGTCTTGCGCAGGTCGGCAAGCGCCTTGGGCACGTTGGGCTCTTCCATGTAGCCGAAGGTTAGCGACACGCGGGTGAAGTCCTCTGAAAGGCGCTCCACCCGGGCCCTCTCGAAACCGGCCACGCGAGGCGCGTCGGCGGTGCGCACACTGACGACGAGGTTCCGCTCGTGCAGCACCCGGTTGTGCTTCAGGTTATGCAGGAGCGCGCCCGGCGCGTGGTCCGGCTGCGAGGTCAGGAACACCGCCGTGCCCGGCGCACGGTACGCCGTCCCCCGGCTCAGCGACGGCAGCACATCGTCGAGCATGGGGGCGTCGGCCGCGGCCTTGGCGCTGATGATCTCCGAACCTCGGACCCAGGTCAGCATGAGGGCCAGAAGGGCTGCGCCGATCACGAGCGGCACGTAGCCGCCGTGAAACACCTTCAGCGCGTTGGCCCCCAGGAACACCAGATCGATCGCCAGCAGAGGCCCCATGACCGCGACGCACGCCGCCAGCGGCCACCGGCGACCGTTGCGCAGGACGACGAACGCCAGGGCCGTGGTCACGGCCATCGTTCCCGACACCGCGAGGCCATAGGCGGCCGAGAGGCTGGACGAGGTCTTGAACACCGCTACCAGGAAGACCACGCCGATCGCGAGGATCAGGTTCACTTGCGGCATATAGATTTCGCCGAAGCGCGAGGCCGAGGTGCGCACGATGGTGAGCCGCGGCAGGAGGCCCAGCTGCATCGCCTGGTTGGTCAGCGAGAACGCTCCGGTGATGACCGCCTGCGAGGCGATGATGGTCGCGAGCGTGGCGAGGATCACCAGCGGAGCCCGGTAGGCCTCTGGGGCCATCAGGAAGAACCAATCGGCGTTCGCGACCGGCTGCCCGCCGGCGCTGGCGATGACGTCCAGCACGAACGCCCCCTGGCCCAGGTAGTTCAGCGCCAGCGCCGGCAGGACGAAGCCGATCCACGACGCCTGGATCGGCCAGCGGCCGAAGTGGCCCATGTCGGCGTAGAGCGCCTCGGCGCCCGTCACGGTGAGGAACACAGCGCCCAGGACGAGCAGCCCCACCACGCCGTTGCCCGCGACGAAGGCTATGGCGTGCCGTGGATCGAGCGCAGCCACGATCTGCGGCGCCTGCGCGATATGAACCACCCCGAGGGTGGCGATCGCCACGAACCAGACCACGCAGATCGGGCCGAAGAACCTTCCGACGCCGCTCGTGCCGCGGCTTTGCACCGCGAACAGCGCCACGAGGATCGTCAGGCTGGCGATCAGGATGACCGAGAGGTTCACATGCGGGCCGATGACGGGGACGCTGCGCAGGCCCTCTATCGCCGACAGCACCGACACCGCCGGGGTCAGCATCGCGTCTCCGTAAAACAGCGCGGCCCCGACGGCGCCCAGCAGGAACACAAAGGTCGTGCGACGCCCGATCGCCTGCTGGGCCAGCGACGCCAATGAGAGCACCCCGCCCTCGCCGCGATTGTCGGTGCGCATCAGCACCAGCACGTACTTGAGCGTCACGACTAGAAGGAGCGCCCAGAGCGCCAGCGATGCGACACCCAGCACGGCGGCCGGGGTTAGGGCCTCGCCGGATTGGCCGAGCGCCTCCCGGAAGGCGTAGAGGGGGCTTGTTCCTATGTCCCCGAACACCACGCCGACGCTGCCGATCGCCAACGGCCAGAAGCGCGCGCCGGAACCCGGCGTGGAGGGATCTGATGAGGACGGTCGAGCTTGCGGCGACGCGGCGAGATCGTTCTCGCCAGTCATTCCTGTCTTGCTCCTGCGGACCCGCGGGAACACCCCGGGCGTTCGCGGCCGGCGCTGTAGGCCCGATGTTGCGCCGCAACAAGTGAATTCGCAGTCGCAAAACGAGGTCCCGTGGCGGCCGGCCTTCACGTCTCCGTGACGCGGAATGGACGCAGACGTGGGCCCGCGGGCGCCGTATCCTGTTCGTGGGGGACGTTCAGGAGACCCGCCGATGAAGCTGGCGATCATCACCCTGGCGGCCATGGCCGCCGTTTCCACCGCCGCGGTCGCGGCCTCGACCGCCGAGAAGACCTCGCCCCTGGGCGCAGCGCCCCCCAAGGGCGCGGGCCTGCCGTCCGGGCAGTGCATCCGCAGCAGCGAGATCCGCAATCACACCTTCCTCGACAACCGCACCATGCTGATCGACGTGAACGGCAAGGCCACCTATCGCGTGACCTCCGGGGGAAGCTGCTTCGCGGGGGCCGTGAGTTCCGATCCCATCGTGATGCGCAACCCGCCGGGCTCGTCCCTGATCTGCAAGCCGATCGACCTGGACCTCGGCGTGTCGAAGGGCGGCTTCACCACGCCCTGCATCGTGGAGTCGATCGTGAAGCTCACGCCGGACGAGGTCGCCCGGGTTCCCAAGAAGCTGCGGCCGTAGGCGACGATGCGCATCGTCGCCCTCGGGCTCGGACTCGCGATCATGGGCGCGGGAGCCGTCTCGGTCGCCGTGGCGGCGGCCCCCTCGCCCCTTCCCCCGCCGCCGCCCTCCGGCGCGAGCCTGCCGAAGGGCCAGTGCGTCCTGACCCATGAACTCGGCAATCACGTGGTCGT
This sequence comes from Phenylobacterium sp., assembly GCF_016793225.1. GTDB lineage: Bacteria > Pseudomonadota > Alphaproteobacteria > Caulobacterales > Caulobacteraceae > Phenylobacterium. The sequence continues at coordinate 15,063 of NZ_JAEUMN010000109.1, forward strand.
CGACCAGGACACCCTGCTTCTGGACGGCTTCGGCCGCAGCAAGGGCGTCTATCGGGTCACCATGAAGAACGGCTGCCTGCGCAGCGCCGTCTCGTCCGACCCGCTCGCCATCCGGCAGGTCGGCGGCGGACGCCTCTGTGCGCCGCGGGACGTGGAAATCCGCGCCCGCAGCGGCTTCTGCGCCATCGACTCCATCGTGAAGCTGAGCCCGGACGAGGTCGCCGCCCTGCCACGGCGCTTGCGGCCCTAGAAGCCCTGTCACCCCGCCTGGTGCTGCGAACATCAGGCGGGCGTCCCGGAAGGTTCAGCTGTCATCCCGGTTTCGCCGCAGGCGAACACCGGGACCCATAGACTCCGCGCCGCAGGACCACCCCAAAGGCGCCGCCGCGGTTGCGGCCGTGGGCCAAGGGGGCTAGCGGGTGGGACATGCATCTCGCCCGCTTCAACCCGGTCCGCTTCGCCCACCTGCCGACGCCGTTCGAGCCGCTTCCCGGCCTGACCGAGCACCTGGCCCGCCCCGGCGGCGGCGGGCCGGCGGTCTGGATCAAGCGCGACGACTGCACGGGGCTGGCCGGCGGCGGCAACAAGACCCGCAAGCTCGAGTACCTGCTGGGCGACGCCCTGGCCAACGACGCCGACACGCTCGTCACCCAGGGCGCGATCCAGTCGAACCACGTCCGCCAGACGGCGGCGGCGGCGGCGCGCTTCGGCATGGCCTGCGAGATCATCCTGGAGGCGCGGACCGGGTCGGACGCGGTCGACTACAACCGGTCGGGCAACGTGCTGCTGGACGAGCTGCTGGGCGCCAGGATCCGGACCGTGCCCGGCGGGACCGACATGAACCAGGAGCTGGCCAAGACGGCGGCCGAGGTCGCCGGGCGGGGCGGGCGGCCCTATGTGATCCCCGGCGGCGGCTCGAACTGCATCGGGGCGCTGGGCTACGTCGAGTGCGCGCTGGAGCTCGTGGCCCAGGCGAACGAGGCCGGCCTCGAGATCGACCGGATCGTCACGGCCACGGGCAGCGCCGGCACGCACGCCGGCCTCGTCGCCGGTCTCGCGGTGATGGGCGCCGACATCCCGGTCCTGGGGATCGGCGTGCGCGCGCTGAAGGACGTGCAGGAGGCCAACGTCTACAAGCTGGCCCGCGAAACCGCCGCCCTCCTGGGCCACGAGGATCGGGTGACGCGGGAGATGGTCGTGGCGGACTGCGACTTCGTCGGCGCCGGCTACGGGCTGGTGGACCAGGCGGTGATCGACGCCCTGAAGACGATCGCGCGGACCGACGGGATCCTCCTGGACCCCGTCTACACGGGCAAGGCGATGAAGGGCCTGCTGGCGCTCTCGGCCCAGGGCGAGTTCGACGGCGAGACCATCGTGTTCCTGCACACCGGCGGGGCGCAGGGGCTGTTCGGCTACCAGAGCGAACTGGAGGGCAAGCTGCAATGAGCGCCACTTCGCTGACCCTCGGCGTGCTCGGCGGCATGGGGCCGGCCGCCACGCTGGAGTTCCTGTCGCGGCTGCAGGCCTACACCCCGGCCGAGAAGGACCAGGACCACATCCGGGTGATCGCCGACATCAACCCCAAGGCGCCCGACCGCAACGTCCCGGGCTCGAACGCCGGCGGCGTGCTGGCCGAGATGGCGGGCGCCCTTCGCGGCGCCGGGGCCGAGGTGCTGGCCATGCCCTGCAACACCGCCCATGCCCATGCCGACCTTATCCAGCGGGCGTCCGGGCTGCCTCTGGTGGACATGATCGGCCTCGGCGCCGAGGCCGCGGCCCAGAGCGGCGCGATGCGCGCCGGCGTGCTCGGCACCAAGGGCGCCCTCAAGCTCTACCGCGAGTACCTGGCCGCCCGGGCCATGGGGATCGTCACGCTCCCGCCCGAAGCGCAGGAGCAGTTCATGGTGACGCTCTACCGGATCAAGGCCGGCGACCTGGGCCACGACGTGAAGCGCGAGATGCAGGCGCACGCCGAGACCCTGCGCCAGCTCGGCGCGGAGGTGATCATCGCCGGCTGCACCGAGGCGCCGCTGGTGCTTCACAAGGGCGATGTGAAGGCGCCCCTGAGCGACCCCGGCGACCTGCTGGCGCGGCGCTGCGTGGGCGTGTGCCTGGGCTGGGACCCGCTGCCGCACGTCGCCGCCTAAGGATAACCTTAAGTTATTGTTATTATTAAGATTTTTGTCCTCTAACGGGATCCGATAGAGGCGTTTTAGCCGCTAGAGGTCGCTCGCGCGGAAGGTGTCGCAGGCGTTCGGGTCGCCCGTCTGGGCCCCCCGGCGGAACCACCGCATCCGCTGCTCCGACGACCCGTGCGTGAAGGCGTCGGGCATCACCCGGCCCTGGGACTTCCGCTGCAGGGTGTCGTCGCCGACCGCGGCGGCGGCGCGCAGGCCGTCCTCGATGTCGCGCGGGTCGAGCGTCACCTGGCCGCCCGAGACCGAAGCGGCATGGGCGGCCCAAACGCCGGCGTAGCAGTCGGCCTGCAGCTCGAGCCGCACGGCGCCGCTCTCGGCGCCGCGCGCGCCCAGGCGGCGCGCCCGGTCGGAGGCGCCCGTAAGCGTCTGCACGTGGTGACCGATCTCGTGGGCGATGACGTAGGCCCTAGCGGCCTCGCCGCCGGCGCCGAACTTCGTCTCCAGCTCCTGCCAGAACGACAGGTCCAGGTAGACCTTGCGGTCTGCCGGGCAATAGAAGGGGCCCATGGCCGACTGGCCCATGCCGCAGCCGGTCCCCGTGGCCCGGTCGTAGAGCACGATCGCCGCGGGGCGCTCGTACGTCTGGCCGGACTGCCGGAACTGCGCCTGCCACACGTCGTCCACATTGCCCGAGACCACGTCGACGAAGCGTCCGGCCTCGTCCGCAGGAGCGCCGCGCACGCCCTCCTGCTGCTGCGCGCCGCCGCTCTCCAGCACGCGCGTGGTGGTCGACGGGTCGATGCCGAAGACGAAGTAGCCCACCAGGGCCAGGATCACGCCGCCCGCGCCGAGCCCGCCGACACCGGCCGCGCCCATGCCGCGACGGTCCTCGATGTTGCCGCCGCCTTCGCCGCCCCAGCGCATGGATGCTCTCCGCTCGACCTCGACGCCCACGGCGCCGCTCTGGAAATGTGGACGCTCAGCGGCGGTTCCGCGCCGCCTCCTGGACCTTGCGGTTGGAGTCGGCCAGAGCCTCGTCCGGAACCGACGGATAGTCCCCCTGCGACGCCGGGGCGACCGGGGCGACCGGAGCATGCCTCAGCACCGGAACCTGGCGCGGTCCCACGTCCCCACGCCGAAGCTGAAGATCCAGCGCCGCCTCGTCGGCGCGCTGGCGGGCCGCCAGGGCTTCCAGCTGGTTCGCCTGGTCGATCGCGCGGCGCTGCGCGGCCTCCTGCTGCGCCCGAAGGTCGAGCAGCTGGCCCTGGCTCAGGGGATCGAGGATCTGCGCCGCCGCCGGGCCCGCCGCCGTCAGCAGCGCCAGGACGATGATATTGCGCGCGAAGCCCATGACATGACGCGAACGGACGACGCCTAGCGCCGTTCCACCGTGAACCGCGCCAGCTCCTTCTTCGGCATCTCCCAGTCCGGCTTCAGCTCGACCGCCTTCTGGTAGTCGAAGTAGGCGGCCTTCAGATCGTCCAGGCCCTCATAGGCCAGCGCGCGGTTGTAGTAGGCCTTCTCCGGCTCCTCGACGCCCAGCTCGAGCGCCTTGTTCAGGTCGCTGAGGCCGTCCGAGAAGCGCCGCGCCCCGACGGCGGCGGCGCCGCGGTTGACGTAGGCCTCGCCCAGGTCGGGCTTGGTCTCGATCGCCCGGTTGAAGTCGAACTGGGCCGAGGCGAACTCCCGGCGGCGCAGCTTCAGCACGCCGCGGTTCACGTAGGTGCCCGCGCGGTCGCGCAGGTTCAGCATCTCGGTTTCGAGCGCCAGCGTGCAGATCGCCTCGAAGCGCGCCTCGGACTCGCCGCCGAGCGCGGCCTTCGAGCAGTCGCGCGCCATGCCGCCGCCGAGCACGGTCACAGCGCCGGCGCTCGCCGCCGAGGCTCCGGCCAGGCCGGCGCAGAGCGCCAGGATGAAGAGTGCGGGGGTATTGGGCATCGTTCGCTTCCCTCAGGCCGCTACGTCGCCGAGGGTCCGCCCGTAACCGTGTCGTGTCAATTCACCCCGGGCGCGAGGGCGGCCGGAAGCGGCGCAGCTCGCGATGCAGGATGTAGACGCCGCTCGCCGCCACGACCACCGCCCCGACGAGCGTCAGCGGATGGGGCAGCTCGCCCCAGATGACCAGACCGAGAAGGCTGGCCCAGACGAGTTGGGTGTAGTCGAAGGGCGCGATGACCCCGACCGGCGCCTGGCGCAGGGCCTCGGTCAGGAACAGCTGGCCGACGCCGCCGATCAGTCCGCCCAGCACCAGGGCCGCGAGCGTGAGCGGATCCGGCGTCACCCAGTGGAAAGCCGAGCCGACGGCGCCCAGGACGACCCCGCCCAGCGTGAAATAGAAGACGATCGTCGGCCCCCGCTCGGTGTCCGAGATCTGGCGGATGGCCACCATCGCGCCGGCGGCTCCGAGCGCGCTCAGGATGCCCAGGGTCACCCCCGGGACATTCATCTCGCCGGGGATCGGCCGGGCCATGATCAGCACGCCGAGAAAGCCCACGAAGACGGCGGCCCAGCGGTGCCGCCCGACCTTCTCGGACAACAGGAGCGCGGAGAGCGCGGTCATGAACAGCGGCGAGGTGAACTGGAGCGCCGTGGCTTCGGTCAGGGGCAGGTGCTGGACCGCCGAGAAGCCGCACACCATCCCGGTGAGACCGACGATCGACCTGGTCGCGTGCCCCAGCGGCCGCTGGGTCCGCAGGACCGAGAAGCCGGTCGTCCGCGCGATGTAGAGGCCCAGCGGAATGAAGGCGAAGAGATTGCGGAACAGGATGATCTCGAAGACCGGGACGCCCCGGGACCCGGTCCACTTCACGATGGCCGACAGGCAGGCCATGCAGGCCATCGCGGCCACCCGCAAGGCGATCCCCAGGAGAATCCGGGGCTGAGGCGGGGCGGCGGCGGTCACCTGGGTTCTTAAGGAGGCCGGCGGCCCGTTCGTCAATCACGGAGGCGTCCCGACCTCCCGCGAGGACCGCACGCGCCGCGCCCGAATGTGTTCCAGCCTTTACGGCCAGGCCGGGTCCGGGTTCTGTTCGGCTTCGGGGAGGCGATCCGATGCAAAGTCCGATCCTGCAGCCGGTGGCTGCGCTGGTGTTGTGGTCGTTCGTGATGTGGGCCTGGCTCTACGCCACTCGGATCCCGGCCATGCGACAGGCAAAGGTCCCGATGGACCCCGCCATGACCAAGGATGATCTCAATCAGGCGCTGCCCCCGCAGGTGCGCTGGAAGGCGGACAACTACAATCACCTGATGGAGCAGCCGACGCTGTTCTACGCCACGGCGCTGGCTCTTGCCGTCGCCGGCGCGGGCGACGGGCTGAACCTGTGGCTGGCGTGGGCCTACGTGGGCCTGCGGGTCGCGCACAGCCTCGTCCAGGCCACGACGAACATCATCAAGGTCAGGTGGGCGCTGTTCATGCTGGGCTCGCTCGCCCTGCTGGCCATGGCCGCGCGGCTCGCCGTGTCGCTGGCCTAGAAGGCCTGGGCGTCGCCGAACAGCAGCGGCGCCGTGCGGGCCACGATGGCGAGGTCGCGGGTGAAGGACCAGCCTTCGATGTAGCTGTTGTCGGCCTCGATGCGGCGGCGAAGCCCCTCGTCGTCCAGGACCTCGCCGCGCAGGCCCAGCACCTGGGCTTCGCCCGTGAGGCCGGGACGGGCCCGGAAACGGCCCTCGTAGTCCGGCACGCGCCGCGACCATTCCGCATCGTGGCTCAGGGCGTGCGGCCGCGGGCCCACGATCGACATCTCCCCCTTCAGCACGTTGAGCAGCTGGGGCAGTTCGTCCAGGCTGAGCTTCCGGAGCAGCCCGCCCAGCGGCGTGATGCGGGCGTCCCCTCGGACGGCCTGGCGGACGCCGTCGCCGTCCTCGGTGACCGTCATGGTGCGGAACTTGTAGATGCGGAAGGGGCGGCCGTTCAGGCCCGTCCGCTGCTGCCGGAAGAGGATCGGGCCCTCGCTCTCCATCCAGATCGCGGTTCCGATCAGCATGAGCAGCGGCAGGAAGGCGAGCAGCGCCAGGCCGGCGACGGCGACATCGAACGCGCGCTTGCGGCGGCTTGCGGCGACGCGCAAGGCCTTCCGGGGGCTACGTAAGGTCATATGATCGCGGTGCGCCGCGGACGCGATGACGGCCATCCCCTGCCCAGCCTCTGTGCTCCACCCGACACAACCTTCAACAGCCCGGACGACAGCGTTGTTCCGGTCTGGGGCGATTTCAGGGAGGAATTCTGTCGCAGCGCGTTCCCGGGGCGCCTAAGGTCGTGGGGCGTGGGAGGCGCCTGACATGGCCAGAAAGCTGGTGGATCTGTCGATCCCGATCACGAACGACATCATTTCCGACCCCGCGACCATGCGGCCGAAGGTGACCTACTTCCGGCATCGCGAGACGGTGCCGCAGATGGCCGCGTCCTTCCCGGGCCTCGAGGCCGAGCACCTGCCGGAGGGGGAAGGCTGGGCGGTGGAGCAACTGACGCTGTCGACCCACAACGGCACCCACATGGACGCGCCGTGGCACTTTCATTCCACCACCGACCAGTCGGTGGCGAGGCGGCCCGCGCCGACGATCGACGAAGGCCCGCTGGAGTACTTCCTGCAGCCCGGCGTGAAGCTCGACTTCCGGCGCTTTCCCGACGGCTACGTGGCGGGGGCCGCCGACGTGGAGGCGGAACTGGCGCGCATCGGCCACGAGCTCAAGCCGCTCGACATCGTCCTCGTGAACACGGCGGCCGGCGCCGCGTACGGCGATCCCGACTTCATCCATCGCGGCTGCGGCATGGGCGAGGAGGCGACGCTGTACCTCACCGAGCGCGGCGTGAAGGTGGTCGGCACCGACGCCTGGTCCTGGGACGCGCCGTTCAGCCATACCGCCCGCAAGTGGGCCGAGACCAAGGACCCCCGCATCATCTGGGAAGGCCACAAGGCGGGACGCTTCCGCGAGTACTACCAGATCGAGAAGCTGACGAACCTGGAGGCGCTGCCGGCCAACGGCTTCACCCTCTCGTGCTTCCCGGTGAAGATCGCCGGCGCGTCCGCGGGCTGGATCCGCGCCGTAGCGATCCTCGACAGCTAGCGCTTCGGGGTCAGACGCACGATGCGGCCCGCAGGTCCGCCGGCCAGCAGGTAGATCGAGCCGTCCGCCGCCTGGCGGATATCGCGCCAGTAGGCGCCCGGAAGGTCCAGGCGCTCCTCGCCGACCACGCGATCGTTCTTGAGGGTGAGGCGCGTGATGTGGCCGCCCGGCAGGCCCTGCGGCTGCTGGCCGGCGATCAGCAGGCTGCCCTTCCAGGCCGGGAAGGCTGCCCCCGTGTAGAAGATCGCGCCCGCCGGCGCGATGACGGGATCCCAGTAGTAGAGCGGCTGCTCCATCCCCGCGCGCTGCGTCTCGCCGCCCGTGATCGGCGCCTTGGCCGGTCCGTAGTTCACGCCGTAGCTGATGGTGGGCCAGCCATAGTCCTTGCCCTTGCGCGCGACGTTGAGTTCGTCGCCGCCCTGCGGACCGTACTCGACGGTCCAGAGTTCGCCGGTCTGGGGATGCAGCGTGGCGGCCTGGATGTTGCGGTGGCCGATCGACCAGATCTCGGGCCGGGCGCCCGCCTTGCCGACGAACGGATTGTCCTTCGGGACCGAGCCGTCCGCGCCGATCCGCACGATCTTGCCGATGAGGCTGTCGAGGTTCTGGGCCTGCTTCTGGCCGTCCGGCACGAACCGGTCCCCCTGGGTGACGAAGAGCCGCCCGGCTCGGTCGAAGACCAGGCGGGAGCCGAAATGCAGGGGCGAGTTCAGCGAGGGCTTCTGGCGGTAGATCACCGTGAGGTCCTCGAGCCGCGGAGTCGGCCCCTCGGTAAGCCGAGCCCGGGCCACCGCGGTGTTGTTCGTGTTGTCGGCCTGGGCCTCGGCATAGCTGAGGTAGACCAGCCGGTTGCGGGCGAACGCGGGGTCCAGCACCACGTCCAGCAGGCCGCCCTGGCCGCGGCCCAGCACCTGCGGCGCGCCGGCCAGCGGCTCGGACAAGGTCCCGTCGGCGCCGACCAGGCGCACGGCGCCGGCCATGCGCTCGGTCACCAGCATCCGTCCGTCGGGCAGCAGGGCGATGGCCCAGGGGAACTTGAGCCCGGTCGCCACGGTGGCGGTCTCGAAGGCGACGCCGAGCTTCTGCTCGGGCGCCCGCGTCTGGCCGGCGAAGGCCGGCTTGTAGGGCGTGATCGGCGGCCGGGTTTCCACGCCCTGGGCCTGGGCGGCCAGCGGCGCGGCCGCCAGGAGCGTCAGGGCGGCGGCGAGACTGCGGACGGACGGCATGCAAGGCTCCGAAGGCTGAGGCGGCACGGATAGAGCAGGCCGCCGCCTTCGCCACAAGCCCACGGCGCAGCCGCGCGATGGCGCTTGCGCAACTGCGAGTGAGTTGCAAGAAAGTCGCATCCCCCCTTTGGAGAAGATCATGCGCAAGGTGCTCCGTACGACGCTCGTCGCCGGTCTCATCGCTCTCACGACTGGCGGCGTCGCCTTCAGCCAGTCGCGGCCCAAGCTGGCGCCGCCCGCCGGGACGCCCATGGCGACGACTCACCTGAACCCCAACCGGGCGACCGAGGCGCAACTGCGCGCGGTCCCCGGGCTCAGCGCCGAGCTGGTGCGCGACATCATCCGCAACCGGCCCTATGCGACGCAGGGCGCGTTCGCCAAGGTGGTGGCCGGCAAGGTCCCCGAGGCGCAGCTGCCCGCGCTCTACGCCGCCGTCTTTGTCCCGATCAGCCTCAACAACGCCTCGCGGGACGACATCATGCTGATCCCTGGCATGACGCGCCGCATGGCGCACGAGTTCGAGGAGTACCGCCCCTACAAGGACCTGGCGCAGTTCGACCGCGAGATCGGCAAGTACGTCGACGCCAAGGAAGTGGCGCGCCTGCGCAGCTACGTCACCCTGCCCTGACGGTCTTCCGGCGCAGCGCCAGACGGACAAGGATCACGGCGGCCAGCACGCCGCCGTGGATCCAGCCGACGAGCGGATCGAAGGCGGTGATCACCCAGTGCGCGATGGTGAGCGCGGCCCCCGCGTAGACCATCCGGTGCAGGATCCGCCACCGCGGCCCCAGCGCGCGGACGGACGCATCGTTGCTGGTGATCGCCAGCACCGCGAAGACCACGAACCCGACCCAGCCCACGGCCATGCCGGGATCGAGCGCCTCGCGCACGATCAGCACCGGCATCTCGGCCTTGCGCGCCAGGTAGACCCCAAGGTGCAGCAGGGCGTAGCCGAACACGGCGACGCCCAGGTCGCGACGCCGGCGCAGCAGCCATACCGTCCAGCCGGCCCGGGGAAACGCCAGGCGCAGGCCGGTCACCGCCAGCACCACGACCAGCAAGCGCACGGCCCACTCGCCGCTCAACTGGATGGCCTCGCCGTAGCCCAGAGCTCCGGTGGCATGGCGCGCGACGATCCAGACGCCAGGAACCGAGAGCAGTCCCCAGAGGAGCAGTTGCGGCGGCGAGAGCTTCACGACAGTGCAATCCCCGTTGCGGACGGAACGCCATGGGGCTGGGCCGCCGCAACGGCAAGCCCCTAAGCTCGGCGTCCAGCGCGGAGGTTGCCCATGAAGACGGTCCTGGTCGCCGGCGCCACCGGCCTGGTGGGCGAGGCGGCGGTCGCCCGGTTCGCCGCCGCGGGCTGGAATGTGATCGCGGTTTCGCGCCGGACGCCCGAGCCGACCGTCGCGGCGTCCGTTCGCCACATCGCCGTGGACCTCACCGACCCGGCCGCCTGCCGCGCGGCGCTCGGTGGGCTCGGCGAAGTGACCCACCTCGTCTACGCCGCGCTCTACGAGAAGCCCGGCCTGCTCGCCGGGTGGCGCGAGACGGACCAGATGGAGACCAACCTCTCCATGCTGCGCAACCTGCTGGAGCCGCTGGCCGCCGCCCGACCCCTTCGGCACGTCACCCTGCTGCAGGGGACCAAGGCCTACGGCGCACACCTGCGGGCGCGCATTCCGATCCCGGCCCGCGAGCGGGCGCCGCGCGACGACCACGCCAACTTCTACTGGCTGCAGGAGGACTACCTGCGCGCCACGGCTGGTACGCGGGGCTTCGACTGGACCATCTTCCGGCCGCAGATCGTCGTCGGGGCCGCCTGGGGCGCGGCCATGAACCCCCTGCTGCCGCTGGCCGTGTACGCCGCCATCCGGCGCGAGCTGGGCCAGCCCTTCGCGTACACGGGCGGCGCGCCCCAGGTCATGGAGCTGGTCGACCCGCGCCTGCTGGGGGAGGCGTTCGCCTGGGCCGCAGAAGCGCCGGCCGCCGCCGGGGAGACCTTCAACATCACCAACGGCGACGTCTTCGCCTGGAGCGAGGTGTGGCCGGCCATGGCCGAGGCGTTCGGGATGGCGCAAGGCCCCGACGAGCCCCTGCGCCTCGCCGAATGGCTGCCGGCCCACGCGGAGATCTGGGACCGCATCGTCGCGCGCGAGGGGCTGCGGCCGATCCCGCTGGACCGCCTGCTCGGCGAAAGCCATCACTACGTCGACGCGCTCACGCGCCCGGGCGTGACCGCGGTCACGCTGCCGATCCTGGTCAGCACGATCAAGCTGCGGCAGGCGGGCTTCGGGGCCTGCTACGACACCGAGGACACCCTGCGGTTCTGGATCGCCGAGATGGCGCGGCGGAAGCTGATCCCGACGCCCTGACCGCGCTTCAGGCCACGCCGTCCCACCAGGGGTAGCCCTTGGGCATGTCCTGGCTGACCTTGCCCGGGAAGCTGGGCGGCCGCTTCTCGAGGAAGGCCGACACCCCCTCCTTGACGTCGCCGCCGGCGCCCAGCGTCATCGCGAACGGGCCGTCCACCTTCAGCAGGTCGAACGGATGGTCCTGGCCGGCGAACCGCCAGAGCATCTGCCGGGTGAGGGCGATCGAGACGGGGGCGGTGTTCTCGGCGATCTCGAGCGCGATCTCGCGGGCGCGGCCCAGCAGCCGCTCGGGCTCGACCACCTCCGACACGAGGCCGCCGGCGAGGGCTTCGTCTGCGCCGAACACGCGGCCCGACAGGCACCAGCGCAGCGCCTGCGACAGGCCCACGAGCTGCGGCAGGAACCAGGCGCTGCCGGCCTCGGGCACCAGGCCCCGCCGAGCGAAGACGAACCCGAACTTCGCCGCCGTCGAGGCGATCTTGATGTCGGTGGGCAGCGCCAGGGTGATGCCCACGCCGACCGCCGGGCCGTTGAACGCCGCGATCGTGGCCTTCTTGCAGTTGAAGAGCGCGCCGACGAAGCCGACGCCCTCGTTGCGACGCTGGACGTTCCCGGCGCCGCCGAAGTTCTTGGCCCCCTCCCCGCTCGTCGTGTCGAAGCTGCCCGCGCCGGCCGAGATGTCGGCGCCGGCGCAGAAGCCCCGCCCCTCCCCCGTCAGGATCACGGCGCGGACCGCGTCGTCCTCGTCGGCCCGGCCCAGCGCGTCGGCCAGCTCGGCCCCCATCTGCGCCGTGTAGGCGTTCAGCTTGTCCGGTCGGTTCAACGTGATCGTCAGCACCGGCCCGTCCGTCTCGTACTTGATCGTCTCGAAGGTCACGGCGTGGCTCCGGTTCGTTGCGGGGGTCATCGAGGCCGGGCGAGGCCGGGCCGATGGCGATTGGCAGTACACGTTATAGGAATGTCGAGCGTCAAGCGACGCCGGGTCCGGGCGCCGCAGCGGCTGCACGCGGGGGGCGCGGCTGTTATAGAGGCGTCCTTTCTCGGGGGAGCGCGAGACGACCATGGGAGCGGGGGCCAAGCCCATGCGGGACGAGTCCGGCGCGGTGACGCTCAGCCGACGCGAGGCCGGCAAGGAGGAACGCCGCCGCCGCATCATCCGCGCGGCCCGCGACCTGATCCGCGAAACGGGCAACACCGGGCTTTCGATGCGCGCCCTCGCCGCCCGCGCCGGCGTCAGCCTGGCCACGCCCTACAACCTCTTCGGTTCGAAGCGCGCGATCCTGCTGTCGGTGCTGGACGACATCCGCGAGTACCTCGACCGGTTCGCCGACCTGCGCTCGACCGAGCCTCTCGAACGGCTCTTCGGCGCGCTCGACATCTGCGTCGATTTCTACGTGGCCGACCCGGCGTTCTACCGGACCGTCTGGGCCGCCCTGTTCGATCCCTCCGACGATTTCCGCTCGCAGATCTTCAACTCCCAGCGCTTCGCCTTCTGGGAAAGCCTCGTCCGCGACGTCGCCCGCGCCGGGGCCATCGCCGAAGACGTGGACGTGGAGCTGCTGTCGCGCAGCCTCGACCGCAGCTTCGGCGCCGCCATGCTCGACTGGGTGACCGGGGACCTCAGCAACGGCCAACTCGGCCCGACCATCCGCTACGGCTACGCGCTCGCGCTGCGCGGCGCGGCCTCGCCGCCCTGGGCCGGCGCGCTCGACGCGCGCGTCCGCGAGAGCCAGGCGGCGATCCGGGCCGCCGCGGCCGGCTGAACCGGCCTCAGTCCTCGCAGGCCGCCTCCATGGCCCGCAGGTGACCGACGCCCGCGCGCTCCCGCTCCTCCAGCGCCGGAGGCTGGGCCGCGATGGTCAGGATCTCCGCCGGCCGCTCCAGCGTGCGGTGAACGGGACAGCGCTCGGCGATCTCGAGCAGGCGCCGCCGCTGTTCGGCGTCCAGGGCGCCCTCCAGCGTCACCTCGCGCGCGAAGCGGTCGCCGCCATCGGACGCGCGCGTGTGCAGCACCCGCACCGTCGCCCGCGCCAGCGGCCAGCCCTTGCGCTCGGCGTAGAGCCGCAGCGTCATCGCCGTGCAGGCGCCGAGGGCGGCGCAGAGCAGGTCATAGGGGTTCGGACCGCTGCCCAGGCCGCCGGCCGCCACGGGCTCGTCGGCCAGGAAGCTGGCGCCTGCCGCCAGCACCGCCACCTGGAACTTCCCCACGCCGGTTTCGGCGACTGTGACGGTGTCCGGATCTTCGACCGCGGGGGGCATGGCAGACTCCAGGAAGGTTGCGACAGGGCTTCCCAGTCTGGCGCCGCCCGGCGGCCCGCTTCAACGGCGCTCGGTTGGCGTCATCGTTGCCCGATCCCGATCACCACCGTCTGGGCGTTGCGGTTGCGCGCCCAGGCGTCCTCGGTCGAGGCCGGGTCGAGGGGGCGCTCCTTGCCGAAGGACAGCGTGGCGATCCTCGCGGAGGCGACGCCGCTCGTGATCAGCGCCTGACGCACGGCCGCGGCGCGCCGGGCGCCGAGCGCCAGGTTGTACTCGCGCGTTCCCCGCTCGTCGGCGTGGCCCTCGATGCGGACGCCGACCGAGGGGTTCGCCGCCAGCCAGGCGGCCTGGCGGCGCAGGGTCTCGCGATCCTCGCCGTCGAGGGCGTCGCTGTCGAAGTCGAAGTAGACCCGGTCTTCCCCGGCCGCCGCGATCAGCGCCTGCTGGGCCGACGGATCCGCGTCGGGCGCGCTCGGCGGTGCGGGGGTGGGCATGGCCGTCGTCGGCCCGGCTTCCGCGGGCGTGGCGGAGGCGCCGACCGCGGGCTTGGGCTTGGTCGCGCAGCCCGACAGCACGACGCCGGCGGCGGCCGCCGCCAGGATGATGCGAGCGGAGGTGATCATGGCTTGAGCCTCGAGAGGTTTTCGTTCGCTGTCCGGTGCGCTCGGCTTCGGCCGACGCGGCCCGGGTGACGTGGTTTCGGTCCGCCTAGGATCCACGTCACGAGACGCAGCCAGACCACGCCCACGGCCATGGTGAGGACGACGGCGAAGGCGAACAGCTGCAGTCCTGAATCCATGTGGCGCCCGTCGCGGCCGCGGCACGCTCGCCGTTCGAGTGGGGTTCGTCCGGCGTCGGGGGAGGGTTGCGTGCGCGGTCGCTTGCCGTCAGATGGCAAGCCCGGACCGCGAACCGCCAGCATAACGAACTTATAAGGACGCGGCGTGGCCGCATAAGCCGGCCATAATTGACCCCGCGCCGGGCCTGATGGACTGAGAACCTCATGTGGTGGTCGCCGGCTCGGGCGCGGGAAGCAGGTCGCGAACGGAGTTTCCTCCGCCAGGTCCTGCGCTACGCCGCCGTGGCGCCGATCATCGCCGCGGCCACCGGGATCGCTGAACTCTTCTACCGACTGACGGGAAGCGACCGTCTCTCAGGGATCTTCCTCGCAGGTGTCCTGCTGGCGGCCTTCCTGCTGGGTTCCGGGCCGGCCTACGTCGCCGCGGGCCTTGCCTTCGTCGTCTACTTCTACTGGGTCGATCCGCGCTTTCAGTTCACCTTCGGCTCGCCCGAGGATTTCAACGTCCTGATGGTGTTCCTCGCGGTGTCGACGCTCACGGGGCTTCTCACCGGGCGCGTCCGTGACGAGGCCGCCCGGGCGAAGGCGCGCCAGCGCCTGAACGCGATCCTCTTCGAGGCGAGCCGGGAGTTCTCGGCGAGTTCGGACGAGGCGCACATCCGCGAAAGGCTCGTCGGTCGCCTCGCCGAAGCGGCCCATGGCGAAGCCGTCGTCAGCGATGGGGCGGCGATGCTGTGCGCGCCCGACGACCGCGAACGGCCCGACCTGACGCAGCGGCTGCTCCACCTCGAAACGCGGGCGGATGCGGCGGCGCGGACCGCAGGCGACGACGGATGGCGGCTCCGGCCTCTGCGGGCCGGGTCCGCGGCGCTTGGCGCGGCGGCTTGGCGGCCTGCGGGGGCCGACCTCAGCGATGACGAGCTGACACTGGTCGAGATCCTCGTCGATACCGGGGCTGCGGCGATCGCCCGCGCCCGACTGGCCGCCGGCAAGGCCGAGGCCGAGGCCAGGGCCCGGACCGAGCACCTGCGTGATGCGCTGCTGTCGTCCATCTCCCACGATCTGCGCACGCCGCTCGCGGCGATCCTTGCCTCGGCCACCAGCCTGGAGGCCTTCGGCGGCTCGTTCGACGGCGAGACCCGGCAGGACCTCCTGGCGACGATCCGCGAGGAGGCGGAGCGCCTCGACGGCGTCGTCGCCAACCTGCTCAACATGAGCCGCCTGGAGGCGGGGGCCCTGACGCTGCAGGCCGCGGCCTTCAACGTGCCCGAGGTCGTGCGCCGCGTGCTGGAGCGTCGGCGTTGCGCGGACAAGCGCCACGTCTCGACGGAGATCGATCCCCGCACGCCGGAAGCCATCGGCGACCCCGTGCTCTTCGAGCAGGCTCTGGGCAACGTCGTGGACAACGCGCTCCGCTATGCGCCGCTCCGCTCGCCCCTCAGCATCGTGGTGCGCCATGAGGACCCGGGCGTGGTGGTGGAGGTCTGGGACGAGGGGCCGGGCGTTCGCGACGCTGACACCGAGCGGGTCTTCGAGAAGTTCTACCGGGCCCCGGAGGCGGCGCAGACCCAGGGCACCGGTCTCGGCCTGGCGATCACCCGCGGGCTGCTGACGGCCATGGACGGCGAGGTCTGCGTGCAGAATCGTCGGGACGGCGTGACGGGGCTCGTGGTCCGCCTGCGCCTCCAGGCGGCCGGCGCATGAGCGGCCCGCGGCTCCTTCTCGTGGACGACGAGGCGCAGATCGTCCGGGCGCTCAGCCCGGCCCTGCAGGCGGCCGGCTACGAGGTGACCGTGGCGACGGGGGGCGCCGCCGCCCTGACTCAGCTCGCCGCCGAGCCCTGCGACGCGATCATCCTCGACCTTGGACTTCCCGACATGGACGGCAAGGAGGTGATCGGCCGGGTCCGGGAGTGGTCGGACGCCCCCATCATCGTGCTCTCCGCCCGCGACCTCGAGAGCGAGAAGATCGCTGCGCTGGACGCCGGGGCCGACGACTACGTCAACAAGCCCGTCGGCGTGGGCGAGCTGCTGGCCAGGGTGCGCGCGTCCCTGCGTGGCCGGGAACGGCGGTTCGCCTCGCAGGCGCGCTTCCGGACGCGTGACCTGACCATCGACTTCGCCGTCCGCCGGGTCTGGCTGGAGGACCAGGAGGTCCACCTCACCCCGCGCGAGTACGATCTCCTGCGCACCCTGGCGCGGCATGCGGGGCGGATCGTCACCCACCGCCAGCTGATCGCGGCGGTCTGGGGGGCCCGGGCGCAGGTCGACGCCCAGTTCGTCCGGGTGCTGGTGGGGCAGCTCCGCCAGAAGCTGGAGGCCGAGCCCTCGTCGCCCCGCCTGGTGCGGACCGAGCCCGGCCTGGGCTATCGCCTGGCCGCGGAGGACGAGGTCGCCTGAGCGCATCCGCGCCGCACTACGCCGTCTGCTCCGTCTCCACCCGCGAGGGGTCCAGGGCGTGCAGGTTGGCGGCGCGCACCTCCGCGCCCTCGGCGTCGTAGAGGAACGGCAGGAACGCGTAGCGGGTCCCGCGCGTGACGCGGGTGGCCTCGTGCAGGAGCGAACACGAGAAGACCACGGCGCCGCCGGTCGGCGGCCGGTAGGTCCTTCGCCCGAACTCCGGGAAGCGCAGGTCGCCGCCCTCGAAATCCTCGGCGTTCAGGTTGATGGAGACGGCGAACTTCCGGTGCGCGGTGCCGAGCGTCGTGTCGTCGCGATGCGGGTTGAACCAGCCGCCCTCCTCGGCGTCGTAGCACCCTACGATGTACCGCTCGATGTGCGTGGTCCGGAACTGGAACGCCCTGCGGATCTCGGGCAGGAGGCGATGGGAGATGCGGGCGCGGCAAGCGGCGATGAGCCTCTCGTCCGTGATCGAGGCGTCCCGGCGGCTCTTGAAGTCGCTCAGCACCCCGATTGTGCGTCCGTCCCGGTCCACCATGGTCCCGGACGGCAGACCTCCGGCCGCGGCGTAGTAGTCGATCAGCCGCTGGCAGAACGACGGCTCGAAGATGCGGGGAACGATCAGGACCGGCGCGTGGAGCGGCGTTCCGGCGTGCCGGTCGGGGTCGCCGCGGGACGCCAGATGGCCGATCAGCTCTCCGCCCTGCTCGGGCTGGACCCACGCGAGCACGCGCAGCGACGGATCGATCGCCACCCACAGCGGCTTGACCCCGCCGGCCTCGTCCACCGCGCCGTAGAGCCGGCGCAGCTCGCCGTCGACGTCCGAGAACCAGCGGACTGGCGGCTCGTTGCGCGCCGCGGCGTACGATTCCGCGTCCGGCAGCACGCCGAAGAACACCAGGCGGTCGTCGTCGAATGCGGCGCTCCGACTTCGCACCAGCGCCAGGGCGGCGTCGCGCTCCGGTCCCGGCCCGGGCAGGAACGCGAGCACGATGTACCGTCCGCCGAGGCTGCCGAAGGCGAACCTGGGATTCACCGGAGAGGGGGCGCTGAACAGCGGGGCTGGCGCCCCCAGCGTCAAGGCCATGATCGTCGAGCCGCTCGCAATGGCTCAGAACACGGCGTCGTCGAACAACGACCGCATCCGGGCGAGTTCCTCGTCGGTGGCCGGCAACAGGTCGACGCCGTCCTCCCGGTAGTGGACGACGAGCGGCCGCGCGAAGACCACCACGGGGGCCTCCGCCCCGGCGGGATCGGCCGGGGCTTCGCCGGGCGGCCGCCACCCGGGATACGGAGGCCGCCAGTCCGGGTAGATGGCCGGATGGTTCCAGGGATCCAGCGAGGGGTCCTCGGCCGGCAAGGGCTCCAGCGCCGCGGGCGGCGGCTCAGTCGTCGTCGCCGGAGGCTCCGCCGCGTTCGCCGCAGGTGGCGGGCCGCTCGGTGCATAGCCCTCCGTACGGCCATGGGCGTTGTACCAGTAGTCGGCGTAGTCCTCGAGGCTGGTCCCGCCCACGCGCTGCACCCAGGCGTCGGAATGGCGGTCGTTGTTGGGGCCGTAGTACTCGGTGAAATAGGCCTGGAAGACGTCCGGGCGGTCGGCCAGGATCTTCGCGAGCGGGATCCCGTCGATGGTCGTGCGGCCCGAATGGAGCTCTCCGGGGACGCCCTCGGCAGGCGCCGCAAGGGCGGCGCTGGGCGCATATCCCTCGAAGCGGCCGTGGG
>NZ_JAEUMN010000145.1 GCF_016793225.1 Phenylobacterium sp.
CTGTACCTGAACGAGACCCCGATCCTCTTCACCAGCCGCCGGACCAGCGAGCTGATCAAGTACGCCGCCAACGCCTTCCTGGCGCTGAAGATCACCTACATCAACGAGATGGCCGACCTCTGCGAGGCGGTGGGCGCCGACGTGCAGCAGGTGGCGCGCGGCATCGGCCTGGACGGCCGCATCGGCGGCAAGTTCCTGAACGCGGGTCCCGGATACGGCGGCTCGTGCTTCCCGAAGGACACGATCGCCCTGGTGCGCACGGCGCGCGACGCCGGCGCGCCCGTGGAGCTGGTCGAGACCACCATCAAGGTGAACGACGAGCGCAAGCGCGCCATGGCCCGCAAGGTCATCAAGGCCCTCGACGGCGACGTGAAGGGCAAGACCGTCGGCGTCCTGGGCCTGACGTTCAAGCCGAACACGGACGACATGCGCGACGCCCCGTCGCTGTCGATCATCCCGGCGCTGCAGGACAAGGGCGCCCGGGTGCAGGCCTTCGACCCCGAGGGCCACGAGGCCGAGAAGCTGCTGACGGGCGTGGACTTCAAGACCGACCCCTACGCCGTGGCCGAAGGCGCGGACGCCCTGGTCATCATCACCGAGTGGGACCAGTTCCGGGCGCTCGACCTGGACCGCATCAAGCTGCTGATGAAGCAGCCGGTGCTGATCGACCTGCGCAACATCTACAAGCCCGCCGACATGAAGGCGCGCGGGTTCAGCTACTCCAGCGTCGGCCGGTAGGGCGCCCCGAACCGTCGCGCCGCCGGTCGGGGACCCCATTGGGTCCGGCCGGGCCGGATGATATCCGGCGGGCTCACAGCCCGGCGGAGGCGGCGTGAGACTGTTCCACGTCAGCGAGGACTTCACGATCGGCCGCTTCGACCCGCGGCCGTCGCCGTCCACCAACACGACCCTCGGGACCTGCGTGTGGTCGATCTGCGAGGCGCACCTTCCCAACTACCTGCTGCCGCGGGACTGTCCGCGCGTCTGCTTCCGCCGCGGGCCGCAGACGACGGCCGAGGACGCCGAGCGGTTCCTGGGCGGCGCGACGCAGGTGGTGGCGTTTCCCGTCGAGTGGCTGGCGACCGTGAGGACGACCCGGCTCGCGCTCTACGAACTGCCGCCGGAGACGTTCGTCGAGGCCGACGCCGAGGCCGGCTACTGGATCTCACGCGAGGCGGTCGAACCCCTGGGCGTGTCGGCGGTCGACGACGTGCTCGCCGCCCTGGCGCGCTCCGGAGCGGAGGTGCGCATCGTGCAGGACGTCTGGCCGCTTCGGGATGCGGTGGTGGGATCGAGCCTGCGGTTCTCGATCATCCGGTATCGGAACGCCAAGCCGCGGGCCTAGAACCCGGCGCCGGCCATCCGAAGGAAGTTTTCCGCGATCCACGCGGCGCCCGCCCAGAAGGCCGCGCCCAGAACCGCCACGAAAGCGAGGCAGGCCACGGAGCGGACGGGCCGCTCAGCCTGCCGCGCGACGCCCGAAAGGGCGAGATCGCGCCGCATGTACTCCTCCCAAACCGTCTTCTGTCGCCGCCCCCGGGTCGAGCCGGGGGCATTGTGTCGAGACTGACACAGCAGATACGGTTTGGCGACCCCCTTTGGTTGCGGCCGCGCTAACCCTGTCAGGCGGCGGCGCGCTTCACGGCGCCGGCGATCTCCTTGACGAGCTGGCTGACCAGCTTCTCGTCGTCGCCCTCGGCCATGATCCGGATCAGGGGCTCGGTGCCCGAAGGGCGGATGACCAGCCGGCCCGAGCCGTTCAGCCGCTGCTCGGCCTCGGCCACCACCTGCTTGACCGCGGCGTCCTCCAGCGGCTTGCCGCCGGCGAAGCGCACGTTCTCCAGCTTCTGAGGCACGGGGTCGAACTGTCGGGCGAGCTCGCTCATCCGCTTCTTGCCGGCCTTCAGCACCGCCAGCACCTGCAGCGCCGCCAGCAGGCCGTCGCCGGTGGTGGAGAAGTCCGACAGGATCAGGTGCCCGGACTGCTCTCCGCCGACGTTGAAGTCGCCCTGGCGCATGCGGGCCATGACATAGCGGTCGCCCACCTGCGTGCGCTCCAGCTTCAGCCCGCGCGCGCCCAGGAACCGTTCCAGGCCGAGGTTCGACATCACGGTGGCGACGACCCCCCCGCCGCGCAGGATCTGGCGCGCGGCCCATTCGCCCGCGATCAGGGCCATGATCTGGTCGCCGTCGACGACCTGGCCTTTCTCGTCGCAGATCACCAGCCGGTCGGCGTCGCCGTCCAGCGCGATGCCGATGTCGGCCCGGTACTCCTTCACCGCCTTCTGCATGGCGGCCGGCGACGTCGAGCCGCACTCCTGGTTGATGTTGAAGCCGTTGGGGCTCACGCCTACCGGAATCACCTCGGCGCCCAGTTCGTAGAGCGCGGCGGGCGCGACCTTGTAGGCGGCGCCGTTGGCGCAATCGATCACGATCCGCATGCCGGCGAGGTTCAGGCCGCGGGGGAAGGTCGCCTTGGCGATCTCGATGTAGCGGGCCTGGGAGTCGTCGATCCGCTGCACCCGGCCCAGCGCGTCGGGCGGGCACAGGTTCTGCTGCAGGCCCTCGTCCATGCGGGCCTCGATCTCGAGCTCCTGCTCGTCCGAGAGCTTGTAGCCGTCGGGGCCGAACAGCTTGATGCCGTTGTCCGAGAACGCGTTGTGCGAGGCCGAGATCATCACGCCCAGGTCGGCCCGCAGGCTGCGGGTCATCATCGCCACGCCGGGCGTCGGCAGCGGCCCGAAAAGGCGCACGTCCATGCCCACCGAGGTGAACCCCGCCACCAGCGCCGGCTCGATCATGTACCCCGAAAGCCGCGTGTCCTTGCCGATCACCACCAGGTGGCGCCGGTCGTCCTTCGACATGAACAGCTTGCCGGCCGCCATGCCGACGCGCAGGGCCACCTCCGCCGTCATGGGATGGCGGTTGGCCTCGCCGCGGATGCCGTCGGTGCCGAAATAGGCGCGCTTGCTCATGGGGATGGCTCGTGGAGACCGGAAACGTTCCGCAACAGACTTTTAGTGGGTCAGACCTTAGCTGATGCTAAAGCGCCGCGGGACCGGCGACCCCTCGGGATTCGCCTCTATCACAAAGGACGCTTGGGCCACATGTGCGGCATCATCGGCATCGTCGGGACCCGGCCCGTCCAGGATCGGCTGATCGAGAGCCTCAAGCGGCTGGAGTACCGGGGCTACGATTCGGCCGGGATCGCCGGCGTGGTGGACGGCCGGCTCGTCCGCCGCCGGGCCGAAGGCAAGATCCGCGCGCTCGAGGAGGTGCTCGCCGCCGAGCCGCTGACCGCGACGGTGGGCATCGGCCACACCCGCTGGGCGACCCATGGCGCGCCGTCCGTCCGGAACGCGCACCCCCACGCCCAGGGCCGCGTGACCCTGGTGCACAACGGCATCATCGAGAACTTCGCCGAGCTGCGGGATCGCCTCCGTGAGGCCGGCCACGCGTTCGAGAGCGACACCGACACCGAGGTCATCGCCGCCCTCCTCGACAGCGAGCTCGCCACCGGCCGCGCGCCGCTCGAGGCGCTGAAGGCGACACTGGACCAGCTGACCGGCGCCTACGCCCTGGCCGTGCTCGTGGAGGGCCACGACGGCCTCATCATGGGCGCCCGGCGCGGCAGCCCGCTGGTGGTGGGCTACGGCGACGGCGAGATGTTCCTGGGCTCGGACGCCCTGGCGGTGGGCCCGTTCACGAACCGGGTCTGCTACCTCGACGAGGGTGACTTCGTCGCGATCGACCACCGCGAGGCCCGCATCTTCGACGCCGCCGGCAAGCCCGCCAAGCGGCCGATCAAGACCGTCGCCGCCTCCGCCGCGCTCGTCGAGAAGGGCAACTACCGCCACTTCATGGAGAAGGAGATCCACGACCAGCCCGAGGGGTGCCAGCGCACCATTTCGGCCTACGTCGACGCGCTGACCGCGACGACCGCCATCCCCGGCGGGATCGGCTTCGCCGCGCTCGAGCGGATCCAGGTCGTGGCCTGCGGCACCAGCTACATCGCGGGCCTGCTGGGCAAGTATCTGATCGAGCAGCTGGCCGACCTGCCGGTGGACGTCGAGATCGCGTCCGAGTTCCGCTACCGCCAGCCGTCGCTGCGCGCCGGATCGCTGGTGATCGCCATGTCG
The DNA here is from genome assembly GCF_016793225.1 of Phenylobacterium sp. Classification (GTDB taxonomy): domain Bacteria; phylum Pseudomonadota; class Alphaproteobacteria; order Caulobacterales; family Caulobacteraceae; genus Phenylobacterium. Next base: position 4,140 of record NZ_JAEUMN010000145.1, read on the forward strand.
CAGTCGGGCGAGACCGCCGACACCCTGGCGGCGCTGCGGTACTGCCAGGCCCGAGGGATGGCGAGCGCGGCCATCGTCAACGCAACCGAGTCCACCATGGCCCGCGAGGTGGACGTGGTCTGGCCCATCCACTGCGGTCCCGAGATCGGCGTCGCCTCCACCAAGGCCTTCACCGCCCAGGTGGCGGTCCTGACGGCGCTCGCGGTCGCCGCCGCCCGCGCCCGCGGCCGGATCGACGCCGCGGAGGAGCAGCGCTGCGTGAAGGTGTTGCTGGAGGCGCCGCGGCTGATCGCCGAGTCCATCGAGCTCGAGGGCGCGGTCCGCGGCGTCGCCCAGGAGGTCGCCAAGGCCCGCGACGTGCTCTACCTGGGCCGCGGCCCGATGTACCCGCTGGCCCTCGAAGGCGCCCTGAAGCTCAAGGAGATCAGCTACATCCATGCCGAGGGCTACGCCGCCGGCGAGCTGAAGCACGGGCCCATCGCCCTCGTCGACGAGGCGACGCCGATCGTCATCCTTGCGCCGTCCGACAGCTATTTCGAGAAGTCCGCCTCGAACATGAACGAGGTCATGGCCCGCGGCGGCCAGGTGGTGTTCGTCACCGATCCGCAAGGGGCCCAGCACGCGCCGAAGGGCGCCCGGGTGGTCGTGACCGCGCCGCCCTGCGACCCGCTCATCGCCCCCATCGTCTACGCCCCGCCCATCCAGCTGCTGGCCTACCACGTGGCCGTGCTGAAGGGCGCCGACGTGGACCAGCCGCGCAACCTGGCCAAGTCCGTCACGGTGGAATGAGCCGCGCCGGGAGACGCGGCCGAACGCCCAAAGAAAAACGGCCGCCCCATCCGGGACGGCCGTCTTCCAAGCAATCTCTTTCGAAGGAGAAGGCTTACTTCTTCTCGGGCTCGGCGGCCGGCGGAGTCGCGGCCATGGAGCCTTCGGCGGCCGGAGCGGCGGCAGCGTCCGCGGCCGGAGCGGCGGCGGCGTCGGCGGGCGGCGCAGCCGGAGCGGCTTCCGCGGCCGGAGCAGCGGCGGCGTCGGCGGCCGGAGCGGCCGGGGCCTCTTCCTTCTTCTGGCAGGCAGCCAGGCTCAGCGCCAGGACGCCCGCGGCGGCGACGGTCAGAATGCGAAGCTTCATTGAGTTGGCTCCCCTTGGGGGTGAATCCCCGAGCGTCGCCGAGCCTACACAACTTCGTGCGATCTCAAAATCGTGATCCGGCGGGCCTCACGAAAAAACCTCGCGCCCCGGCCGGAGGAACGCTTTAGGGGGTCTTCGACGAATTCTGGAGGACGCGTATGGCGAGGCGGGTGACGAAGGCGGTGCTGCCGGTGGCGGGCCTGGGAACGCGGGTGCTTCCCGGAGCGAAGACCACGCCGAAGAACCTGCTGAACGTCGTCGATCGCCCCATCCTCAGCTACATCGTCGAGGAGGCGCGGGCCGCCGGCATCGAGCACTTCGTGTTCATCGTCGGCCGCGGCCAGGGCGCCATCGAGGACTATTTCGACTCCATCCCCGAAATCGAGCAGGCGCTGCAGGCCAAGGGCAAGCTGGACATCCTCGAGGACGTCCGGCGCGATCTGCCGGAGCCCGGCCAGATGAGCTTCATCCGCCAGATGGCGCCTCTGGGCCTCGGCCACGCGGTCTGGTGCGCGCGCCACGTGGTGGGCGACGAGCCCTTCGCGGTGATGCTGCCCGACATGCTGATGGCGGCGACGCCCCCCGCGCTGAGCCAGGCGGTCGCGGCCTACGAGCAGGTGGGCGGCAACATCGTCGTCGTGGAGCCCGCCCCCGAAGGCGAGGCCCACAAGTACGGCATCGTGGCCCTCGACGGCCAGGACGGCCGCCTGAACCGCATGGTGGGCATGGTGGAGAAGCCGCCGCCCGGGACCGAGCCCTCGAACCTGTTCATCTCGGGCCGCTACATCCTCCAGCCCGACATCTTCGAGATCCTCGAGACCCAGGAGCGCGGCGCGGGCGGCGAGATCCAGCTCACCGACGGCATGGCCAACCTGATGAAGACCCAGGCCTTCCACGCGCTGGAGTACGAGGGGACCACCTACGACTGCGGCGACAAGATCGGTCTGCTGCGCGCCAACGTCGCCTTCGCCCTGGCCCGCCCCGACCTCGCCGACGCGGCCCGCAAGGCGATCGCCGAGCTCTTGTGAGCGGCGACCGCCATCCGCCCTCCGACATGAAGCGCCTGCTGATCTTCGGCTACGGCTTCAGCGGCCGGGCGTTCGCCGGGCGGATGGCGCGGGAGGGCTGGACGACCGCGGCGACCTTCCGAAGGCCCGAGGTCCAGGCCCAGTTGGCCGCCGACGGCGTCGCCGGCGTCGATCTGGCCGACCGTGACGCCCTCACCGAGGCGCTGGCCGACGCCTCCGCCCTTCTGATCACCCCGCCGCCCGGGCCGCAGGGGTGCCCGGCGCTCAACACCCTCGTGGGGCCGCTCGCCGAGGCGGGCGCGTTCCCGGACTGGGTGGGCTACCTCTCCACCACGGGCGTCTACGGCGACCGGCGCGGCCGCTGGGTGACCGAGCGCAGCGCCCTGAGCGCCCAGTCCGTCGAGGGCGCCCGCCGCGTGCGGGCCGAGCGCGACTGGCTGGAGGTCGGCCGCGGCATGGGCCTGACCGTGACGGTGTTCCGCCTGCCCGGCATCTACGGACCGGGCCGCTCGGCGCTGGACCGCGTCCGCGAAGGCCGCGCCCGCCGCATCGCCGCGCCCGGGCAGGTCTTTTCCCGCATCCACGTCGACGACCTGGCGGCCGGCCTGGCGGCCTCGATCGCCCGCCCCCGCGCCGGGGCCGCCTACAACCTCTGCGACGACGAACCGGCCCCGAACAGCGAGGTGATCGCGTTCGCCGCGGGCCTCCTGGGCGTCGAGCCACCGCCGGAGATCCCGCTGGCCGAGGCGGGGCTGTCGCCCGCCGCGATGCGGTTCTACGCCGAGAGCAAGCGGGTCTCGAACGCGCTGGCCAAGGCCGAGCTCGGCTGGCGGCCCGCCTACCCCACCTACCGCGAAGGCCTGCGCGCCATCCTGGCCGGCGGCGGCTAGGCGCGGGCGCGCGCGGATCAGGGGCCCGGAACCTTCGCGGCTTCGACAGCCCCGACGGGCCGGCCTAGCGGGCCCCCACCGCGTCGGCCACGGACCGGAAGCCGTCGGCCTGCAGGAGGGCGGCCAGGTCGCGCTTGATGTGGCGGACGAGGCCGGGGCCCTCGTACGCCAGGGCCGAGTAGAGCTGCACGGCGGCCGCGCCCGCGCGGATCTTGGCGTAGGCGTCGGCGCCCGAGCCGATTCCCCCGGCGCCGATCAGGAGGAAGCGGCCGTCGGCGGCGGCGTGGAACCGCGCCAGCACGGCGGTCGACAGCGCCATGAGCGGCGCGCCGGACAGGCCGCCGGTCTCGTCCCTGTGCCGGGACATCAGGGGCGGCCGGCTGACGGTGGTGTTGGAGACGATGACGCCGGCGAGCCCGTGCGCGGCCACCGTGTCGGCGATGGCGCCGATCTCCTCGTCCTCGAGGTCGGGCGCGACCTTCAGGAACATGGGGACCGCCACGCCCTGCGGGAGGCTGTCGGCGGTGGCGATCAGGCGGCCCAGCAGTTCGTCGAGCGCGGCCCGGGTCTGCAGCGCGCGCAGGCCCGGCGTGTTGGGCGACGAGATGTTGATCGTGAAGTACGAGGCCATGCCCCAGAGCCGGCGCAGGCCTGCGGTGTAGTCGCCCAGGCGGTCCTCGGAGTCCTTGTTCGCCCCCAGGTTCGCGCCGACCACGCCCGCGCCCCGCCGCGCGAGGCGGGCGGCGAAGGCCTCGAGCCCCTCGTTGTTGAACCCCATGCGGTTGATGACCGCCCGGTCCTGCCAGAGCCGGAACAGCCGGGGACGCGGATTGCCGACCTGGGGCCGCGGCGTGACGGTCCCGCATTCGACGAAGCCGAACCCCGCGGCGAGCATCGGGCCGAAGACCTCGGCGTTCTTGTCGAAGCCGGGCGCGAGCCCGATCGGGTTGGGCAGCCGCAGCCCGGCGAGCTCCGTCGCCAGGATCGGCGGGTCGGCCGGCGCGCGCGGGCCGAGCCCCGCCTTCAGCCCCCGGATCGCCAGGCCGTGCGCGTCCTCGGGGTCGAGGCTGCGCATGAGGCGGGTGGCGAAGCCGTGCAGGTCGGCGGTCATGCGAGCGACGGGAGTTGCGGCGCGCCGTCGGCGCCCAGCGGCGCCTCGTGGACACCGCGCACGAGGCTCGCAGGCAGCGCCCCGTAGAGATGTGGAAAGAGGCCGCCGCCGCGGGACGGCTCCCAGCGCAGCGCGTCGCCCAGATCCTCGCCCTCGACCTCGAGCACGACCAGGTCGGCGATCCCGGCGAAGTAACGGCGGGCGGTCTCGCCCGCCTGCCGCGCCGTGGAGAAGTGGATGTAGCCGTCCGCGTGGTCCACCGCAGAACCCTCGAACCGTCCCGCCGCCTCAGCCTGCGCCCACTCGGCGCGGGGCAGGATCTTGTAGATCCTCAATGATGCCGCCCGGGGAAGAACAGCCCGTCGTAGTGCGGGCGGCCGTTGTCGTCGAACAGGAACACCGCCGCCGCGGCCGGCGGGAAGTTGCGCTGGGCGCGGGCGATCAGGGTCTGGGGCGCGCCGCCCTCCTGCAGCAGCTTGATGGTGAGTTCCTGCAGGCCCGGATTGTGGCCGACCACCATCACGATGCCGCGGCCCTCGCGCGCGGTCTGGGCCGACCGGCGGATGGTCACCGAGTCGGCGTGGTAGAGATGCTCCTCGACGCGCGACTGCGCCGAGGGGAACGCCCCCTGCATCGAGGCCCAGGTCTCCCGCGTCCGCGCGGCGGGAGACACCAGCACCAGATCGGGCGAGAAGCCGAGCGACGCCAGATGGGCGCCCATCTCGGCCGACTCCTCCACGCCCCGGGGCGCGAGCCGCCGGTCGAAGTCGTCGCCGCTGTCGGAATCCGGCTCGGCCTTGCCGTGCCGGAAGAGGATCAGCCGATCCATGGACGCTCCCTACCCCGGAGGTTCATAGCCTAGGCGCGGGCCTTCGCAAGCCATTGACACCCCCATTGACACCGTGGGGGGCGCGCGGTCCAAGGCGAGCCATGACGGCGCAGGGCCCGATCCAGGCGGACATCGAGGTGGGCGGCGGGACCTGGCGGTTCCCCGCGAGCCGTCCGCTGCGCCTCGATTCGGGCGCCCAGCTCGCGCCGCTGGAGATCGGCTACAAGACCTACGGCGCCCTGAACGCCGACAGGACCAACGCCGTGCTGGTGTGCCATGCCCTGTCGGGGGACCAACACCTCGCCTCGACCCATCCGATCACCGGCAAGCCCGGGTGGTGGGATCGGTTCGTCGGGCCCGGCAAGCCGCTGGATCCCGAGCGCCACTTCATCATCTGCACGAACGTGGTCGGCGGCTGCATGGGGACCACCGGTCCCGCGTCCATCGACGCCAGGACCGGCCAGCCCTACGGCCTCAGCTTCCCGGTGATCACCATCGCCGACATGGTGCGGGCCCAGGCCATGCTGATCGAGGCGATGGGCATCGAGACCCTCTTCGCCGTGATCGGCGGGTCCATGGGGGGCATGCAGGCGCTCCAGTGGGCCGCGGACTACCCCGAGAAGATCTTCAGCGTGGTCTGCATCGCGGCCGCCGCCCGCCACTCGGCGCAGAACATCGCGTTCCACGAGGTGGGCCGCCAGGCGATCATGGCCGACCCCAACTGGTGCGGCGGGGCCTACCTGGCCGCGGGCGTGCGGCCCGAGAAGGGCCTCGCGGTCGCGCGCATGGCCGCGCACATCACCTACCTCTCGGAGGCGGCGCTGCAGCGGAAGTTCGGCCGCGAGCTGCAGCGCGACGGCCTGTCTTGGGGCTTCGACGCCGACTTCCAGGTGGAAAGCTACCTGCGCCACCAGGGGACCAGCTTCGTCGACCGTTTCGACGCCAACAGCTACCTCTACATCACGCGCGCGCTGGACTACTTCGACCTGGCGGCCGGCTACGGCGGCGTGCTGGCCCAGGCCTTCGTGCGCGCCCGCGACGTGAAGTTCTGCGTGCTCAGCTTCTCGTCCGACTGGCTCTATCCGACGTCGGAAAGCCGCGACATCGTCCGCGCCCTCAACGGCGCCGGTTGCCGCACCAGCTTCGCCGAGATCGAGACCGACAAGGGCCACGACGCCTTCTTCCTGGACGAGCCCCTGCTGGACGCGACCCTGCAGGGCTTCCTCGGCGCCCAGGCGCAGGCGCGGGGCCTTTCCTAGCGTGCGCGAGGATTTCGCCGAGATCCTGAAGCTGGTGCGCCCGAGCGCCCGCGTGCTCGACATCGGCTGCGAGGACGGCGAACTGCTGGAGCTGCTCACCCGCGAGAAGCAGGTGGACGGGCAGGGCCTGGAGATCAGCCCCGAGGGGGTGGCCCACTGCGTGGCCCGCGGCCTGTCGGTCGTGCAGGGCGACGGCGACCGCGACCTGGACCACTTCCCCAGCCGCGGATTCGACTACGCGATCCTCTCGAAGACGCTGCAGCAGATGCGCGACCCCAAGCACGTGCTGTCGGAACTGCTGCGGATCGCCGAGCAAGCGGTGGTCTCCGTGCCGAACTTCGGGCACTGGAAGGTCCGCTGGGCGCTGCTCTCCCGCGGCCGGATGCCCGAGACGGGCGTGCTGCCCGAGCCGTGGTACTCCACGCCGAACATCCACCTGTGCACGCTGCGCGACTTCGTCGGCCTGTGCGACACCCTGGGCCTGCGCATCGACGCCTGCGCCTCGCTGAGCGGCGGCAAGCCGGCCCGGCCGATCGACCCCCGCGCGCCGATCGAGAACTGGCGCGCCGAAACCGCCCTCTTCCTGCTGAGCCGACGGGCCGAACCGTCGACGGGCGCCGCGCCCCCGCAGAACCTCTTCGGCGAGGTGGAGCTGCCCAGGCCCGAAGCGCCGCCCGCGAGGAAGCCCCGGCGGCGCTAGGCGGGGCGGCGGGAGCCGGGCCTGACGCGTGCGGTTCCGAGTGAGGCGCTGTCCTTGCGTCTGTCATCCCGGTTTCCGCGCAGCGGAACACCGGGACCCATAGACTCCGTGGGTCCGGAAAGAACTCGGCGGGCGACGCTCGCGGGCGCCGCCGCCGCCATCGGAGGGTAGGGTCGGTTCGCGGGTGAGGCCGAGCCTCCCGCCGCCCCTCACCGGATGCGGATCGTCTGCGTGCGGCCGTGCTTGAGGATCAGGCGGCGGAGCTGGATGGCGACCGGGCCGCGTGGGGCGGGCGTGACGAGGTACTGGCGGCCGGCGCCGCCGAGGTAGCTGAAGGGGTCGTTCGACATCAGCGTGAGGCGCAGCACCTCGCCCGTGTCCTGGCGCAGGGCGAAGGCCTCGGGATAGTCCACGTTGAAGTCGGCGACGGTGACGCGCACCTGGCCGCCGGCGGGGCGCCGGCCCCAGGTCTTCACGGCGTTGGTCAGGCTGGCGACGATCATCGCCCGCATCTCGGCCTTCAGCGGCGTCTCCGGGTCGAACCTCGGCCCGCAGGCCGCCGGCAGTTCGAGCCGCAGGCGCTCGGTGCGGCCGCCGTAGACGCGCCGGCGGTCACGCTCGTAGGCCGGCTCGCCGCGGAGGAGGTCGATGTTGTAGCCCGAGCGCTGGGTCACCACCGGGCCCGCCGAGCGGCCGACGAGGACGTAGCTGTCGGCCCACTTGGGCGTGCGCGGCACGGCGCGCATGTCCTCGCTCCAGGCGTAGGCCATAGCGCCGGCGAGGCGGACGTCGACGGTCACGGTCTGGCCCAGCCGGGCGTAGGGATCGCCCCACCAGACGCGGCTGAAGCAGACGTGCCGCCTCAGCGCCTCGGCGACCTGGCCGGTGGTGAGGTCGGCGGCCACGGCCGGCGCGCCGCCCACGACCCCCAACAGCAGGACGGCCGCAGCCCACGCCCGCAAGATGGCTCGGAGCGTCGTCAGCCCGCGATCGCCGCGGCGTCCTGCTCGCCCGTGCGGATGCGCAGCGCCCGCTCGAGGTCCAGGACGAAGATCTTGCCGTCGCCGATCTTGTTGGTGTTCGCGGTGGACTGGATGGCCTCCACCACCGCGTCGGCGATGTCGCTCGGCACGGCGATCTCCAGCTTCACCTTGGGCAGCAGCTTCACCTCGTACTCGGCGCCCCGGTACACCTCGGTCTTCCCGCGCTGGCGGCCGTAGCCCCGCACCTCGGTCACGGTGAGGCCCGAGGCGCCCGCCTCGGTCACCGCGTCGAGCACGGCGTCGAGCCGGCTGGGCTTGATGACCGCGATGATCAGCTTCATGCGACCTGGCCTCCGAACCAAGAGCGGGTTTGTCGGACCCTAACGCTAAGGCCTTCGTCGCCGACGCGCCAGCGGTCCTCGCGAGGCCGCGGTCACGCCGGGCGCAGGCAGCAGCACCGGGCGCGGCGCCCGGACGCGGTGACCCTGCGGCTTCACCGCGAACGTCTGCTTGACCGCCTCCATCAGCAGCAGGCCCGCGAAGCCCGGCCAGAGCCGCGATCCCGCCTGCTCGAACCCCTCGGCCCAGCCGGCCATCCACCCCACGGGCGGCACGTACAGCGCGCGGGTCCAGCCCGAGGGCTCCAGATCGGCGTCGCGGAGCAGTTCGGCGAGCTGGCTTCGGGTGTAGGGGCGGCCGTGGCCGAAGGGCGTCTTCTCGGTGTTGGCCCACAGGCCGTTGCGCGAGGCCACCGTGATGATCGCCCGGCCGGACGGCGCGAGCACGCGCCACACCTCGCGCAGGTAGCCGACCGGGTCGGGACTCTCCTCCAGCCCGTGGACCACCAGCACGCGGTCGAACAGCGCGTTCTGGAACGGCAGCGCGTCCTCGGGCGTGAGCGTGGCGAGGTTCGGCGCTTCGGCGGGCCACACCTCCACGCCCTGCTGCGCCGGCATTCCGGCCACCACGCGCCGGGCGGTCGCGCTGAGCGGGCCCACGAACGGCGTCGCATAGCCCAGGGCCAGCAGGTCGAGGCCGTGAGCGTCGCCCCAGGCTTCCAGCAGCTTGCGCTCGACCATGGCGCGCGCGGCCCGGCCGAGATCGGAGGCGTAGAACTGGCGAAGCTCGAGCACGTCGCGACGCATGCGCCCTGGCTAGGCTCGACGGGCGCGCTCGACCAGCCTAAATCGTGTGCCGCCCCCGGAGCTTCCCATGCCGCTGACCGTCCACCAGTTCCCCTGCCTCTCCGACAACTACGGCTTCCTCGTGCGCGACGAGGCCACCGGCAAGACGGCCTGCATCGACACGCCCGAGACCGCGGCGATCCTGCGCGAGCTGGAGACGCTGGGCTGGGAGCTGGACATGATCCTCAACACCCACTGGCACCCGGACCACGCCGGCGGCAACGCCGACATCAAGGCGGTCACGGGCTGCACCATCGTCGGGCCGCAGGAGGTCACCCGCATCGCCCCCCTGGACCGCGAGGTCGGCCAGGGCGACGTGGTCGAGCTGGGCGAGACCCGCTTCCGGGTGCTGGACACCGGGGGGCACACCCTGGGTCATGTGAGCTTCGTGGACGACGCCGACCGCATCGCCTTCGTGGGCGACACCCTGTTCGCCCTGGGCTGCGGGCGCCTGTTCGAGGGGACCGCCGAGCAGATGTGGGAGAGCCTGCAGCAGCTGGCCGCCCTGCCCGACGACACCACCGTCTACTGCGCCCACGAGTATACCGCCTCCAACGCCCGCTTCGCGCTCTCGGTGGACGAGTCCCAGGCCCTGAAGGACCGCGCCGCCCAGATCTTCGCGGCCCGCGAGAAGGGCGAGTGGACGGTGCCCACCACCATCGGCCTGGAGAAGGCCACCAACCCGTTCCTGCGCGCGCCGGCCCTGGCGGCCAAGGTGGGGGCGGCGGGCGCCCCCGACCACCAGGCCTTCGCCGCCGTCCGCGAGGCCAAGGACAACTTCAAGGGCTGACGCATCGGGGGCGCAGACCTCGGGGCCGATGGGCGCTCGCGACGGCCAGAGGGGATGTCGCAAACGTGGCCGTCGTCGCGAGCGCCCTAGAACTGCTCGCGCCTCGCCATTGGCGAACGCCCAGCCCTCCCGAAGCTGCCCATCCTCCAACTCGCCTGGACGGTGAACGGCGGGTCCAGACTGGAGACAAAGAAGGGCGGGTCCCAGGGCAGGAGGTCGGGGAAGGACTCAGGCCTTAGCGTGCCTGTCGCCAAGCCGCTGAGAAAGTCAGTAAGGTCGCAAGCGATCAACTCGATGCCGGCGTTGTCGTGATCATGGATCGCGATCGTCCAATCCCGCGGCTCGCCACGCATCAGCCAGCAGAGTTCATCGCCGTTATCGGTGCCCCCGAACGGAAGAAGGCCGCCCTTCTCCGGCCACAGGGGATAGGGGACCTCGCCGACTTCGCGCATGACTTTGCAGACCCGGGACGCCTGATGCTCCAGTCGGACGTTTGGATTCCTCGATCGCGGAAGGTTTACGCTCAGGAACTGCATGAAATAGCAGTGCCCGTAGAGCCGAACGAAGTCCTTGTAGTCCGGTGGAAGGGCCGTCTGAAGTTCGCGCTCGAGGGGCTCCCAGGGACCCAGGAACGGCTCGCCGGGCCGCTCGGGCGGCGGCGCGGCGGCGATGAGGCGCGCGATACTCACCGGCGCAGGCCAGAGGGGTTTGCGATGACCTTCGCCGTGGAGCGGCGAGAGCCGCGGGCTGTCATGAGAATCATGCCGGGCGGCTTTGCGCCGCCACGACCGTCGTAGATCGGTGTCACTGAGTACTCGACCACTTCCCCGGACCTGGCCCTGCGAGCCACATCGTTCTCGAAGACCTTCATGTGGCTGTTGTTTGTGGGATCCTGACGCAGGGTCACGAAGTTTCGACGGTCGTTGTATGACCCGTCCAGCTGAGCGGCGTGCAGGTGACCGCGCGCCTCACGGTACCTCCGGCCATCGCCCTGCCAACCGGGTGGCTGAATTCGGCGGTCGGCCCTTCGCCCCGGCCCCACCATGTCACGCGTGACGAATGCACTCGTGCCCTGTGGATTCCCAAACGCGTCAAGCTCACGATACATTATCGGCTCTCGCGGCAGATGAGGCGGCTCCGGTGCAGAGCGCCTCGGGGGAGGCCCACCACGGGGGAAGCCGCCTCGGGGCGCGCGTCCGGTCATCGCCGTATCGGCGAGACCTACGCCGACGAGGGCCGCGTCCCTGGTGCTTTGCTGAGCCCCCAATGCCGTTGCCGCCAGGTACCCGAGACTTCCAATTGGGCTCTGCGCCATGAATCGGACCCTCTCCGCGGCGCGTCGCTGTTCTTCCCGCGCCTCTGGGGTGAGGCCGTCCGCGGGATCGGGGACAGGGATCAAGACGTTGGCGCGCCCATTGTCGACCTCGACGAAGGTCTGACCACCTCGCGAAACGGTCATCCTCAGGCTCGGCGAAGCCTGGCGAAGGGCGCTCAGCAGCAGGGACGATGATGTGGGGAAGCTGGAGAACGGGTGAGGGAAAACGCCACCAACGCCGGGAGGCGGCATACGAGGATCTGAAGACGATCGCGCGGGTTCGCGCGACGACGGCTTGACCATGGATTTCCTCGACGTGTGGCCTCATGCTGAGAAGCCCAAGAGAAAAGGGTCTCAGAAAAAGGCCGTTTTGTCAAGAACAGAGACGGAACATTGTCCCTCTACCGCCCCGCCGCGACCTGCATGATGCGCTTCGACGACGGGCGACCCGCGAGACCCTGGGACGGGGCGACGACGATGCGGAGCACGCCGTCCTTGAGGGTCACGGTGGGCTTCTTGCCCTCTTCGAACCGCACGATGTTGAACTGGCCGAAGACGCTGCGGCCGCCGCGGCGTTCGGCCGCCATGCGGATGAAGGCGAGGCTGGTGACGAGGGCGGCGTCGCCCACCAGGGCCGAACCCGCGGGCGTCACGCGGCGGGCCTCGAAGACGATCGTGCGCCGCGCCACGCGGCCCGAGCGGTAGCTGGCCTGCAGGAGCCGCTCGCCGAGGGCGCCGGGGCTCAGCGGCGCGAGCCGCAGCGGGAAGCCGCCGCCCGCCAGCGAGACGGCCTCGCCGTTGGGCCGTTCGTCCGAGAAGAGGGTGAGCCCGCCCAGGCGGGTGGCGCGCAGGACGGGCTCGCCCAGTTCGTCCTTGTAGATCACGTCGCCGCGGGGCGCGGGGCTCGGGGCCAGCACCCACACCTCGGGGCTGTCCTCGAACTTGAGCATGGGCGTGGGCTGGGTGCGGTCCAGGACGAAGACCCGGCCTTCCTCGGACACGAAGCGGGCGACCGGCGGGCCGGCCACCTGGCCGCCGGACCGCCTGGCCAGGCTGTCCCGCAGGCGATCGACCGGGCCGGCGTCGGCCGCCGCGGGCGCGCCAAGCGCCACGGCGCCCAGCAGCGCCGCCACCATGGCCCTCCTCGACGCCGTCCGCTCACCTTTCATGACAGGTCAGCAGATGCCCGTGGATCGGGGCGTTTTTTCGACGCGGCGAGGGCTTTCACCCGACCATGTACTGTCCGCCGTTGAGGGATAGCGTCGCCCCCGTCACATAGCCTGCCCGTTCGCCGGCCAGGAACGCGACCATGTCGGCGATCTCGTCGCCGGTCCCGAGTCGGCCCACCGGAATCTGCGCGACGATCCCTTCCAGAACCTTTTCGGGGACGGCCTGCACCATCTCGGTGTCGATGTAGCCGGGGGCGATGCAGTTCACGGTGACGCCCTTGCGGGCGTTCTCGAGCGCGAGCGCCTTGGTGAAGCCGATCATCCCGGCCTTGGCGGCCGAGTAGTTGGTCTGCCCCATCTGGCCCTTCTGGCCGTTGATCGACGAGATGTTGACGATCCGGCCCCAGCCGCGGTCGCGCATGCCCTCGATGACCTGGCGGGTCATGTTGAAGAGGGAGTCCATGTTGACGCGGATGACCTCGCTCCACTGCTCCGAGGTCATCTTGTGGAAGACGCCGTCGCGGGTGATGCCGGCGTTGTTCACCAGCACGTCGATGGGCCCAAGCTCCCGCTCGACGGCCTCGGCGGCGTGCTTGCAGTCCATGAAGTTGCCGACGTTGCCCTTGATGACCATGGCGCCGGTCTCGCGCTTGAGCGCCTCGGCCGCGGCGTCGTTGCCGGAATAGCCGGCCGCCACCTTCATCCCGTCGGCGCACAGCCGCTCGACGATCGCCCGACCGATGCCACGGGTTCCGCCCGTGACCAGCGCTACCCTGGCCATGCCGTCCTTACCTCCCTGCGCAACTCATCCCCGGGGGCGGTTGGTCCGCCGCTCGGACAATCAGACTTTCTCGACGCACATGGCGACGCCCATGCCGCCGCCGACGCAAAGCGTCGCGAGACCCTTCTTTGCGTCGCCGCGGTTCATCTCGTGCAGCAGCGTGGTCAGGATCCGGGCGCCCGAGGCGCCGATGGGGTGGCCGATGGCGATCGCGCCGCCGTTCACGTTCACCTTCGCCGGATCCAGCCCCAGCTCGCGCACGACGCACAGGGCCTGGGCCGCGAACGCCTCGTTCGACTCGACGAGGTCGAGGTCGCTCACCCTCCAGCCGGCCTTCTCCAGCGCCTTGCGGCTGGCGGGAATGGGACCCGTGCCCATGATCTCGGGCTCGACGCCCGCGTGGGCCCACGACGCGATCCGGGCCAGCGGCTTCAGCCCGCGCTTCTTGGCTTCCTCGGCGCTCATCAGCACCAGGGCGGCCGCGCCGTCGTTCAGGCCCGACGCGTTGGCCGCGGTGACCGAGCCTTCCTTGTTGAACGCCGGCCGCAGGCCCGCCATCGCCTCGATCGTCGCGCCGTGACGGATGTACTCGTCGTCGGCCACCACCGTGTCGCCCTTGCGGCCCTTGATCGTCACCGGGACGATCTCGTCCTTGAACTTGCCCGCCTTCTGCGCCGCCTCGGCCCGGTTCTGGGAGGTGACGGCGAACTTGTCCTGGTCCTCGCGGGTGATCTGCCAGCGGGCGGCGATGTTCTCGGCGGTCTGGCCCATGTGGTAGCCATGGAAGGCGTCCCACAGGCCGTCCTTGATCATGGTGTCGACGAGGGCCAGGTCGCCCATCTTCTGCCCGCCGCGCAGCTGCTGGGCGTGGGGCGACTGGCTCATGCTCTCCTGGCCGCCGGCGATGACGATGTCGGCCGAGCCGTCGAGGATCTGCTGGGCCGCCAGCGCCACCGCGCGCAGGCCCGAACCGCAGAGCTGGTTCAGGCTCCACGCCGGAGCCTCCACCGGGATGCCGGCGTTCACCGCCGCCTGGCGCGCCGGACCCTGCCCGGCGCCGGCCTGCAGCACCTGGCCCATGATGACTTCCTGGACGTCGCTGGCCTGGATGCCGGCCCGCTCCACCGCGGCCTGGATGGCCGCCTTGCCCAGGTCGTGGGCCGGCAGGCCGGACAGCGCGCCGTTGAACGAGCCCACCGGCGTGCGGGCGGCGGAGACGATGACGATGTCGGTCATGGTTGATCCCGAAGCTTTTTTCAGACGGCCCTGCCTTCATCTATCGGCTCGCCGCCGACGGACGGCAAGGCGCTTTCGCGCTTTTGGCGATGCCATTTGCTTATGCGCTCGCATGCGCGATAGTGCGCTGCGAAAGAGGGCCTCCAGCTTCAGGGGCCACGACAAGGATCAGGGATGGCTGACACCCAGGGCACGGGCTCGGACGCGGCGTCCGGCGAGCGCGTCGTCATCAAGAAGTACGCCAACCGGCGGCTCTACAACACCGCGTCGTCCAGCTACGTGACGCTCGAGCATCTCTCGGAAATGGTGAAGCAGGGCGTGGACTTCGTGGTCTACGACGCGAAGACCAACGAGGACATCACGCGCACGGTCCTCACCCAGATCATCTTCGAGGAGGAGGAGAAGAGCCAGGGCCAGAACCTGCTTCCGATCCAGTTCCTTCGGCAGCTCATCAGCTTCTACGGCAACTCGATGCAGGCGTTCCTGCCCAGCTACCTGGAGCTCTCGATGCAGAGTTTCACCCAGCAGCAGGAGCGGCTCCGTCAGCAGCTCTCGACCTTTGGCCAGGCCGGCGGCATGGCGGCCTACGAGGAGCAGATCCGCCAGAACCTGCAGCTCTTCGACCGGGCGATGAAGATGTTCTCGCCCTTCGCGTTCGCCCCGCCGACCCCGGCCCAGCAGCGCCCCGACGAGGCGCCGGCGACTCAACCGAAAAGCGAATCCGCTAGCGAGGAAGCGTTAACACTCTTGCGCAAGCAGATGTCGGAGATGCAGGCTCAGCTCGACAAGCTCGCCAAGGGCTGAGTCGACAAGGGCCGGTTGTGGCCCACGCATTGCAGGTTGTGCGGCAAGATGTCTCGCATTGACCGCGTCCGACGTGCGGTCCAGGCGCATTCGGCGTCGAGGACCTCTCCGGGCCGAGCGCAAACGCCCGGCGGACCGGCCACGACGGGCCTGCCGGTCCCGGTCGCGCCGATCGCGGCCCACCGGACCTTCCGCGAAGAGACCCGCCCCGGCCACAGCGAGCTCGCCGCACACCTGATGGGCCAGGACGGCCAGCGCCGCGGCCTGCGCGCCGGGCCCGCCCTGGTTAACGTCGCCCAGGCCGCCTACAACCGTGTGGAGTGGTCCGGCAGCTTCGACCGGCGCGCGCGCAAGGGGACTTTGGGCCGCACCGAGGTCTGAAGCCCGCATCTCCGCCTCGCCCCCCCCGGACGCGCCGGGGACGACGAAGCCTTCAGCCCCGCAGCCGCTTCAGCTCCGCCTCCAGGACCGCCACGCGGCGCTCCAGCTCGGCGATCCGCGCGTCCGGCGAGGACGCGGGGACGGGTGTCGAGACCCCGGCGCGGTGGGCGACTTCGGCCGGCGTGACGCCCAGCAGCTCGGCAAAGGCCGCCACCTGCCCGGCGGAAAGTTCCCTCTGGTCCTTGAAGACCTCGGCGAGCTCGGCCTCGCCCAGGCCGCCGACCGCCGCCATGACGGCGCGCGAGAGGCCCCGCTCCGAGAGCTTTTCATCGAACCAGGGGGCGTCGAAGAAGAGGGCCATGGGCTCCGGCTCGGCTGGCGCCGGACTTGCTTAACCAAGTTCGACCCTGCCCGCCACGGAGCCGCACATGCTCGTCTTCCTCTCGCGCTTCGTCGACATCGCCGTGGTCACGCTGATCCTCAGCGCCTTCACCTGAGTCGGGCCGGGGCGCCGCTCAGGCTTCGTCGACGCCGCCCGGATCGCGCGCCCGGGACTGCAGCCACATCACGCCCAGGAGGTCGCTGAGCGAGGCCGCGAGCCGGCCGAGGTTGGTGTACTTCGAGCGGCCGCTCTGGCGGTGGCGATGGCCCACCGGCCGGAACGCCACCTGATAGCCTTCGCGAAGCATCAGCGCCGGCAGGTAGCGGTGGATGTGGTCGAAGTACGGGAGCCTCAGGAAGGCGTCCCGGCGGAAGGCCTTGAGCCCGCATCCGGTATCGTTGGCGGTGTCGCCCAGAAGCCGCCTCCGCACGCCGTTGCCGATCCGCGAGGCGACCTTCTTGGCCCGGCTGTCCTGGCGCCTCACGCGCTCGCCGCCGACGAGCGCCAGCCCGGGCGGGCCGGCGGCCAGCGCGTCCGCCAACGCGGGGCCGTCGGCCGGATCGTTCTGTCCGTCCCCGTCCAGCGTGACCACGATCGGGGCCCGGGCCGCGAGGATCCCCGTCCGCAGCGCACGGCTCTGCCCGGCGTTGCTGCGGTGGGCGAGCACGCGCAGTTGCGGGATCTCGGCCCGCAGGGCCGTCAGCGCCGCCCTCGTGCCGTCTCGGCTGGCGTCGTCGACGAACAGGATCTCGAACGCCCGGCCGGCGAAGGCCGCGGCGATCTCGCGCGCCAGGGCCGGCGCGGCGCCCTCCTCGTCGTAGACGGGAACCACCACGGAGATGTCCGGCGCGAAAGCCATGCGCGACCTCCATAGCGGAAAAGGCGCGGCGGGAAAGGATCGTGCTATCTGGGCGGGATGACGCTGGGCGAGAGGCTGGATCGGTGGAGCGGGGGCTGGCGCGGCCCGGCGCTGGCGGCGTTCATCGCCTTCCTCGCCGGCCTGCCGGGCCTGGTCGCGGTGCCGCCGCTGGATCGCGACGAGAGCCGCTTCGCCCAGGCCACGGCCCAGATGATCGAGAGCGGCGACTATGTGGTCATCCGCTTTCAGGACGCGCCCCGGTTCAAGAAGCCGGTGGGCATCCACTGGCTTCAGGCGGTCAGCGTGCGCGCCGTCTCCGCGCCGGAAGCGCGGCAGATCTGGGCCTACCGGCTCCCGTCGCTGCTGGGGGCCATGCTGGCGGCCGCGGCCTGCGCCTGGGGGGCGTCCGCGTTCTTCGGGGCCCGCGCGGGGCTGGTGGCGGGCGCGCTGCTGGGCGCCAGCTTCCTGCTCTCCACCGAAGCCTTCATCGCCAAGACCGACGCGGCGCTCGCGGGCGCGACGACGCTGGCGCTCGCGGCCCTGGGACGCATCTACGCCGCGCACCGGGGCGGCCCGGCCTCGTCCCGCGGCGCGGTCTGGATCTTCTGGGGCGCCCTGGCGGCCGCCATCCTCATCAAGGGACCGGTCGGCCTGCTGGTCGCGACCCTGACCATCGTCACCCTCGCCCTGTGGGACCGCCGTGCGGGCTGGCTCGCCGACCTGAGATGGTGGTGGGGACTGGTCATCATCCTCGCCGTGGCCGGCCCCTGGGCCGGAGCCGTCACGGTGGCGACCGACGGCGGGTTCTGGACCGAGGCGGTGGGCTCGGACCTCGCGCCGAAGCTCGCCGGGGGGCAGGAAACCCACGGCGCGCCGCCCGGCTACCATGCGCTCCTGACCCCCATCCTGGCCTTCCCGATCACCGTGCTGCTGCCCGCCGCCGCGCTGGTGGCGTGGCGGCGCCGGGACGAGCCGGGAGTCCGCTTCGCCGTCGCCTGGCTCGTGCCGACGTGGATCGCCTTCGAGCTGTTGCCCACCAAGCTGCCGCACTACCTGATGCCGGCCTATGCGCCCCTGGCCTGGCTGGCGGCGCGGGCGCTCGCCGAGCCGCTCGCCGGCCCCGTCCGGTGGCTGGGGGCCGCCCTGTCCGGGGCGGTGGGCCTGGGCCTCGCCGCGGGCATCTTCTACCTGCTGTCGCAGTACGGGGACACGGCCGACGCCTGGCCGGCGACGGTGGCCGCCGCGCTGCTGGCCGCCGCGGGGCTCGCCAGCGCCTACCTGATGCTGCGCCGGGCGCCCGAACCTGCCGCCGCCGCGGCGCTGGTCCTGGGCCTGTTCGGACACGGCGTGCTGGCGGCCGGCGTGGCCCCGCGGCTCGAACCGCTGTGGCTCTCGCCGCGGCTGGAGCGGGCGCTCGACGAGGCCCGGCTGCTTCCCAGGCAGGGACTGGCCGAAGCGCCGGTGGCCGTCGCCGGCTTCGCCGAGCCGAGCCTGGTGTTCGCGCTGGGCACCGCAACCGAACTCGACGGCCCGGCCGAGGCGGCCCAGGCCGTTCTGGAGAGGCGGCCCGCGATCGTCGAGGCGCGCGAGGAGGCCGAGTTCCGCCGGCAGCTCGCCGCCCGCGGCGTCCAGGCCAGGCAGGTCGCCGAGGTGACCGGGGTCAACTACTCCAAGGGTGATCCGATGGCGCTTA
Organism: Phenylobacterium sp.; assembly: GCF_016793225.1. Taxonomy (GTDB): domain Bacteria; phylum Pseudomonadota; class Alphaproteobacteria; order Caulobacterales; family Caulobacteraceae; genus Phenylobacterium. The sequence goes on from NZ_JAEUMN010000145.1 coordinate 22,666, forward strand.
GGGTCTATGTGGCGCCCGAAGTGGCGGCGAAGATGGCGGACGAGGCAGGACGATGACGCGGCGGATCGAGATCGTCGAAGTGGGGCCCCGCGACGGCCTGCAGAACGAGAAGACGCTGTTCGACGTCGGCGAGAAGCTGGAGATGATCCAGCGGCTCGAGGCCGCCGGCGCGCGGCGCATGGAGGTGGTCTCGTTTGTCAATCCCAAGCGCGTGCCGCAGATGGCCGGCGCCGAGGAGATCATGGCCGCCCTGCCCCACAAGGACGGGCGCTCGCGCATCGGCCTGGTGCTGAACATGCGCGGCTGGGAGCGTTGCCTCGACGCGGGCTGCGACGAGGCCAATGTGGTGGTCTGCGCCACCGACGGGTTCGGCATCCGCAACCAGGGCGCCTCGGTCGACGAGCAGGTCACGGCCCTGGCGAACATCATGGGCGTCCGCCGCAAGGAGGACCCGCCGGTCACCATGACGGTCTCGGTGGCCTTCGGCTGTCCGTTCGAGGGCGAGGTGCCGGAAGAGCGCGTGGTCGAGATCGTCAGGGCGGCGGCCGACATGCGCGTGGCCGAGATCGCGCTGGCCGACACGATCGGGGTCGCCGACCCGTGGACGGTGCGCCGCCGCGTCGAAGCCGCCCGGAAGGCCGCGGGCCACATCCCGCTGCGCCTGCATTTCCACGACACCCGGAACACGGGGCTGGCCAACGCCTTCGCCGGCGTGGAGGCGGGCGTCGATATCCTGGACGCCAGCGTCGGCGGCCTGGGCGGCTGCCCGTTCGCCCCCAACGCCACGGGCAACATCGGCACCGAGGATCTCGTCTACATGCTGGAGCGCGCGGGCTTCGAGACGGGCTACGACCTGGGCCAGCTCATCGAGATCGGCAACTGGGCCTCGGAGAAGCTGGGCAAGCGCGTGGCCTCCTCGGTGGCGCGCGCCGGTGCGTTTCCCCAGGCGCGGGCCGAGGCGGCCAGCTGAACAAGACTTAACTGTGCGCGCCGACGCGGCGCAGCTATTCGGCCGGTCGTCATGCAAGACGTCCTGCCCCTGCTCGCCAGTCTGACCGCCTCCTGCGCCGTGGCGGCCGCGCCGCTGGTCGCCGAAGCGGCCTCGCCCCCCGTCGAGGTCATGATCGTGGGCGACTTCCACATGTCCAACCCGGGAGCGGACCTGCACAACACAGAGGTCGATGACGTCCTCACGCCGGCCCGCCAGGCGGAGATCCAGCGCGTGACCGACGGGCTGGCGAGGTTCCGGCCCACGGTGGTCGCGGCCGAGTGGCCGGCCGGGACCGTGGCCGAGCGCTATGCCACGTACCTGGAGGGCGCTCTCCCCGCGTCGAGAAACGAGGTGGTGCAGCTCGGCTTCCGCCTGGCGAAGCAGACCGGCGCCCGCATGATCGGCATCGATGTGGAGGGAGACTTCCCTTACGAGGCTGTCCAGGCCTACGCCCAGGCGCACGGCCAGACCGGCGTGCTCAACGACGCCGAGCGCGAGATCGCCGCGCAGGTAGCCGAGCAGAGCGGATTGCTCCGAGCGAGGGGCGTCGCGCCCACACTGCGCTATCTGAACGATCCCGTCCGGATCGCCCGGGACAACGCGTTCTATCGCGCCATGGCGCGCGTCGGCGGCGGGACCGAGCAGCCGGGCGTGGACCTGCTCACCGCTTGGTATCGGCGCAACTTCGCGATCTGCGCCAACCTGGTCCAGGCGGCGAAGCCGGGCGACCGCGTCGTGGTGTTCTACGGCGCCGGCCACACCTTCCTGCTGCGCCAGTGCGTGGCCGAGACCCCCGGCCTCAAGCTCGTGGAGCCGAACGCCTACCTGCCGCGCTGAAGCCGCCGCACGAGGGGGCGGGCCACGGCGGCTGCGACGACCAGCGGCGCCAGCAGCCAGGCGCCCAGCTTCTGCCCGCCCGTCTCGGCGCGCTTGCGGAAGTAGCGGGCCAGGCCCACGCCCTTGTGGAACTCGACCTTCAGCGGACTGGTCTGGCTGGTGCCGCCGATGTGGATCACCTCGGCCTGGGGGTGGAACAGGACTTCGCCGCCCATCTGCCGGACGCGCCAGCAGAGGTCGACGTCCTCCACGTGCAGGAAGTAGTCCTCGTCGAAGCCGCCGACGTAGTCGAAGTCCTCGCGCCGCATGCAGAAGCACGCGCCCGAGATGGTCGGCGCAGGCGCCGCGCGGTCGGGCAGGCGCTCGCCCTCCCAGTGCACCTCGTAGCGGCCAAGCGCCGGCACGCTCTTCGCGAGGCCGCTCATGCTCATGAGCGCGGACAGCGGCGTGATCTCGCCGCGCCGCGCGCCGCGCTGCTCGGTGCGGTCCGGATTCAGCACCCGGCCGCCCACGATGCAGGGGATCGGCCGGCCCTCGATCTCGCGCGCGAGGGCCGCGATACAGCCCGGCTGCAGGAAGGCGTCGGGGTTGAGGAAGACGATCAGCTCGCCCCTGGCGGTCCGCGCGCCCAGGTTGGCCGCCCGGGCGAAACCGACGTTGCCGTGGCCGCTCACGACCGTCACCCGCGCGTCCCGTTCGGCCAGATCCCGCAGGTGCGCGGCCTCGGCCGGGGCCGAGCCGTTGTCCACGATGACGAACTCGTCCACCAGCGGGTCGCTCAGGACGCAGGCGAGACTCTCGGTGAGCGCCTCGCCCGTGAAGTAGGTCACCATCACCACCGACACGCTGCGGCGCGACCGCAGGATCTCTCCCGCCGGCGCAGCTTCCGCAGCGATCACCGGGGCGACGACGCCGTTCATCCAACCTCCCCGCCGGCGGCCGTCCCCACGGTCGCTGCGTCATGCCCCCGTCCCCGGGCAATGTCCGGCGGAAGGGCCTCCAAGGCAAGGACGTTGCAGGCCTCGTCCAGCCCCAGGATCTGCTGGCCGTCGGAACCGAGGCGCCGCAGGGCCACCTTGCCCTCTTCCGCCTCACGACGGCCGACGACGGCGATGACCGGCGTCTTCGCCAGGCTGTGCTCGCGGATCTTGTAGTTGATCTTCTCGTTGCGCAGGTCCGTCTCGACCCGCAGGCCGGCCGCGCGCAGGCGGGCGGCGGCCTTCAGGGCGAAGTCGTCGGCGTCGGACGTGATCGTCGCCACCACCACCTGCACCGGCGAGAGCCACAGCGGGAAGGCGCCGGCGTAGTTCTCGATCAGCACGCCGAGGAAACGCTCGAACGACCCGAGGATCGCCCGGTGCAGCATCACCGGCTTGTGCTTCTGCCCGTCCTCGCCGACGAACTCGGCGCCCAGCCGGTCCGGCAGCACGTAGTCGTTCTGGATCGTCCCGCACGTCCAAGACCGGCCGATGGCGTCCTTGAGCTGGAAGTCGAGCTTCGGCGCGTAGAAGGCCCCGTCGCCCTCGGCCACCACCGGCTCGACGCCCGCCTTGCGGGCGGCGTCCAGGAGCTGCGCCTCGGCCATGTCCCAGAACGCGTCCGTGCCGGCGCGCGGGTTGGGCCGCGTGCCCAGCGTGATGTGGTCGCGCACCAGGCCGAAGTCCTCGTGGATCGACGTGGCCAGCTCGATGAACGAGGCCACCTCGTCGACGATCTGGTCCTCGCGGCAGAAGATGTGCGCGTCGTCCTGCGTGAACGCCCTCACCCGCATCAGCCCGTGGAGGGCGCCGGACGGCTCGTACCGGTGGCAGGCGCCGAACTCGGCCATCCGCAGCGGCAGGTCGCGGTAGCTCTTCTGGCCGAAGCTGAAGATCTGGATGTGGCCCGGGCAGTTCATCGGCTTCAGGGCCAGCTCCTCGCCCTCGACCGTCTCGCAGACGAACATGTTGGGCCGGTAGTTCTCCCAGTGGCCCGACTTTTCCCAGAAGACGCGGTCCAGCACCTGCGGCGTGCGGACCTCCACGTAGCCGGCGTCGGCCAGGCGGCGGCGCATGTAGGCCTCCACCGTGCGCCACAGGGTCAGGCCCTTCTCGTGCCAGAAGACCATGCCCCGGCCCTCTTCCTGCATGTGGAAGAGGTCCATCTGCCGGCCGATCTTGCGGTGGTCGCGCTTCTCGGCCTCCTCGACCCGCTTCAGGTAGGCCTCGAGGTCGGCCTCGCTCGCCCACGCGGTGCCGTAGATGCGCTGGAGCATCGGGTTGTTGCTGTCGCCGCGCCAGTAGGCGCCCGCCAGCTTCGTCAGCTTGAACGCCTTGCCGGCCGCCTTCGTCGACGGGAGGTGCGGCCCGCGGCACAGGTCCTTCCACTGGCCCTGGCGGTACACCGTGATGGGCTCCTCGCCGGGAATGCCCTCGATGATCTGCGCCTTGTACTCCTCGCCGATCGACCGGAAGTGGGCGATCGCCTCCTGGCGGTTCCAGACCTCGCGCCGGATCGGCTCGTCGCGGTCGACGATCTCCTTCATGCGCTGCTCGATCCTGGCCAAGTCATCCAGGCTGAACGGCTCGTCGCGAGCGAAGTCGTAGTAGAAGCCGTCCTCGATCGCCGGGCCGATGGTCACCTGCGTGCCGGGGAACAGCTCCTGCACCGCCTCGGCCAGGATGTGGCTGACGTCGTGGCGGATCGTCTCCAGCGCCTCGGGGGCGTTGCGGTCGAGGATCTCGAACCGGCCGCCTCGCTCCAGCGGCCGCTCCACGTCCAGGAGCTCGCCGTCCAGCTTCACCAGGATGGCGCGCTTGGCCAGCGATGGGGCGATCGAGGCCGCCACGTCGCGGCCCGTCACGCCGGGCTCGAACTCGCGTTTCGAACCGTCGGGGAAAATCAGGTCGATCATGTCTCTTCACACTTCCAGTCGCGCGCCCGGCGCTCGGCCTTTGGGCGCGGAGGCGGCGGCGGGTCCCAGCCCGATCCGCCCCAGGGATGGCAACGACACAGCCGCCGGACGGTGAGCACGCTCCCCCGCCAGGGGCCGTGGCCGATCAGGGCCTGCGCGGCGTACTCCGAGCATGTCGGGAAGTACCGGCAGTGCCGCCCGATCAGCGGCGACAGCGTCAGCTTGTAGGCGCGTAGAAGGCCTCTGACGCATCTCTCGTAGAAGCTCATGCCGGCTGCGGACTTGCGATTGCAGGCCCGGGCTTACGCCCAAGACCCCGAGAGGTTCAAGCCGCGCCGGCGGTCATAGTTCGCGCAGTCGCCGTCGCCGGCGTCCGCGGCCGGTCGAGGCGGGCAACGATGTCCGACGCACGAAGCATGGCGGAATCCAAGGCGAACTCGAAGGCGGGCGTGTACCACAGGCCGCACGGCAACGGAACCTCCGCGCCGCCCCGCGAGTCGCGGCAACTGCGCGTTGGTGGACACAGCGGCCAAGCTTGGCCCTAATGCGAACCAAGGTTCTCAAAACGCGGGCGACACGGGCCACGCGGGGGGGAAGCGTGATAGAGACCAGGACGCGCGCCGCGTTCGAACGGATGGTGACGTCCGGCGCGGGGGACGCCGGCGCGCTCGCCTCCGGTCTCCGGCGCGAGGTGACGGGCGTCGGTCTGCGCGCGCTGGCCGCCAAGCTCCTGCACGTGGCCATCTGCGACCCTTCCCGCATGGCGGACGTCTATGACAATGCGGCGAACGGCTGGCTCAACGGTCCGGTGTTCGCCCCCAACTTCCGCGGCGCGACCGCGCTCGCGCCCAGCGACGACTTCTGGCGGACCCTCTGGGATGTGATGGACGTCCCTGCGGCCTCGCGCCAGCGGGTCGCCTTCGCCGAGGAGATCATGCGCCTTGCGGGGCTGCTGAGCCCCGAGCTCAACGTGCGGGCCGCCGCGGCGGCGCGCGACGTGCGGGGCGTCGGGTCCGCGGCCTCGAGCGGCCTGCCGACACGGCCGTTCGATCCGGACCGTCTGGCGGCTTATCCTCCGAGCACCCTGGGCGGGATGCTGCGGCTGGAGATGGCTGCAAGGGGACGAACGGGGGAGATTGCCGGCGCCGACGAACTCGGTCTCGCCGACCTGCCCGCACCGCTCGACTACACCAACGCGCGTGCGCTGCAGTGCCACCTCATCTGGGCGGTGGTGGGGGGGTACTCGGCCGGGCAGCTCGACGACATCGCGCTGGCGGCGTTCCAGATGGGGCAGTTCCGGCACCCCTTCTCGGCGCTGGTGGTGGGCCTCACCGTGATGACGATCGCGATCGACCGGCCGCAGGGGCTGGAACTGGTCTTGGACTCCATCTTCAAGGGCTGGATGCACGGGCGCGAGACGCCGCTTCTCCTCGGCGTCGACTGGGAGGGGCTGATGGGCCTGCAGCTCGAGGCGGTCCGGGACCGTCTTCATGTGCGGGCCTTCGAGTCCCCCATGGCCGCGGCGCTCCGCAAATGGAGCGAGGGCCGCGGACCCGCCAACTAGCCGGCGGCGAGGCCCCTGAGAAACGTCTCCGCGACGGCGCGTCCGTAGGCGTCGGTCGTCTGCGGGGATCCTGCGTCGGGCAGGACGCTGGTGACGCTCAGCTTGCTGGAAAAGGCGTACTGGCACGCGCCGACGATCATCAGATAGGCCATCCTCGGGTCGACGGGCCGGAAGAGGCCCGCGCGGATGCCATCCTCGAGGATCGTGCGGAGGGCGCCGGTCAGGGGCTCGACCATGTCGCGCGCGATGGTCCTCGAGGTGTCGGACGACTCGTCGTGCAGGAGGAGGTTCAGGAGCCCGTTGAGGTAGGGCTTGCGGGCATAGTTGCGGACGATGCCCAGGATGTGCAGCCGCAGCTTCTCCTTCGGATCGGCGTCCGACGCGGCGAGGCGCTCGAGCTGGCGGATCGCCGGCTCCATGTCGCGGCGCGCGAGCTCCAGGAAGAGCGCTTCCTTCGTCCCGAAGTGATAGGTCACCAGCGGCGCGGTCACGCCTGCGCGGCGCGCGATCGACTGGAGCGACACGTTCGGGGAGCCCGCCTCGGTCATCTCGGCGCGGGCGGCTTCGACCAGCTGGTCGCGAGCGTCATGGTCGGCGTGGCGGCGACGGACCGCGACTCCTGGCCCCATGCGACCCCCCTGGACGCTGCGCCGGCCCGCTTGCCAGCATCCGCAGCCATCGGTACTTTATGCGCATAAAGGCAAGCGCGTCCAGCGCTGCGAGGAGGGGTAGATGCTTCGTTCCATGCTTCTTGGGTCCGTGTCGCTGGCGCTGCTGGCGCCCGCCGCCGCCCATGCCCAGGCCGCCGACACCGGCGTCGGCGTCGAGGAGGTCGTCGTCACCGCCCAGAAGCGGGCCGAGAACGTGCAGGACGTTCCGATCTCGGTCACCGCGTTCAGCGGCAAGGCCCTCGAGGCGGCCGGCGTGCAGGATGTGCGCGACCTGCGGCGCATCACCCCCAACCTGAGCCTGTCCACCTCGGGCCAGGTCACCAACACGCGGGTCCAGATCCGCGGGATCGGCACCGCCGGCAACACCGCCATCGAGCCCAGCGTCGGCTTCTTCCTGGACGGCATCTACGTCCCGCGCATCGGCGCGCTCCTCTCGGGCCTCAACGACATCAGCTCGGTCGAAGTCCTGCGCGGGCCGCAGGGCACGCTCTTCGGGCGCAACGCCTCGGTGGGCGCGCTGCTCCTGCGCACGACCGATCCCGGCCCGGACTTCACGGCCGAGGTCTTCGGCTCGATCGGCAACTACGGCCGCAACCGGGCCTCGGCGATCGTGAACATGCCGATCAACGAGACGCTGTCGACGCGGGTCTCGCTCCTGGCTTTCGAGGGCGACGGCTTCACCCGCAACGACCTGACCGGCAAGCGGGTCGGCCGCAACAAGGGCTTCTCCTCGCGCGTGAGCGTGAAGTGGGAGATCGTCCCGGAGCTGACCTGGACCCTGAAGGGCGACTACCAGCACCTGACCGGAGACGGCCAGATCGCGCCCACCGTCATCGAGAAGACCGTCACGCCGACGGCGGCGGCCAACTTCCGCACGCGCCTGGACCCGGATCAGGCCGGACCGCTGACGGGCCAGACCCCCTACCTGACCGGCACCTACCGCCGGCGCGTCTTCCAGAACGAGGAGGGCGACCTCCAGGACTACCAGACCGGCGTCTCCAGCGACCTGACCTGGGACCTGCCGTCCGGCTTCACCGTCAAGCTGCTGAGCGGCTACCGCGACTGGCACGACCGCCAGTACCAGGACTCGGGCATCTATGTGCCGCAGCCGTTCCAGACCCGGCAGTCGACCTTCGACAGCCAGAGCCACTCGCAGGAGCTTCAGCTGCTCTCGCCGAAGGACCTGCTGGCCGGTAAGGCGAACTTCGTGGCGGGCCTCTACTACTACGAAGAGGACTACGACATTAACCAGGCGGGCGACCTGTTCCCCGCCTTCTGCTCGGTGTTCCTGCGCAACACCAGCACCGCCGCCCGCGTGGCGCTGTGCCAGGCGAACCCGCTGAAGGACGCCTCGAAGTCGTTCTTCAGCCAGACCACCAAATCCTACGCGGCCTACGCCCAGGGCACGTACAACATCACCGAGCAGCTGTCGGTGACCGCCGGCCTCCGGTACTCCAAGGACGACAAGGACGGCATCTTCCGCGCCGTGACCCTGAACCCGGCGGCGGCCCAGGCCCCCGAGGTGACTCCGCTCACCCACAACAAGGACAAGATCACCTACCGGTTCAACGTCAGCTACCGGCCGAACGACGACGTCATGCTGTTCGCCAGCTACGCCACGGGCTTCAAATCGGGCGGCTTCGACGCCAGCCCCGGCACGACGGGCCCCGTCGGGGCGGTCAACCGCACGTTCAACCCCGAGACCACCAAGAACTACGAGGTGGGGATCAAGTCCGAGTTCTTCGACCGCCGGCTGCAGGCCAACGCCACGGTCTACCGGACGGACATCGCGGAGTTCCAGTTCCGCAGCTACGACGGCCTGCAGTTCCGGGTCCGCAACAACGGCGAAGTGCGCCAGCAGGGCGTCGAGTTCGACCTCGTCGGCCGACCCCTTCCGCCCCTGACCCTGACGTTCTCCGCCGCCTACCTGGACTCCAAGTACACGGACTTCCGCGGCGCGCCGCCGCTTCCGGCCTTCACGGCTATCCAGGACCTCACCGGCGAGCGGCTGCCCTTCTCGCCGAAGTGGCAGGGCGCGGCCTCGGCGCAGTACGTGGGCGACCTGCCGAACGGCATGACCTGGCTGGCCCGGGGCGACATGGCCTTCACGAGCAGCCAGAACCTGAGCGCGTCCGGCGACAACAACCCGGACGCCGTGCAGGGCGGCTACGCCCAGTTCGGCGCACGGCTGGCGATCCGCGGCCCCGAGCAGCGTTGGGAGCTGGCCCTGACCGGCCAGAACCTGACCAAGGAAGACTACTGCGTGGTCATCTTCAATCAGCCGAACAACGCAGCTTTCGGACTCAACAACCCCGCCACGGGGGGTACGGTGCTGCGGTGCGCCCTCAACGAGCCGCGGACGATCGCCGTGGAGGCGCGTGCGCGGTTCTGACCTGACGGAGACGGAAGCATGATGTCACGGCGAGGGGCGCTGGCGGGATTCGGCCTTGCGATGGGCGCATCGCCCGCCCTCGCCGCCGGCGCGCGCTACACGGTCCGCCGGCTGGTGGACCGTCCGATCATCACGCCCGGCATGGACGCCCGCATGGGCGCCAACATCGAGGGCCCGTCGCTGATCCGCGCCCCGGACTGGCTGCCCGGCCGGATGGGGCGCTACTACCTCTATTTCGCCGACCACAAGGGCGACTACATCCGGCTCGCCTACGCCGACCGGCTCGAAGGCCCCTGGAAAATCCACGCGCCGGGTTCGCTGCAACTGGCCCAGTCGGGCCTGCCCACGACGCCGCCCCAGGCGACGCCGGAGCAGCTGGCGAGACTGCAGGCCGCCGGCGGCGGGGCCGACCGGGCGCCGCCCGGCACGCCGGGCATCCCCGCCCCGATCGACGATGCGACCCTGCCGCACCTGGCCTCGCCCGACGTGCATGTGGACGAGGCCGGCCGCCGGATCGTCATGTACTTCCACGGCCTGGGCGGTCTCAACGAGCAGTACAGCAAGGCGGCCGTCTCGCCCGACGGCGTGAACTTCAAGCCCGTCACGGGCCGGATCGGCCCCTCCTACATGCGCGTCTTCCGCCACCAGGGCTGGGTCTACGCCCAGGCCATGCCGGGACTGTTCCTTCGCTCGAGAGACGGGTTCACCGACTGGGAGACGGGTCCGCGCCTGTTCCCGACGAACCAGCGCCACAGCGCGCTCCTGCTGCGCGGCGACACCCTTCACGTCTTCTGGACGCGGGTGGGCGACGCGCCCGAGAGCATCCTGGCCTCGACCATCGACATCTCGGGCGACTGGATGGGCTGGAAGGCCAGCGAGCCGGTTGTCGTGATGCGGCCGGAACGGCCGTGGGAGGGCGCTGACCTGCCCGTCGAGCGCTCGTACCGCAGCGCCGTCTTCCACCCGGTGAACCAGCTGCGCGACCCGTGCATCTACGAGGAGGACGGGCGCGTGTACCTGCTCTACGCCCTGAAGGGCGAGGGCGGGATCGGCATCGCCGAGCTCACGGTCCGGGCCTAGAGCCGGCTCAATTCGATATCAGGGATTCAAAGGCTCCCGACCGTCCCGGCGAATGCCGGGACCCAGATCCACGTGCGAGATCTTGTTTGGAGGAGCTCCGCTGCGTCAGCCCCGGGGAAGCTCGCGGATCTCCACCGTTCCCCCGGCCTCGAACACCGGGTTGCCGGACAGCAGGCTCCGCGCGGCGGCGAAATCCTTGGCGGTGACGCGGATGAAGCCGGAGATGTGGGCCGTGGGCTCGGGCGCGGCGCCCGACTTCTTCACGCACTCGCCGTCGCCGATCTCGCTGCCGCCCTGGAACACGCCCGCCTCGCGAAGGCGCGTGAGGTAGGGGTCCCAGTCGAGCCCGCCGTCCCCGGACGCGTCGTCATGGTGCAGGAAGATGAAGTCCGGCATCAGGCTCTGCGCTCCCCATTCCGCGCGACCGCTTCGCGCACCGCCTCGGCCGCCGCCTCGAAGGCGAGCAGCGTCGAGGTGTGACGGGCGGGATAATCCTTCACCGCGGCCAGCAGCGCCAGATCGGCGAACCGGCCCTCGGGCGCGGGCCCGCCCGCCTTCAGCATCGCGCGAAAGGCGTCCCGGGTTCCCTCCAGCTCGGAAAGACTGGCGCCGATCACGTTCGCGCCCAGCACCGAGGCCGCCGCTTGGCCCAGGGCGCAGGCCTTCACGTCCTGGGCGAAGTCGCTGACCTGGTCGCCCTCGACCTTGACGTCCACCACCACCCGGCTGCCGCAGAGCTTCGAGACCTTCTCGGACGAGGCGTGCGCGTCGGGCAGCCGTCCCAGCCGCGGCGTCTCGGCGGCGAGCCGCAGGACCTTGCCCGAGTAGAGGTCGTCGATCATGGCGCTTAGGTCGGGGTTCGCGGCCGCGGAGTCAAACGCCTCAGGCCGGCGGGGGCAGCTGGAAGAAGGGAGCGGGCGTGAGGATCTGGTTCTCCTGCGCCGTCACCAGCCCCGCGATCTCCTTGACGTACCCCAGCCACTCCGGATCGCTCCAGAGCTCCGCCCGGCGGCGAGCCCGATCCTCCATGTCGGCGTAGGCCCACAGGTGGATGACCTTGTTGAGCTCGCCCACCTCGATGGAATAGTAGCCCACCATGTGCCCCAGGATGCGCTTCTGCACCGGAGCGCCCTTCTCGCCGTAGATCTTGAAGTAGCGGGCGGTCGCGCCCACGGCGAGCGTGTAGGTCCTCATCTCGACGATCATGCGGCCTCCCCGGCGGCCTACTGCCGCGCCATCTCCGCCTGCCCCACCGCCTCGCCGTCGAGCGCCTGGTCGGGATCCATGGCGACGGTCACCTTCGAGAGCTGCCCCGTGAAGGCGAACGGCGCCGGATAGTCGGCGACCGGGCTGCCGCGGTCCAGGCCGATGTCCAGCCCGGACCAGGAAATGAAGGTCGCGAACCCGGTCGTGGCGACGGTCTCGCCCGCCGGCTCGCCGTCCACGGTCAGGGTGAAGGTGCGCGGCCCCGCCTCGCTGCGCACGGACGAGACGCCCAGCCGGGCGGCGGTCGGCGGCAGCGGACCGGAGCTGACGGTGGTCTTCTGGCCGCCGATGTTCAGCGTGTGGTGCAGCCGGCCGTCCTTGACGTAGAGGCTGTAGCCGCTGGTGGCGTCGCCGTGCGCGATGAGGACGCCTTCGCAGCCGGGCGTGAGACCCACGTGGGCCTCGATGCGGTAGCTGCGGGCGCGGACGTCAGGGGCCACGTCGGTGGGCAGGTGGCCCATGCCGTTGTGCAGGACGAACCGGCGCCGGTTCGCCTGGAAGCGGGCGGCGTACTCGATGATGCGCGGCCCGAAGCGGTCGTCGAGGGGCAGGACCTGGTGCGCCTCGGCCTGCCGCCACCACTCGTCGATCATCGCGGACAGGCGCGCAGGCTCGGCGGCCGCCAGGTCGTCGCTCTCCGAGAAGTCGGCGTCGAGGTGGAACAGCTCCCACACGTCGTCGTCGAAGGACGATCCCGGCGGATGGAACGCGACGGCCTTCCAGCCGTCCTGCCAGAGGCCCCGGTGGCCGAACATCTCGAAGTACTGCGGGCTCTTCCGCGCCGGAGCGGCCGCGTCGCGCAGGCTGGCCGCGAAGCTCTCGCCCTCGAGCGGAATCTGCTTCACCCCCTGCACCTCGTCGGGCGGGCCGATGCCGATGACCTCCAGCAGCGTCGGGACCAGGTCGCAGGCCGCGGCGAAGTGGGGGCGGATCTCGCCACGCGCCGCGATCCCCTTCGGCCACGAGATCACCAGCGGATCGCGGATGCCGCCGCCATGGGTGTTCTGCTTGTAGCGGCGCAGCGGCGTGTTCGAGGCCATCGCCCAGCCGTGCGGGAAGTTGGAGTGGGTGTCGGGCCCGCCGATGTCGTCGATCCGCGCGATCTTCTCGGCCATCGGCTCGCCGCGGAAGTTGAAGGGCCCCATGGCGTTGACGAACCCCTGCGGCCCGCCCTCCTGGCTGGCGCCGTTGTCGGACATCACCAGGATGAGCGTGTCGTCGCGCAGGCCGGCGTCCTCCAGGAAGGCGACCAGGCGGCCGATGTGCTGGTCCGTGTGCTCCAGCATCGCGGCGAAGGCCGACTGCAGGCGCGTCATCAGCCGCCGCTCGTCCTCGGGGTAGCTGTCCCAGGGGCGGACGCCGTCGTTGCGCGGCGGCAGCCGGGTGTCCGGCGGCACGAGGCCCATGGCCTTCTGCCGGGCCAGGCGCTCCTCGCGCTCCACGTCCCAGCCGCGCTCGAAGACGGCGTCGTAGCTCCGGATCAGGTCGGCAGGCGCCTGATGCGGCGCGTGGCAGGCGCCGGGCGCGAACCAGCAGAGCCATGGGACGTCCGACGCGTCGGCGACATGGTCCGCGATGTAGCGGATCGCCTCGTCGGTCAGGTCCGCGGTCAGGTGATAGCCGGTCTCGTAGGTCCCCGGCGGCGTGATCGGCGTGTTGTCGCGCACCAACTCGGGCGCATACTGGTCCGTCTCGGCGTCCATGAAGCCGTAGAAACGATCGAACCCGCGGCCCAGCGGCCAGCCGTCGAAGGGGCCCGTCGGTCCGGTTTCCGTCAGCCGGGTCACGTGCCACTTGCCCAGCATGTAGTTGCGGTAGCCGTGGGGGCGCAGCATCTCGGGCAGCGTGGCCGCCTCGCGCGCGAGCTTCCCCCGGTAGCCGGGAAAGCCGCAGTCGAAGTTGGCCAGGCACCCCATGCCCACCGAGTGATGGTTGCGGCCCGTGAGCAGCGCGGCGCGGGTGGTCGAGCACATGGCCGTGGTGTGGAACCCGGCTTAGCGGAGGCCCTCGGCCGCCAGCCGGTCGATATTGGGCGTGCGGATGGGCGAGCCGTAGCAGCCGAAGTCCGAGAACCCCACGTCGTCGAACAGGATGACCAGGATGTTCGGCGCGCCCTTGGGCGGCCTGGGCGCCTGCGGCCAATGGGGCGTCGACTCCGCCACCGTCCGCCCGATCCTCGGCTCGCCCATTCGCCCCTCCCCCATTTGGGCCGAACATGCCGGACCGCGCGCTTCGGGCCAAGTCATGGCACGCCGCGCGCCACTTTCCGCGCGCGCTCGGCCGGGGGCGCCGGCGGGCCCTATGCGAACGCGGCGATGCGGGCGTCGAGGCGGCCGCGGACGGCCGGCCACTCCTCGTCGGTGACCGAGAAGAAGACGGTGTCGCGGATGCGGCCGGTCCAGGTCCTGCGGTGCTTGCGCAGGACGCCCTCCTGAACGGCGCCCAGCTTCAGGACCGCCGCGCGGCTGCGGGCGTTGATGGCGTCGACGCAGAACTGCACCCGCATCGCGCCGCTGTCGAAGGCGTGGCCGAGCAGGAGGCGCTTGGCGGAGGGGTTCACCGCGCCGCCCCGGACTGCGGGGTCGTAGTAGGTGCCGCCGATCTCCACCGTGCCGTGGAGCCGGTCGATGGCCATCAGGGTGGTCATGCCGCGGCAGGCGCCGTCCGCGACCACCGCGTAGGGGATCGTCTGGCCGGCCTCGGCTTCCCGCGTGAGGCGCGCCCACTGGGCGTCGAAGCCGTCGCCCAGCATCGTGTAGGGGTAGAGCTCGTTCCAGGTCCCGGGGTCGGCGTCGCAGGCGGCGCGCAGGCCGGCCTTGTGGGCCTCGGCGAAGGGTTCGAGGCGGACGTGGGCGTTCGCGAGCACTTCAGGTCTGAGATCCATGGCGGGCCCCCTAGCGGTTAAGAGGCCGCCATACCGGCTTGGTGGTCTGGTCCAAACGACCAATTTCCGGCCAAGCGCCAGACCACTTCCGCGGGATGCGGGGCCGTCGGAAAAAAGCGGCGCCCGCAGCCCTTGCAGCGGCGGCCGGGCGACATATGTGAGGCGTGCCCATTCCTGGGCGTTTCCTCCCTAAGAACTTGGCCGGGCCTCGCGCCCGGCCTTTTTTCTAGCCGCCGGCGGCGAAGAGCTGGGCCGCCTGGATCAGGTAGGCCACGCCCACCGCGGTCACGATCCAGCGCGTCCAGCGCTTGAAGTTCACGTCGCTCATCCGGTCCAGGATCCGGCCGCCCACGGCGGTCCCCGCCATCGACAGCGGCACGGCGAGCGCGAAGACCCACCAGGGCGGCAGGCCCACGCCGGCTGTGGACCCCAGCGCCAGCGGCGAGCCGTAGACGACGATCTTGGCGAGATGGGCGAACACCTGGGTGGCCGCCTTGGTGGCCACGATGGCGTGGCGGTTCAGTTCGGTCTTGACGAAGAAGATGTCGAGCAGCGGCCCGGCCACGCCCGCCGTCAGGTTCACGCCCGTCACCGCCAGCCCCGAGGCGAAGGCCTGCGGCGGCCGCGCCGCATCGAGGTTGATCCAGCGCTGCGGCAGCCAGGTCAGGAACGGCACCAGGCCCAGCAGCAGGAACAGGAGCGGCTTGGACGGCACGAACGAGAGCGCCAGCACGACGGCCATGGCGATCGCCGAGGCCGCCGCGTACCACCCGACGATGTCCCAGCGGACGTGCCTACGATGCAGGATGGCGCGCCAGCCGTTCGCCACGAGTTGCAGCAGCCCGTGGGTCACGAAGGCCGCCTGGACGGGCAGGACGAGCGCCAGCGCGCCCATCAGCACCAGTCCGCCCGCCATGCCGAACACGCCCGAGAGCGTGGCCGTCAGGAAGGCCATGGCGACCACGAAGGCCGCGGAAAGAGGGGTCATGGAAATCCTCCGGAGTTGCGATGGGCTCCGGAGGACGGGCACAGGCCGCCTCCGGTCGCTCATCAACTGCGCGTCGCGCGCGGGACGGAGAGGGCGCTGCAAGCCGCATCGGGCGAGCGCCGCGGGGGCCACGACCGCGGTCGGGCGAGGTATCGGTGGCTGCGTAACGCAAGGCCAGGCCGGCTTACACCGCCGCCGCGGCAAGCGCTACCTTGGCGGGCGCGGGCGCCGCCACCCCCTCTCGCTTCGCGAGCTCCCCCAGGGGGGGAGCATCTGCGGGGCGGGGCTTCCGTATGGACGCCACAGGCGCTCGATTGAACCGCGGAGGGCGCGGATAAGAGCCCAGAGGGCGCAGAGATCTCTGACCCGCCGGGGGACGCCGCGGGGCCGGGCGGATGGCCTGCGGGGTGGTCGGCTTGACCGCAAACTGGGGAGACGCGCTTGGTCCTCCCCTGCAAGGGGAGGGGGACCCGCGCAGCAGGGTGGAGGGGTCGGTGGCGCTGGCGGCAGCCCCCCTCCACGGCCTTCGGCGGTCCCCCTCCCCCTGCGGGGGAGGACTGGGGGGGGAGGACTGCGGCCGCTACCGCCGCTTCGGGGCCGGGCAGCTCCAGGCGCCGCCGGCGTCCTTGCGCGCGACGGAGGGGTACGGGCAGAGCTGCTGGGTCGCGCCGCCGGCGCCGGTGGCGGTGAGCCCGCCGGGCGCCCTGCCGTCGACGACCCAGGCGTCCAGCGTCGCCAGCCAGTCGACGTTGGCCGGCGCCGCCCCGCCGCCGCAGTGGAGCATCCCGGGGACCAGGTACATGCGGTAGAACCCGCCCACGTCGCCCATCGTGCGACGGACGTCCTCGTAGTAGACGATCGACGAGGCGGCCGGGATCGCGGGGTCGTTCCAGCCATGGTACTGGATCAGCTTGCCGCCGCGCCGTTTGAACGCCGCCAGGTCCGGATCGTCGGAGTCGATGATCGGGCTCATCTTGGCCTTCGCCCGGTCGAACTGGGCCCCCAGGTCCAGCGTCAGGAAGTCGAACGCGGGGTCCCCGAAGGCGAAGTACTTGAAGGCGTTGGAAGCGAACTGGTAGCCGGCCGCCTGCCAGTTCCGGTCCTGGCTGGGCCCGGTGATCCAGGCCTGCCAGCCGCCGGTCAGCGCCTCGGCCCCCGGCGAGATCCCGGGCAGCGCGATCCGCCCCGTGCGCGGGTCCTTCCGGCCGGCGTAGATCTCGCGGGCCGCGCGCACCTGCGGCGCGGTGAGGCAGCCTCCCGCCTGACCGGCCTTGCACTGGAGCACCCCGGGATCGAACCGGCACGCGGCGGGATCGCGGACGAAGGCCTCGCCCCCGCAGTCCTTCAGCGCGCGCGCCTGCAGCAGCTCCAGGGCCGGCTTGTCCAGGTAGGCCCCGGGCCGGGCCAGCGCCTGCTGCTGGGCCGCGCCGTTGCCGAACAGGAGGCTCATGTAGTTGGCCGGCGCGCCCGCCACGATGCCGTCGAAGTCGGCGGGGAACCGCTGGGCCTCCATCAAGGCCTCGCGGCCGCCGTCGGAACAGCCCATGAAGTACGAGAGCCTGGGCCCGCCCGCCTTCTGCGCCTTGATCAGCGCCTTGGCGGCGTCGGTGGTCTCCTTCAGCGAGCGCCAGCCGTAGTCCACCAGCTTCTCGGGATGGCCCAGCGCCCAGGACGCCGAGGTGCCGATGGCGCGGTGGCCGTTGTCGGTGCCGGCGACCGCATAGCCCGACTGCGCGACGCGTCGCAGGTAGCCCGAGTTGATCGAGCCCGCGAAGCCGCCGTTGCCCAGCTGGACGAACTTGCCGTTCCACGCCGCGCCCGCCGGGATCCAGACCTCGATGCCGATCTCGGAGTCGCGGGTCGGGCGGCTGACCACCGAGACCTTGCACAGCTCGGCGCCGCCCGCCGTCTCCACGCTCGCCGCCGTCACCTCGGCGTGCGGCAGCTTCACGGCCTTGAGGTCAGCGCAGGCCGTCTCGGCGCTCGCCAGCCCCGGCGCCGCCATCAGCGCCACGCCCGCGGCCGCCGCCATCAGAACCATCTTCATCCCAGCCCTCCCCGTGTTTTGCGGGATTTCAGCATGGTTGGGGGTGGGACGGGAGGTGGGAAGTTTGGCTGGGGGCGGGCGTTTCGACCAGACGTGGGGGTCCGAACCCCTGACCCATATCTCAATGCGTCAGCCCGCGGGGAAATGCGCTGCCGCCTCTGGGGCAGCATCTCGAAGGTCGTCCCCCGCGCCGGGGCCGCCGCTTGCCCTCTCCACCACCCGCTCTTCGGCGGGCGGTCCCCCTCTCCCGCGAGCGGGAGAGGAAGGGGGCGCGGTGTTGGTCCTCCCCTGCAAGGGGAGGGGGACCATGCGTCAGCATGGTGGAGGGGTCTTGAGCGCCGCGGATCGCCCCCCTCCCCCTGTGGGGGAGGACTGCGCGGCGAGCGGGACGCCCCCAACGAAAAGGAGCCCCCGTTGGCACGGGGGCTCCCTCGAGGCGTCGCCGGGGCGGCGCGGCTAGTTCCGGAACACGGCCGCGGAGGCGCCGCGGTCGTCGGGCATCTCGCGGTACTGCTGCAGCTCGTTGCGGCCCACCACCATGTGGTGCACCTCGTCCGGGCCGTCGGCGATCCGCAGGGTGCGGGTGTTGGCGTACATGCGGGCGAGCGGCGTGTGCTGCGACACGCCCAGGGCGCCGTGCATCTGGATGGCCTGGTCGATGATCTGGCACACCTTCTCGGGCACCATCGCCTTGACCATGTGGATCCAGACGCGGGCCTCGCGGTTGCCCAGGACGTCCATCGCCTTGGCCGCCTTGAGCACCATCAGGCGCATGGCCTCGATCTCGATGCGGGCGCGGCTGACGCGCTCGATGTTGCCGCCGAGCTGAATGATCGGCTTGCCGAACGCCACCCGGCTCATGCCGCGGGTCACCATCAGGTCCAGCGCCTTCTCGGCCGAGCCGATGGCGCGCATGCAGTGGTGGATCCGGCCGGGGCCCAGGCGCAGCTGGCTGATCTCGAAGCCGCGGCCTTCGCCGAGCAGCATGTTCGAGGCCGGGACGCGGGCGTTGTTGAACCGGATGTGCATGTGGCCGTGCGGCGCGTCAGGGTCGCCGAACACCTGCTGGCCCTGGACGATCTCGACGCCCGGGCAGGGCAGCGGCACAAGGATCTGCGACTGCTGGAGGTGCGGCGGATCGTGGTCGCCGCCGGTCCGGACCATGCAGATCATGACCTTGCAGCGCGGGCTGCCGGCGCCCGAGATGTAGTGCTTCTCGCCGTTGATGATGTACTCGTCGCCCACGCGGACGGCGCGGGTGTCGATGTTCTTGGCGTCCGAGCTGGCGGTGTTGAGCTCGGTCATGCAGTAGGCCGACCGGATCTTCCCTTCGAGGAGGGGCTCCAGCCACTGCTTCTTCTGCTCGGGCGTGCCGACGCGCTCCAGCACCTCCATGTTGCCGGTGTCGGGGGCGGCGCAGTTCATGATCTCTGAGGCGAGGCGCACCTTGCCCAGCTCGACGGCGATGTAGGCGTAGTCGAGGTTGGAGAGGCCTTCACCCGTCTCGGCGTTGGGCAGGAAGAAGTTCCACAGGCCCGCGGCCTTGGCCTTCTCCTTGGCGGCTTCCAGCACTTCGAGCTGGCCCGGCGCGTACTGCCAGATGTCGGGACGGCCCTCGCCCAGGCGGTGCCACTCCTCGGAGGCCGGCTCGGCCACCTCGCGGATGAACTCCTTCACCTTGTTGTAGAGCGGGAGCGCCTTGTCGGACATCCGCAGGTCGTTGAGCTCGTCCTGCGGCGAGAGGCCGAAGCTGGACTGGGCCTGGGCGGCGGCGCCGGCGGGCCGGTCGGCGGTCATGGTCATGGGTCGCTCCCAACAGTTTTTCTCTGGCGTCCTTTGTCGCGCACTTTCGGGAGAATTCAAACAACTGTTTTAGGGATAGGCGCGGCGGCGCGCGGCGCCTGATCCGTCCCGGTCTT